>CALXEH010000024.1 GCA_944387285.1 uncultured Oscillospiraceae bacterium | reverse complement strand
CGAACCGCTCCTGCCCGTCAATATAGCTGCCGCCGTTGAAGGCGAGGTAGTATTCGAGGAACATGTCCCGGCTCATGCTCGGGTCAAAGATGGGCAGGCCCGTCTCCTCATAGAGCCCCAGCATGTCCTCGGGCGTCCATGTACCGTCCGGGACGTATTCCTCGGAAACGGCGCAGTACATGAGCTCAAAGCAGGGCACGAACTCGTAGATACCGCCGTCGGAGCTGGTGCAGGCGTTTATGACGCCCTCGGCAAAGCCCAGACCGCGCACAAAGTCGCCAAGGTCGGCGAGATAGCCGCGCCGCGCCAGCAGCTCCTTCGGCAGCAGGGCGAGGTCGTAGAGGTCGGGCGCGTTCCCGGCGGCGATCTCGGCTATGAGCCGGCTCTGTTCGCTCTCGCGGTAATAGCTTATCTCGATGACGGAACCGGTGTTGAGGCTGTTGTATCTTTTGACATAGTCCTGCAGCTCCGTGCCCATAGCGGCCGCGAGCCTCACGACAGTCAATTCTGTGCCGGCGGGCAGCTCGTGCGAGACGTAGAGCTTCGACGAGCTCGTACCCGCATAAGCGTCCTCCGAGAGCCGGGCGTTTATGGCTACGCTGCTAAGGTCGGAGTTGACACGCTGCTGCAGCTCGCCCGTGCGGTAGTCCAGGGCGCAGAGCCAACCGTCGGAGTAGATGTACAGCTCGTCCTCGCCCCAGCCGCAGATGGGCAGGAAGCGCTCAAAGTCCTGCGGGAACTTTTCATAGCCCGAGAGGTCGAAGCGAAACTCGATGACAACGGAGCCGCCGGGCGTCGTGCCGCAGGCAAGGATGTCGCCCTCAGAGTTGTAGAAGAAACTGTATTGCGTCCCATCGTTGTCCAGGAGCAGCCTTGCCCCGCCCTCATAGTCTACAAACCAGATGCCCTTGAACGCGTTCGCGATATAGCCGCCCTCGCAGGGGATGAAACCGAAGATCACCGGGTAATCGTCCGCATAGGCGGCGGCAAGGCTGACCTCATGGGCAAGCTCATAGTTTGCATCGTACTCTCGGACAACGAACTCCGATGTGCCGTCGTCATATTGACGCCATATCATGAAGGCCAGCCCGTGCTCCGGCGTTACTTGCGAGTTTCTTAAAGTGTTCTCATCGTATTCGAGCGACGTCGGCACAGGCAGCTCCGTCTCCGGGTCGAGCCGGAAGATAGCTGTTGAATAGTCGTCATAGTTCTCCATGAGCAGATATACGTCCTCGCGCCCGGCTGCGAGCACGCTGCAGCCCGAGTACGGCTCAGGCAGCGGTATCTGCTCCTGCGCATAAATCCCGCTGCCCTCCTCCACAACGCGCACCTCAGGCGTAGCAGCCGGCGGCCCCTCCGTTTCTACCGCTTCCGGCGCCGTCCCGCAGCCCGAGAGGACGAGCAGGGCCAGGATAAACACAAACACCCGTTTCATTTTCCACGCCTCCTTCAACATTTATTTCGCCGTATATCACAAATGCTCGCTGACGTATATCTGCACGCGCGAGCTTATTATATCTACAGCCACGTCCACGCTCCTGTCCCCGCAGAAGTACGCCTGAGCTTCTGGCCAGATGATGTCGAACAGCTCCTGGCTGGATCCGCGGACGCTTGTCACAGAGCCCAAAAGCTCGCGGAAAAGCCGCGCGCACTTTTCGTTGTCCGCCTTTACGGACACCTCGTTCCCGTTAATGTCGGGCAGATACAGCTCGCCGCCGGACGACATCGCCTCGTCCATTTCGGCCAGGGCGCGTTCCAGCCCGTACTCCGTCGTCGGCAGCATCAGCTCAGCGTACTTGTCCTGATACCGGTCGGACAGCAGCATACACATGAATTCCCAGACCCCATCCTTGTTCTCGCTTACAGAGGACATGCCCAGCATGATGTAGGGGCAGAGGACGGCGCCGGAGCCTTGGACGGACGGTATGCCGCAGAGGGCGAGGTCGCCGCCGAAATAGTAGTCGAAGGCCAGTATGTCCATGACCGAGGCTATGTTCTGCACGGAGAGCAGCTGCTCTCTTGAGGCTATCATCTGCAGATCCATTGACGGGTCGGCCTCATCGGGCAGGCCGGACGCAAGTTTAAGCATGTCCTTGAAGCTCTCGTCAAAATTGCAGACGCCGGTCTCCCAGTCAATGTATCTGGAATTCCCGACGGAGAGCATGGTCTCGAGAAACGACTTTTTGGACATCGTCGCGCCGAAGGGGCTGGCCCCGCCGCCCATCGTCTCCTGAAGCGCCAGTATGTCACGGAACTCCAGCTCGCCCATGCCGCCCACGTCTGAGCCATATCCCTCAATAGTCATTATCGTGCAGCAGGGGACAAGGGCGCAGAGCTTCCCGCCGCTTTGCAGGGCGTTCAAGAGGCTTTCCGCCAGGGCCGGGCTGCCCTCGCGGTCAAAGTAAGCGCTGAGGTCCTCCAACAGGCCCATGCCCTCATACTGCGCCAGCGGCAGGCCGGTCAAGTCGATGATGTCCGGCGCATTGCCTGAGACTATGTCCAGGTCCAGCCTCAAAATGCCGGCTTCGGGCGCGTCGGCGGTGTTGTACTGCGAGTAGTCGATTATCTCCACGGCGTATTTATCGCTCGAGGCGTTGAAGTCTATGACGGCGTCCCGGATAAAGCGCGGCTCCATGCTCGCCAGCGTCAGCGTTACCAGTTCATCCGTGTATGCAGAAGGCTCCAGCAGACACGATTCCCGGGAGTCGTAGTATAAAAACGCCCCGTCTGCAAGCGCAGTCACGCCCTTGTAGTCCCCGGACACACCGGCTGAGACCCAATCCAGCACAAACCCGGCCTCGCCCGTTTCCGGGTCGAAGCTGTAGAGCCCGCTGCCGCTGTCTATGTAGAGGCCGGCCCCGCCTATAAGTTTGTAGACATTCACGTCCGCCGCAAAATTAGCGGAGATGGCGCAGCCTTCAAGGGAAGCGGAGCCTATCTTCACACCGCTTATGTCGGAATACAGCAGATATATTTCGCCGCGCGCAATGGTCAAGCCGCGAAATCCGCCCAGGCTGCCCGACGAGCCGAGAAAGTCCCCACCGCCGGAAAAGCAGAAGGCGCCGTCGCTGCTGCAAAGGTAAACGAATCCGTTATAAACGTCGATCCCCAACGGCTCAGCGACGGCACTTGAGCTGAAAAGGGGCCCGGAGAAGCCGTCTCCGTCCACTCTCTCAACGCACCAGCCCGCAGAGCGTTCCGATGTCTTATTCCCGGCTTCGTCATACGTCCGCTCGTACAGGTATTCGAGCAGCCATATGTTCCCGTCCTCGTCCACCGACGAATCCATGATGCTGTGGTAATACCCGTCGTCCCAGGCGCAGCGCTTTTGGTCGAGTACGCTGCCGTCATAGTCCAGGACGTAGATGTAATAGTTGTTCGGGGCGTCCGTGACCTCCGTACCGAAGAGGTAGATATAGGAGCCCGCCGCCTCTGCGTTTGAGATGATGAAGTTCTCCTTCGGCAGGGGTATCGCGGTCTTGAGATATCTGCTGGAGGCAGTCCCGTCGGCTTCTGACGCGACGCCCATCCCGCCCTGAGCTGCCTCATTCGTCCCGCAGGCGGAGAGGACGAGCAGCGCGAGGGTAAATGCAAACACGCGTTTCATTTTCCGCGCCTCCTTTCCTTACTGCCACAGTTTAGCATCGCTTTGTATCCGATTTGTATCAGAAACCCCGGGTATTGTGACGAAATTCGCGCTACTATTTCATATAAACTGTCAAGGGCGCGGCCCGCAGGGCGGCGGTCGGGCAAAATGCGTTTTTCTTGGCTTTTGGCCCTTGACATGCAGCTGAGTTTGTATATAATAATAATAATAAGATTTATTATTAAAATACTAAACACGATGACCAGTATGCGGAGTTGATACTGGAGATAACAGAAGGGAGGAAACTTAGTGAAGAAATGGATATGCAGCGTCTGCGGCTATGTCTACGACGAGGCGAAGGAGGGCCGGCCTTTTGAGGAGCTGCCCGACAATTGGGTGTGTCCGCTGTGCGGCGCGCCGAAGAGCGCCTTTTCGCCGGAGCGGCAGGAGGCTGCGGAGCGGCCCGCGCCGGCGCCCCTGGCCGGGCACGAGCTGGGCGAGATGAAGGAGCTTACGGCGCTGTGCTCGAACCTGGCAAGGGGCTGCGAGAAGCAGTACAAGGACAGGGAGGCGGCGCTCTACACGCAGCTGGCGGAGTTTTTTGCCGCCGCGCGCGCGCCCGAGCCCGACGCGGGCCTCGACAGGCTCATCGAGCTGGTCGAGCGCGACCTGGGCGAGGGCTATCCCGCGCTGAAGGGCGCGGCGGCAGCCGAGGGCGACCGGGGTACCCAGCGTATATGCGTCTGGGGCGAGAAGGTCACGCGCATACTCGAGGCGCTGCTGAAGCGCTATCGCAGCGAGGGCGAGGCCTTTTTGAAGGATACGAAGGTTTGGGTCTGCACGGTCTGCGGCTTTGTGTATGTGGGCGACGCCGCCCCGCAGCTTTGCCCGGTGTGCAAGGTGCCTTCGTGGAAATTTGAGCTGGTGTAAGGGAGGAACTGAGGCATGGAAAAAGTAGCTGTGAGGAATCTTCGCCTCTGCACGAAGGACTGCCTGTGCCTGTACGTCTGCCCGACCGGCGCGACGGACACGGAGAACAGCATCATAGACGTGGAAAAGTGCATAGGCTGCGGCGTGTGTGCCGATGCCTGCCCGAGCGGCGCCATCTCCATGGTGCCCGTCCAGTATCCGCCGCAGCAGAAGAAGACGGAGCCGGTCACGGCCCTGGCGCGGGCCCTATCGTCGAGCAAGTCGGCGGAGGAGGACATCGCCGGGCAGCTCAAGGCGCAGGCCGAGGAAGACGGGCTGTACAGGCTGATGAAGGCCGTGGAGAAGTCCGCGCGCCTGGTAAATGAGGACCTGCTGCGCGAGGCGGGCTACATGCTGCCCCAGAGCGCGAACGCGCACGAGCTGCTGGAGGGCTTTGTGAAGGCCCCGCCCTCGCCGGATTTCCCGGTGGAGGCGGCGAAGGAGCTGCTCGAGCGGATACCCTGCAATGAAGAGCGTGAGAAAGGAGCAAAAAAGGCTATGAGCAAGTGGAAATGCAAGGTCTGCGGATATGTGTACGAGGGCGAGAGCCTGCCGGAGGACTTCAAGTGCCCGGTGTGCAAGCAGCCGGCGTCCTCGTTTGAGAAGATAGAGGAAGCCCCGGCGAAGGCGGGGAACAAGTATGCGGGCACGCAGACGGAAAAGAACCTGGAGGCCGCGTTCGCCGGCGAGTCGCAGGCGCGCAACAAGTATAGCTACTTTGCCGCCGTGGCGAAGAACGAGGGCTACGAGCAGATCGCGGAGCTGTTCTTGAAGACGGCGGGCAACGAGATGGCGCACGCGAAGCTGTGGTTCGAGGAACTCGGCGGCCTGGGCGATACCGCTCAGAACCTGCTGCACGCGGCCGAGGGCGAGAACTACGAGTGGACGGACATGTACGACGGCTTTGCGAAGACCGCCGAGGAGGAGGGTTTCCCCGAGCTCGCGGCGAAGTTCCGGCTGGTGGCGGCCATCGAGAAGCGCCACGAGGAGCGCTACAGGGCGCTGCTGCGGAACGTGGAGACGGCGAAGGTCTTTGAAAAGAGCGAGGTCAAGGTCTGGGAGTGCCGCAACTGCGGCCACATCGTCGTAGGCACCGCCGCGCCGGAGGTCTGCCCGACCTGCCTGTACTCCAAGAGCTTCTTCGAGCTCAACTGCGAGAACTATTGAGCATAAAAAACTGAGGCCGGCGGTAAACCGGCCTCAGTTTTCGTTTATGCGGTCGTGCCGGACGCCCGGCGGGGCTCACATGTCGCAGCTGTCCTTACAGCAGGGGCAGAACACGCCGGAGAGCAGCAGCCCGGCGATGCCGAGGTAGAGCATGGACGTGATGGGGCTGGAAGTGATGACGCAGCTGCCGCTGGAGCAGCCCACGAGGTAGTAATAGACGAGCCCGGCCAGCGCGCCGCCGGCGGCGAACAGCAGCGGCCGGAGTATCTTCCTGAACAGTTTTTTCATAGCAGACGCCTCCCGTAAATCTTTGCTGCAAGCGTACACCAAAGCCCGCCGCCCGTCCGTGACGTTATCACCCGGCGGGCGTTTTTTCAAAAAAATGCGGCGCGGGGCGTCACTTTGTGCGCCTGCGGAGCAATATTAAGGTCAGAAAGGGAATTGAAGCGGGGTGTGTGCAATGAAGAAGAAAATACGCAGGCTGATGCTGTCGGCGTCGGCGCTGGCGCTCGCGGCGGCGCTGCTGGGCGGCTGCGGCGAGGCGGGCGAGCCGCCGGAGCTGTCCTTCGACCTGGGCGAGCTCAACGTGCCGCCGGTGGAGAACGCCGCCTTCACCATAAGCGGCGGCTGGCTCTCGTCCGAGGACGGCCGGGACTTCTACTGCCCGGGCACGCGGATACTCACGCACTACGACACGGCGGCCCGGGAGCTCACGGCCCTGTGTTCGGCGAGCGGCTGCCTGCATGTGGACGAGAGCTGCGAGGCCTGGATAGGCGAGGATGTGGCGCTCTTTACCGTCTACGGCGGCTGCTGGTACTCGGTCTCGAACAGCGCCTTCGGCAGCACGCAGTTTCGCCGCATCGACCCGGAGACACGGCAGCGCGAGGTAATCGCGAGCTTCGACGGCATGCCGGACAGCTGGTATACGACCCTGACCGCCTACGTTTCCCACGGCTGCATCTACGCGGAGCTGTACGAGAGCGCGCCGGACGGCGAGGGCGGCGGCAGGGAATTCATGGTGCGCATTGACCTGGAGAGCCTGGAGCTCCGGACGCTTTTTGAGGACTCATCGACGCTGGAATTCGCGGGCTCTGACGGGGAAAAGCTGCTTATCCTGGCCAGCAGCATGGCCCGGGAGCTGCTCTCGCCCATGGAGTATGCCGAGCTCGAGCCGGAGGGCGACTACAGCCTGTACCGCCAGGCCTTCATCGCCGAGAACCTGCACAGCGAGCTGCGGCTCTATGACTCCGGGCTGTCGGGCTGCGAGACGGTGGCGGAAGGCGGGGTCAGGCTGAGCGGCATGCTCGGCGGCGGCTGCTACGGCGACCTGACGCTCTACGCCGTGGACGGCAGCCTGTACTGCTATGACTTCGCGGCGGGCGGCAGCCGCAGCCTGACGGAGCACGAGGGGCTCGTGAACTTCTTCGCCCTGGACGGCAAGGCTTTTTCCATCGTCAACAACGGCGCGCTGGAGCTGTACTACCTGGCCCTGGACGGCGGGGAAGAGGTGAAGATGGGCAACCGCTGGCACGACGACGTGCTGGCCTTCACGCCCTATGCGGAAAACGGCGCGTACATCTACGGCCTGCTGGTGGGCAGCACGAACCAGCGCGGCCTGCTGAGCAAGGAGGACTACTTCGCCGAAAACTACGGCGCCATCTACGTTGCCAACTGAGCGTGGACAAGTTAAAAAGGAGCACCCGGCGGGTGCTCCTTTTTTGTGCGCAGTCTTTATTCCCCGTCCTCCTCGAGCGGAGGCAGCTTTTTGACATCGACCTCGGTCACCCTGCGGCTGTCCACGGAGACGACGGTGAAGCGCAGGCCGTCGAAGCAGAAGCTGTCGCCGGGCTTGGGTATGCGCCCAAGCTGCTCCATTATCCAGCCGCTGAGCGTGACGCTCTCGCTCTCGCAGGCGAGGTCGAAGCGCTCGAAGATCTCGTCGAGCTCGGCGGAGCCGCTGACGCGGTAGCTGTCCTCGCCGGTCTGGTGCAGCTCCTCGACGACCTCGTCGTGCTCGTCCCAGATATCGCCGACCAGCTCCTCGAGGATATCCTCCATGGTGACGATGCCGAGGGTGCCGCCGTACTCGTCGGTGACGACGGCAATGTGGGCCTTGGCCTTCTGCAGGGTCTTGAGCAGGGCGCTGATCTTGATGCTGGCGGGGACGTAGACGGGCTGGGTCATGATGCCCTTGAGCCCTTCCTCGCCGAGGCCGAGGTCGTAGAAATCCTTCTGGTGCACGACGCCGACGATGTTGTCGATGCTGCCCTCGTAGACGGGCAGGCGCGAGAAGCGCGAGCTGCGGAAGGCCCCGGCGACGTTCTCGGCGTCGGCGTCGATGGGCACGGCCTCGAGGTCGACGCGCGGGGTGAGGATGTCCCCGGCCTCGTGCTCGGTGAATTCCAGCGCGCTGCGCAGCAGCTCGACCTCGTCGCTGTCTATGCCGCCGCCCTCGCCGGCCTCGTCCACGAGCACGGAGAGCTCCTCCTGGGTCATGCTGCGGTCGTCGCGCACGCGGAAGAGCTTGGAGATGAGCTTTTTCCACAGCCCGAATATCCAGCTCAGGGGCAGCAGCAGCCACATGAAGAGCTTGATGATGGGCGCAGAGAACCTGGCGAAGCCCTCCGGCGCCTCCTTGGCGATGCTCTTGGGCGTTATCTCGCCGAAGATGAGGACGACGACGGTGACGACGACGGTGGAGACGGAAGCGCCCTTATCGGGGTCGTCGAGCAGCCGGATGAACAAGACGGTACCGATGGAGGACGCGGCGATGTTCACGATGTTGTTGCCGATGAGCAGGGTGGACAGCAGCTTGTCGAAGTCGTTTGCGAGCTTGAGCACCTCGCCCGCGCGCTTGTCGCCGCGCTCGGACTCGGCCTTGAGCCTCGCCCGGTTGAGCGAGGAAAAGGCCGTCTCGGTGGCTGAGAAGTAGGCGGAGAAGATGACCAGAACGGCCATTATGATTATGCTTGTGAGATAGTCCATAGTCTATGTATGACCTCCAAATTATCTGTGAGAGAGCAAAAATGGGCGCAAAAAAGCGCACCTGTGCCGGGCGTCAGCACAGATATGCGCAAATCAAACCATATAGACGCAAGTAACAATCGCTACTGTCGCTGTCCTCCATGAGGCTGGTGACTCTCCTTTCCAAAGGGCCCCGGGACACGGGACCATTGGGGCATTATACACTACTTGCGCGCTTGTGTCAACAGCTAAATACGGCTTTTAATTTCCAGGGCGCGGTGGTATAATAAACGCGCATTTTGCGGAAATACGGAGGTGGCGCATGAGGCTGGACGAAGGGGCCGGGCGCGGGCTCAGGGGATTTTTTGGCTGCTGCTGCATGACGTTTTCCTGGGGCCTTGCGGCGCACGGCTATATGTACCTGAACAACAGCATATCCCACGACTCGCTCAACGAGTACATAGCCGACGCTGCGGCGATGGAGTGGAAGGCCGGGCTGGGGCGCATATTCGTGCCGGCCTACGGGCAGCTGCTGCGCGGCACGACTACGCTGCCCTGGCTCATTGGGCTGCTGTCGCTGCTGTACATATCCGCGGCGGCCTGGCTGATACTCAGGCTGTTCAAGGTGGAGGCGGCGCTGCCGCGGCTGCTCATCTGCGGCGCGCTGTGCGTGAACGTGACGGTCATCGCCATCACGGCGACCTATATAAACGACCTGGACTGCGACATGCTGGGCGTGCTGCTGGCGACGGTGTCCGCCTGGCTCTGGCGCGAGAAGCGGCTGGGCTGGCTGTGGGGCATGGTGCCGCTCATGTTCTCGCTGGGCTTTTACCAGTGCTGCATCTCGGTGACGATAACGCTGGCCATGCTCTGCTGCATCCTGGACCTGGCGGAGGGCCGCCCGGCGGGCGAGGTGTTCCGCGACGGGCTGCGCGCCGTGGCGATGCTCATAGGCGGCGGGCTGCTGTACCTGCTCGCGCTCTGGCTGTTTTACAGCTTCACGGACGTGCAGCTGCTGACGGACGAGTACAATTCCCTGACCACCATCTTCAAATTCGGCCTCGGGCGTATCCCGCAGTTTATCTACTGGGGCTGGCTGGGCACGGTGAAGGAGATCTTCCTGAAGTCCAAGCTGTTCCCTGCCTGGTTCTCGGCGCTGCTGCATTTCGGGCTTGCGGGCCTTGCCGGCGCCGGGCTGCTGCTGCGGCTGCGCGAAAAGCGGCCGCGGGCCGCGGCGCTGGCGCTGATGGCCCTGCTGCTCCTGCTGCTGCCCACGGGCATGAACATCTCGCGCGTGCTCACGGGCAACCTCAGCCACGACCTGATGCACTATGCGCTCTGGCTGACCTACGTCTTCGCGCTGGTACTGGTCTGGCGCTGCTGGAGGCAGCCGGCGGCGAGGTATGCGGCGGCCGCCCTGGTGTGCGTCATCCTGCTCGGCGGGGTGAGGACGGCGAACACGGCCTACATAGTCAAGGACTTCGAGAAGGACGCGAACCTCAGCCTCTTCACGCGCATAGCAGCCGACATCGCCGAGGTGGAGGGCTACGAGCCGGGCGAAACGCCCCTGGCCTTCGTGGGAAAGCCCTCGACCACACTGAAGGAGGCCGAGGGCTACGGGCGCATATATGAGATAACGGGCATGGACCAGGGCTCCTTCGTCCTGGGCTCGGGCACCCAGGGCGGCTACGAGAACTACTTCGAGTACGTCCTGCTGACCCCGGCGGCGATAGCCGACGACGAGACGGTCAAGGCCTACCGCGAGAGCGAATATGTGCAGGCCATGCCGGCCTATCCCGCCGAGGGCAGCATCGAGCTCATAGACGGCTGCCTGGTGGTGAAGCTGGGCTGAACTGCGGCGGGCAAAGGCTCAATAACCCCTGATGGGCAGCGATTCGTCATCGCTGCCCTTTTCTATGGCGCGGATGACGATGTAATAGCTGTAGTCCTCGCTGACCTCGACCTTGACCCGGTCGCCGACGCGATGGCCCATGAGCGCCGCGCCCACGGGCGATTCCTTGCTGATGAGGCCGAGCGGGGCGTTCTGGCGCAGGGTCGTGACTATCCTGATGTCGCGCTCCTCGTCGTCCTCCTCGATGTAGATCTTCACGCTGTCGAACAGCCCGACCTCGTCGGCCTTGGAGTTCGACTTTATGACCTTGGCGGTCTTTATCATGCGCTCAAGGTAGCGTATGCGGCTGTCGTTGCGGTTCTTCTCGCGCTTTGCGGCCTTGTACTCAAAGTTCTCGCTCAGATCACCGAAGGCCCGCGCGACCTTCACGTCCTCGATGAGCTTGGGCCGCAGCGTGAGCTCGCGGTACTCCAGCTCCTCCTGCATCTTTTTAACGTCAACTTCGGTGAGTTCGTCGTACAATTTAGTTTTCTCCCTTCAGATATTGAGCGCTTTTCTGACCTCGCGGCACCATTTTTCCGGCTCCTCGTGCAGCGGCGAGTGGGCCGAGTCCTCGAACCAGATCCAGCGCTTCTCAGGCGCCCTGAGCGCGTAGAACCAGCGCCGGGCGATGGAGGCGGGCGTGTTCTGGTCGTGGACGCCCTCGGTCATGATGACGGGCACGGAAAGCTCCGGCACGTCGCGGAAGAAGTCGAGCGCCACCACCGCATCCACGAGCTGCTCCTGCGAGTGCAGCGCGCCGCGTACCATGCCCGGCAGCTCCGCCAGCCGGTACTCCGGCGTCTTTATGAGCGGCAGGACGATGCTCTTGTAGATGCCCTCGCGCTTTTTCCAGCAGCCGCCGCCGTAGCGTGTGAGGTAGTCGCGCTGCACACGCATGTCGCGCTCGGAGCGGTAGCGCCCCTCGACCGGCGCGCCGATGGCCCTGAGCCTGCGCAGGGCGCGCCTGTCGCCCAGCCGTTCCGCCTCTGCGAGCACGAATTCGTAGCTCAGGCGCTCGTTTTCGACGCCCTCGCAGAACTGGCCCATGCCGATGTAGGCCGCGACGCGCTCAGGATGCCTCTGCGCGAGCAGCACGCCCAGGATGCTGCCCCAGGAGTGGCCCACGACGTATACCTTCTGCTTGCCGAGACGCCTGCAGACGTACTCCACGGCCTGCCTCGCGTCCTCGACGAAGGTGTCGATGTCAAAGCGCTCCTCTAACGACTCGGGCGTGAAGCTCTTGCCGCAGCCGCGCTGGTCCCAGCAGACGAGGGTGCAGCAGCCGTAAAGCCCCGCGCAGCTTTCGAGCACCAGGTGCCTGTCCGTGACTCCCGGGCCGCCGTGGATGAAGAACAGCACCGGATAGGCCAGCGAGCGCGTGCGGATGCGTATGTTCAGGCGCGCGCCGTTGATTTCGGCGTCCTCGCACAGGTCGATGGGGAACTCAGACATTCCGGAATTCCTCCGTAACGGCCCTGAGCAGCTCGCGCACCTTCAGGTGCTGAGGGCAGGCGTCCTCGCACTGGCCGCAGGCGATGCAGTCAGCGGGGCCTGCGCCGGACTTGCACAGTTCGGCGTAGCGCTCGAGGCTCTGGGGCTTGCCGAACATGCGCCGGGCGTTGAAGCAGGAGAAGAAGGCGGGGATGTTAATTTTCTGCGGGCAGCCCGAGGTGCAGTAGCGGCAGGCGGTGCAGGGTATCGCACCCTTGCCGCGCAGGGCGGCGGCGACCTGCATGACTGCGGCGAGCTCGCGCTCGTCCAGGGGTTTGAAGTCCGACATGGCGGCGACGTTGTCGCGCAGCTGCCCGAGCGTGCTCATGCCCGAGAGCACGACGTAGACGTTCTCAAAGCCCTCGGCGAACCTGACGGCATAGCTGGCGTGGCTGCCGCCGCCCAGCGCGTCGAGGATGGCGCCCGCGTCCGCCGGCAGCTCGGCCAGGGCCCCGCCCTTGACCGGCTCCATCACCGCGACGCGCTTGCCGTGCTTCACGCAGACCTCGTAGCACTTGCGGCTCTCCACGACGGGGTCGTCGTAGTCGAGGTAGTTGAATTGCAGCTGTACGAATTCCAGCTCCGGCTGCTCGGAGAGGATGCGGTCGAGCACCTCGGCCTTGTCGTGGAAGGACATGCCGAAATGCCGCACGCGCCCCTCGCGCTTGAGCTGCGGCACCAGCTCGAAAGCCCCGACCTCGCGGTAGAAGTCGTAGCGCTCCGCGCTCATGGCGTGGAGCAGATAGTAGTCGAAGTAGTCCACGCCGCAGCATTTGAGCTGTTCCTCGAAGAAGGGCAGCACCTCCTCGCGGGTCTTGAACATGCCCGCCGAGAGCTTGTTTGCCAGGACGTAGCTCTCGCGCGGATAGCGCGAGGTGAGGCAGTCGCGGACGGCAAGCTCGCTCTTGCCGTCGAGGTAGCCGTGGGCGGTGTCGAAGTAGGTGAAGCCTGCGGCGAGGAACTCGTCCACCATTTGGCAGACCTGGGCGGTATCGACCTCGCCGTTCAGCATGGGCAGGCGCATCATGCCGAAGCCGAAGCGTTTCATATTGTATCCTCCTTTTTGACTATCTCGCGGACGGTGAGCGTCCCGCCCGCGACGGTGAATCTGATATCGAAACCGGCGAAGCCCATGCCGTAGACGCGCTCGGAATCGGCCTTGTAGGCCGGGCGCGGATCCTCTGCGAGGACGGCGAGGGCGGCCTCGCGCTTGCCCTCGGGCAGCAGCGCCAGCAGCTCGGGCGGGCAGTCCACGGAAAGGCCGCGTTCCCAGCCGGGACGCGCGATGCCGTTCGAGGCGCCGGGTATGGAGTCGGTGTAGGGCGCGTAGGGCTTGATGTCGAGTATGGGCGTGCCGTCCATGAGGTCGGCGCCGAGAATGTGGAGCACGGGCCCGTCCTTCGTGTGCAGGTCGAGGCCGGCGAGCCGCACGCAGGAGAGCCCGACAGGGTTCGGCCGGTAGGGCGAGCGCGTGGCGAAGACGCCCCAGCGCACGTTGCCGCCGAGCCTGGGCGGGCGCACCGTGGGCTGCCAGCCCTCGCGTATGTTGCCCGAGATGAGCCAGATGAGCCAGATGTGCGAGCAGTTCTCCAGGCCGCGGAAGGCCGCCGGGTCGCGGTATTCGGGCTCGAAAACGATGTCGGCCTCGAGCCCCGGCACCACGCCGCTCTGGCGCGGTATGCCGAATTTGGTATCAAAATCGCTGCGCACATGCGCAATGGCGCGCAGGCTGAATTCCTCTGCCATGGGCACCCCTCCTCTGCGGAAATCATAGCACCATTTCCCCGGAAACACAAGCGCCCGAAAGGCTATTGACATTTCCCGGGCCCGTGTTATCATGTACGCGAATTGTGAAGGGGAGGTAGGCGCTTTGAAGAGCGTAGAGGCCTTTTTCCGCCGCGAGCCGGTGCTGGTGATATCGGCTGCCGCGGCAGTTTTGTCGATGCTGGCGGTGCCGCCGTCGGCGCAGTACATTGAATACATAGACCTGCGCGTGCTCTGCCTGCTGTTCTGCCTCATGGCGGTGGTGGACGGGCTGAAGGGCTGCGGCCTGTTCGCCGTCATGGCGCAGCGCCTGCTCACGGGCAGGGGCAGCCTTAGACGGGTGTCCATGATCCTCGTGCTGCTGCCCTTTTTCACCTCCATGCTCGTGACGAACGACGTGTCGCTCATCACCTTTGTGCCCTTCGCCGTGCTGATACTCCACGCGATAGGCCGGGAGGACCGGCTCATACCCATCATCGCACTGCAGACCGTGGCGGCGAACCTGGGCAGCATGGCCACGCCCGTCGGCAACCCGCAGAACCTATTCATCTACGCCAAATACGCCCTGGGCGCGGGCGAGTTTTTCGCCGCCGTACTGCCCATAGCGGGCCTGAGCCTCGTGCTGCTCGTCCTGGCCGTGGCCTTCGGGCCGAAGGACGGCATCGAGGTCGATTTCGGCGAGCGGGCCGAGATAACGCACAAAAAACGCCTCGCGCTGTGCATCCTGCTGTTTGTCGTCTGCCTGCTGGCGGTCATGCGCGTCGTGCACTACGGGCTGGTCACGGGCCTCGTGTTCCTCACCCTGCTCGTCGCCGACCGCGCGGCGCTCAAACAGGTGGATTACTGCCTGCTGCTGACCTTCGTCTTCTTCTTCATCTTCGCCGGGAACATCGGCAACATCCCGGCGGTCAACGACGCGCTCACGCAGATGCTCTCGGGCAGCACCTACTTCACCAGCCTGCTGGCCAGCCAGGTCATCAGCAACGTGCCCGCCGCCGTGCTGCTCGGCAGCTTCACGCAGGATTGGCGCGGGCTGCTGCTCGGCACCGACGTCGGCGGCCTCGGCACCCTCATCGCCTCGCTCGCCAGCCTCATCTCCTTCAAGCTCTACTGCGCCGTGCCCGGCGCCCGGGCCGGCAAATACCTGCTCTGGTTCACCATTGCAAACCTCGCCGCCCTCGCCGTGCTCGTGCCTCTCTCGCTCCTGCTGCTGTGAGATAATGGTACTTGACAAACCTCCTCTAATCTGTTAGACTAAAATCACTCTAACAGGTTAGAGGAGGTTTTTGCATATGGAGACGCCGAAGGTGTTTGAGAGCGAGTACAGGTTCTGCCTGATACTGTGGGAGCACGAGCCGGTGCGCAGCAGCGAGCTTGTGGCGCTCTGCCGCGAGCAGCTGGGCTGGAAGCCGACGACGACGTATACGGTGATAAAGCGGCTGTCGGAGCGCGGGGTGCTGGTGAACGAGAACTCGGTGGTGCGCGCGCTGGTGACGAAGGACGAGGTGCAGGCGGCGGAGATAGACGAGCTGGTGGAGAAGAAATTCGGCGGCTCGCTGCCGGCCTTCATCGCGGCCTTTGCGAAAAATCGCCGGCTCTCGAAGTCGGAGCTGGACGAGGTGCAGCGGATGATAGACGGCTTCAGGGAGGGAGAGGGCGATGGCTGAGGTCTTCCAGAAGGTACTGAATATGAGCATCGCGGCGAGCTGGCTGATACTGGCGGTCGTGGTGCTGAGGCTGCTGCTCAAAAGGGCGCCGAAGCGGTACACGCTGCTGCTCTGGGGCATCGTGGGGCTGAGGCTGGCGCTGCCCTGGAGCATAGAGAGCGCCCTGAGCCTCATCCCGAGCGCGGCGACGCTGCCGGAGGGCATCATGCTCGAGCCCATGCCGGCGCTGGACACGGGCATAGAGGCGCTGAACGCGGCGATAAACCCGGGCTTTGCCGCGGCCTTCGCGCCTGAGCCTGCGGCGAGCGCGAACCCGCTGCAGGTGCTGCTGCCGGTCGGCTCGGTGATATGGCTCGCTGGCATGGCCGCGCTGCTCATCTGGGCGCTGGCGAGCTGGCAGAGGCTGAGGTCGCGGATGAGCACGGCGGTGCGGCTCGAGGGGAACGTGTACGAGACGGACAGGGCGGAGGGCCCCTTCGTGCTGGGCCTGTTCCGGCCGAGTATCTACCTGCCCTTCGGGCTGGGCGAGGCCGGCGCGGGCATGTGCTGGCGCACGAGCGCGAGCACATCAGAAGCGGTGACCAGGTCGTGAAGCTCCTGGGCTTTCTGCTGCTGTGCCTGCACTGGTTCGATCCCCTGGTGTGGCTGGCCTACGCGCTGCTGTGCCGGGACATAGAGCTCGCCTGCGACGAGCGGGTCGTGCGCGGCATGGCGGCGGGCGAGAGGGCGGACTACTCGCAGGCGCTCCTGAACCTGAGCCGCCCGAGGCGCTTTGTCAGCGCCTGCCCGCTGGCCTTCGGCGAGGCCCCGGTAAAGGGCCGGGTGAAGTCGGTGCTGAGTTATAAAAAGCCCGCCGTCTGGCTGGTGGCGCTGGCAGTCGTGGTCTGCGTGGGCGCGGCGGTGTGCTTTTTGACCGACCCCAAGGCCGCCGCAGAGGACACGAACGAGGATGAGGACGAGAACGAGAATGTGCAAATAACGGCGCAGCTGGGCGAGAATTTCCCCACGCAGGTGCTCTATTACGCTGTCAACTACACAGTGCAGCAGGTGGAGATGATGAGCTGGCTGGAAATCGAGCGGGCCGAGATAACCGACCTGGCCTGTTACGCCGAGACCGAGGGCCCCGAGGGCGGGATGCTGCTGCTGTTCAAGCTCGGCGCGCGCTATAAGCTGGCGGAGCCGGAGAACGTCATGCCTGCGGGCGGCATGCTGATAGAGGACGGCTGGCTGATAAGGCCCGACAGCGGCGGCGACAGGTATATGCTGCTGCTGCGCGACGGCGAGGACTGGCACTATATCGGCGTCGTGACCGAGCAGACGGTCAGTGAGCTGGGCGGCGACTACGAGGCCGCGATGCTCGAGTTGTATGGGCGCGCCTTTGCCGGCGTGAGCTGGACGTCGAATCTGGCCGTGAGCAGTCGTTACGGAATAGAGTTCATGTTCGATTTCGACTTCGACTGGACCCGGATAGAGGCCGGCTGCGACGAAGGCTGGCTGCAGCGGTTTCCGGAGAAGAGCCTGAGCCAGAGCCTGGAGGCCGGGCAGGAACTCAGCTGGACACCGGACACGGATACCGCCGCGGCGACGATAATCTTCACCGTGTATGACGGCGAGACGGCGCGGTACATCGGCAGCATAAGCATAGCGCGCACGGCCCAGCCCAGCGAGATTGAGAACACCTACACAGCCAGATTGAACTGCCCCGGCCTGAGCATGACCGCCAAGGGCAGAAACATGGGCGCAGTCATAAGTCCCGCAAGCTGACACGGGCGATATATTAATGTGTAACCCCCCTCATGCCCTGAGCATGAGGGGGGTTTCTGTATTATCTGCGGCCGCCACCGCCGCCGCCGGAGAAGCCGCCTCCACCGAAACCGCCGCCGCGGAAGCCGCCGCCGGAGAAGCCGCCGCCGCCAAAGCCGCCGCCGCGGAAACCGCCGCCGCCCGGGCCCGGGCCGGGCCCAGGGCCATGCGGAGGACGCGGCCCGCGCGGGCCTCTCGGCCCCGGCCCGCCGCAGAAGAAGAAGCTCGGGTAGTAGTACGCCCGGCCGTAATACCTCCTGCGCCCAAAGGAACTGGCTATCGAGAGCACCAGCAGCAGGATGATAAGTATGAAAGCGATGAACGCGCCGATGCTGAAGCCGTCGTCTTCCTCCTCATAATAGGGCCGGTCATAGTTGCCGCCGCCCTGGTTCCCGCCGGTAGTCGAGCCGGTGCCGCCGTAGAGCATGTTGGTGTTGTAGAGGCTGGCAAAGCCGTCGATGAGGTAGGGGAAGAAGGCCGCGACGGCCTCGTCATAGCTGCCCGCGTCGGAGAGCGGCCAGAACACGCTGTCCATGAGCGAGTTTACATAATCCGTGGAGAAATAGTTTGTCAGCCCCGCGCCGACGGCGAGCCAGCCGCGGTCTTCATTGACGACGTGCAGGAGCAGCAGGCCGTTGTTGGCGGACGAGCTGCCCACGCCCCAGGAGTTGAAGAGCAGGTTGGCGTATTGCTCGGAGTCGTAGCCCGAGGGCAGGTAGTCGATGGTGACGACGACTATCTGCGCCCCGTCGCAGTATTTCTCGAGCGGGCCGCTGGCGTTGAGGATGAGGTCCTTGGTGCTCTGGCTGAGGGTGCCCGCGCCGTCGTAGACGTAGAAGTCGGCTCTGGGCGTGGGGACGCTCTCGGCGGCGAGGCTGGGCAGCGCGAGCGCGAAGAGCAGAGCCAGCGCGAGTATAAGCGCAAAAATACGTTTCATAGTTCAGTATACTCCGTCGATATCATTCAAAACTCACAGGCGGTTCGACGCCGGCAAAGGCGGCGAGCCGCGCGGCGGGGAACTTGTTGTACACCGAGCGCATGAATTCGAGCACGCTGCTGTTATAGCTGTTCTGCTCTATCATCTTCGTTGCGCCCTCGTAGTTCGTGACATAGCTCTCGAGGGCCTTCTGCTGGCTGTCGGAGAGCTCCGCGCCCTCGAGCGCGGCCTCAGCGGCGGAGAAGGCCGTGTCGAGCCAGGCGTTGGCGTCGGCCATGGCGGCGATGTCGCGGCTCTCGTAGGCGGTGAGCAGGGCGCTGCGCGAGACGGAGAGCTCTTCGGCGGCGGCGCTGTCCACGCTCTCGAGGATGGTCCACAGCCCGTTCGAGGCGTCCAGCTTCTCGGAGAGGCGCGAATAGATGCTCCGCTCGCCAGCGACGGAGGTGAAGAAGCCGTCTTCGACGGCCTGCACCCGCTCGCCGAGCTTCACCTGGGTGTTGAGCACCAGCGCGAAGCCGCAGGTGATGACGGCGATGATGAGCGCGGTGATGGGATGTTTAAGCGATCTTTTGTGCATTTCAACCCCTCAGTTCCAGGAGCTTCTGCTTGAGCTCGCCCTCTATGCGGCCCAGCTCGACCTCGGCCTCGGCGCGCTTCTTTGCGCCGTCGGCCTGTATCTGGCGGACTTCCTCGAGCGTGCTGATGAGCTCCTGATTGGTCTTTTGCAGAGTTTCAATGTCCACGATGCCGCGCTCGGACTCCTTGGCTATCTCGACGCTGCCCTGGTGGAGCTTTTCGGCGTTGGCCTGGAGCAGGCGGTTCGTCATATCGTTGACGTCGCGCTGGGCCTCCATGGCCTGCTGCGAGTGGTGCAGGGTGAGCGCGAGGGTCATCTGGCTCTTCCAGAGCGGGATGGTGTTCACTATGGAGGAACGTATCTTCTCCGCCATGACGGAGTCGTTATTCTGTATCATGCGTATCTGCGGCGCCATCTGGACAGAGACCATGCGGGTGAGCTCGAGGTCGTGGAGCTTCTTCTCGAAGCGGCCGAGCATGTTGGCGTAGTCGTTGGCGGCCTGGGCGTCCTCGGTCTTGCCGGACTCCTTTGCTGCCTGCTGGAGCCGGGGCAGCTCGGTCTCGCGCAGCTCCTGGCAGCGGAGCTTGCCGGCGATGATGTACATGGTCAGCTCCTTGTGGTACTGCTGGTTCATCTCGTACATCTTGTCCATCATGGCGATGTCTTTCATGAGGGTGAGCTCGTGCTTCTGCAGCTCGGCGGAGATCTTGTCCACGTTGACCTCGGCCTTGTCGTACTGGGCCTTGAGGGCGGCGATGCTCTGGCGCTGCTTTTTGAAGAAGCCGAGGAAGCCCTTTTTCTCCTCCTCGTCGAAGTCCATGCCCTGCAGCTGGACCACGAGGTCGGAGAGCTCCTCGCCCACCTCGCCGAGGTCCTTGGTGCGCACCTTGCTGAGCGCGGCGTCGGAGAAGTCGGCGATGTTTTTCTGCGCGGCGGAGCCGTAGTTGAGCACCTGCTCGGAGTTCGTGACGTCTATCTGCTTTGCGAATTCCTTCACCGCGGCCTGCTCGGCGGGAGAAAGGCTCTCGAGCTCGAGTTTTTCTACGGGCACGTCCTTTTTCTGCTCAATGACGGGCGCTGCGGGCTCCTCCGGCATTTTCGCCGCGGCCGCGGAGGCGGCGTTGGGGTCGAGCGTGAGGGAGGGGATGAATTCTTTGTTCTCGTCCATCGTAACTGTCCTTTCTTAATCCGAATTGCCGGAGCGCGCGGCCTTTATGATGACGTCCGCGCCCTCGTCCGAGAGGCCCTCCCGGGCCAGCATCTGGTTCATAACGCTGATATCGGTCTCGATATCCATCGCCTGGTTGGCGAAGAGGGAGTCGAGCTGCTTTTTGAAGGCCTCGATAGCCGTGTCGAGCATGTCCTCGATGCTGGACATGGACTTGGAGAGGTTCGCGCCCTCGATGCCCTGGGCGCTCATGCGGTCGTAGGCGTTGAGCAGCTTGATGGTGGTGGGCAGGTAGTAGTCGAGGAACTTGCGTATCTGCGGCACGTCCGAGGGGTCGTCCACGGCGTCCTGGACTATCTTGTCCGAGACGCGCATGAGCTCGTTGATGCGCTTTCTGACGCCGGGGTCCTTGATGGAGCTGTAGAGCCTGCCCATCTCCTTCATGGCGAGCTTGCCGTCGTCGATGATGGCCTGCACCTCGGGGCTGAGCTTGGGCTCCTCCTTCTTGACCGGTTCGGGTTCGGGCTGTGAAGCGGCCTTTTTCCTGAGTAGCGCAGCGGCCGCGTAGTAAGCCGCGACGGCGGCGGCGACGGAGAGGGCGGCGCTTCCGGCGAGGCCGGCGAGGGTGTACATCGGCATGAAAAAGGCGCAGACGGCAAAGGCCAGGGTGAAGGCATATATGGGAACAAACGCCTTGGGCTTATTATTTTTCAACACAGGCTCCTCCAATACGCTAAACTGCAATACTATGTTATTTTATAACCTGCGGTGCGGCTCGTCAAGGGCAACGCAAAAGATGGCGCGGGGTCTTTTCAAATGTGGGGCGCGTGTGGTAAAATATCTAAAATTTCAGCTAGTGAAAAGGAGACAATATGCCGGATTTTCACGTTGTCAGCAGCTATGTACCCTCGGGCGACCAGCCGGAGGCGATAGACGCGCTGGCGGAGGGCATAGAAAACGGCCTTGCGGAGCAGACCCTGCTGGGCGTTACGGGCTCGGGCAAGACCTACACCATGGCCAAGGTCATAGAGCGCATACAGCGCCCGACCCTGGTGCTGGCCCACAACAAGACCCTGGCGGCCCAGCTGTGCTCGGAGTTCCGCGAATTTTTCCCGGACAACGCCGTGGAATACTTCGTTTCCTACTACGACTACTACCAGCCAGAGGCCTATATACCCACGACGGACACCTACATCGAGAAGGACAGCTCCATAAACGACGAGATAGAGCGCCTGCGCCACTCGGCGACTTCGAGCCTGTCGGAGCGGCGAGACGTCATCGTCGTCTCGTCCGTGTCCTGCATCTACGGCCTGGGCGACCCCATCGACTACGCGAGCATGGTGATATCCCTGCGCCCGGGCCAGCAGCGCGAGCGGGACGAGCTTTTGAAAAAGCTCATCGAGATACGCTACGAGCGCAACGACATCGCCTTTGACCGCAACATGTTCCGCGTGCGCGGCGACACGGTGGAGGTCTTCCCGGTGTATTCCTACGACAAGGCGATAAGGATAGAGTTCTTCGGCGACGAGATAGACCGCATCTCGGAGATAAACCCGGTGACGGGCACGCCGACGCGGATACTCAACCACGTCGCCATATACCCCGCAAGCCACTATGTGACGACGAAGGAGAAGATGGCCGCGGCGGTGAAGGAGATACGCCGCGAGTGCGACGAGCGCGTGGCGTGTTTTAAGAGCCAGGACAAGTACCTCGAGGCGCAGAGGATAGAGCAGCGCACGAGCTTCGATATCGAGATGATACAGGAGCTGGGCTACTGCACGGGCATAGAGAACTACAGCCGGATAATCTCTGGCCGGGCCCCGGGCAGCGCGCCGATGACGCTGCTGGACTACTTCCCGAAGGACTTCGTGCTGTTCGTGGACGAGTCGCATGTGACGCTGCCGCAGGTGCGGGCGATGTACCGGGGCGACCGCGCGCGGAAGGAGAGCCTTGTGAACTACGGCTTCCGCCTGCCCTCGGCCTTCGACAACCGCCCGCTGAAGTTCGAGGAATTCCAGCAGCGCATCGGCCAGGCGGTGTACGTCTCGGCGACGCCGGGCGAGTACGAGCGCGAGCGCTCCGGGCAGATCGCGGAGCAGATAATAAGGCCGACGGGCCTGCTCGACCCGGAGATATCGGTGAGGCCGGTCGAGGGCCAGATAGACGACCTCATGGACGAGGTCAAGGCGCGCATAGAAAAGGGCCAGCGCACGCTGGTGACGACGCTGACGAAGAAGATGGCCGAGGACCTCTCGGCCTACCTGACGAACGCGGGGATAAAATGCCGCTACATGCACCACGACATCGGGGCCATAGAGCGCATGGAGATCATCCGCGACCTGCGCCTGGGCGAATTCGACGTGCTGGTGGGCATAAACCTGCTGCGCGAGGGCCTGGACCTGCCCGAGGTGAGCCTCGTGGCGATACTGGACGCGGACAAGGAGGGCTTCCTCAGGAGCGAGACGAGCCTCATCCAGACCATCGGCCGCGCGGCGCGCAACGCCGAGGGCCTGGTGATAATGTACGCGGACACGGTGACGCCCTCGATGCGCGCGGCGATAACGGAGACGGAGCGCCGGCGGAAGAAGCAGGATGCGTACAATAAAGCGCACGGCATCGTGCCGCAGACGATAATCAAGAGCGTGCGGGACATCATCGAGATATCGTCGGAGGCGGAGAAGGGCGGCGGCAGGCGGCGCGACGGGCTGAAGATGACGGAGTCGGAGCGCCGCGCGGAGATAGAGAAGCTGGAAAAGAAGATGCGCGAGGCGGCAAAGATGCTCGAGTTCGAGTACGCGGCCATCCTGCGCGACCAGCTCATAAAGTTGAGGGGAGAAAAGTGATGAGACGGACTGCCGCGGCGCTCTTGTGCGCGCTGATGCTGCTGGGAATATCGGCCTGCGGCGCGCAGGCGCCGGAACTGAGCCTGCCCGAGCCCGAGGCGGCGCAGACCCCGGCCGCGCCGGAGCCGACGCCCGAACCGACGCCGGAGCCCACGCCCGAACCCACGCCGGAGCCGACGCCGAGCGTCGTGAAGCTGACGCTGGCGGGCGACCTCGTCATGCACACGCCCCTGCACGACGAGGCCCTGCAGGCCGACGGCTGCTACGACTACACGCCCATCTTCGAGGACGTGGCGCACTACATCGAGGACGCGGACTACTCCATGTGCACGCTCGAGGCGGCGCTCATCGGCGACGAGGGCCCGTGGAAGGGCTACCCGCTGTTCCACTCGCCGGACGACCTGGCGTATTCGCTGAAAGACCTGGGCTTCGACCTCATAAACTACGCCAGCAACCACGCGATGGACGCCTGGCACGAGGGCATCATCCGGACGCTGGACGTGCTGGACGACGCGGGCCTGGAGCACAACGGCGCGTACAGGACGCCGGAGGAGCGCGCGGAGAATAACGGCATACTCGTAAAGGAGATAAACGGCATCAGCTTTGCCTTCCTGGACTACACCTACGGCACGAACGGCTTCCCGGTGGACGACGTGGCCTGGGGCCTGAACGTGTACACGACGGACTACATGACCTGGTGCTCCAAGGTGGACTACGAGATGCTGGACGCGGACATGGCCGCGGCGCGGGCGCTGGAAACGGACATAATAGCGGTAGTGGTGCACTGGGGCGGCGAGTACGTCACGGGCGCGACGCAGTACCAGACCAAGCTGGCAGACTATTTCTTCGAGCAGGGCGCCGACCTGGTGATAGGCGGCCACCCGCATGTGCCTGCGCCGATGGAGCTGCGGACGATAGAGAACGAGGACGGCACGACGCGCACGGGCTTTGTGTGCTACTGCCTGGGCAACCTCATAAGCTGCCAGGTGCGGCCCTATACGGACCTGAGCGCCATGGTGCAGATGGAGATAACGAAGGACCCGGCGACGGGCGAGGCGTATATCAGCTCCGCGGAGTATATACCCATGATAATGCTGAACATCACGGACTACGGCCAGTCGAAGCAGACGGCGGGCTGGGGCCGGCGGCTGTGGGATATCCGCGAGGCGATGGCCGACTACGAGGCGGGCGACACGCGCGGCGGGGTGATAACGCCGTACATGTACCAGTGCCTGCAAAAGGCGCTCGAGGACTGCGAGCGGATATTTGGAACTTTGGAGATGCCTGCATGAAGAAACTGCTGATATTGGACGGCAACAGCGTTGTGAACCGCGCGTACTACGGCATACATGCCCTGAACGCGCCGGACGGGACGCCGACGAACGCGGTGTACGGCTTTTTGGCGATACTGCAAAAGCTGCTGGACGAGGAAAAGCCGGATTCGGTCTGCGTGAGCTTCGACCTGCCGAAGCCGACCTTCCGGCACGAGATGTACGAGGGTTACAAGGCCCAGCGCAAGCCTATGCCGGAGGAGCTGGCGGTGCAGATGCCGCTTTTGAAGCAGGCGCTGGACGCGATGAAGATAAAGCGCATCGAGGCCGAGGGCTGGGAGGCGGACGACCTGCTGGGCTCGATGTCCGCGCGCTGCGAGGCCGCCGGCTGGCTGTGCGAGATCGTAACGGGCGACAAGGACAGCTTCCAGCTCATCTCGGACACGACCAGCGTGCTGCATGTGAAGACGCGCATGGGCCGGACGGAGACGATAGTCTACGACCGCGCGCGCTTCGAGTCGGAGTACGGCTTTGAGCCCGCGCGCATGGTGGACTTGAAGGCGCTGATGGGCGACGCCTCGGACAACATCCCCGGCGTGCCCGGCGTGGGCGAGAAGACGGCGCTGGAGCTGCTGCGCAGATACGGCAGCCTTGAGAAGATATACGAAGACTTGGGCGCGCTCGAGGTGAAGGACTCGGTGAGGCGCAAGCTGGAAGCGGGGCGCGAGAGCGCGCAGCTGTCCTATACCCTGGCGACGATCAGCCGCAATGCGCCTTTGGCCTTCGGGCCGGAGGCGGCGGAGTGGGAGCCGGATTTCGGCCCGGAGCTGCGCGAGCTGTTCGAGCGGCTGGGCTTCCGGCGCTTCATAGAGAAATGGGGCCTCGCGCCCGCGCCGGAGCAGCCCGCCGCGGCGGGGCCTCAAAGCCTGCCGCGCCTGGACGGCATAAGCGCCGAAGAGGCCGGCCGCCGCATCGCCGGGGCCGAGGTGCTGGGCTTGGCGCTGGACGGCGCGGAGGGCCTGGACAGCCTCACGCTCTGCGACGGCCGGGCGCTCTTTACGCTCAGCTGGAACGAGCACGGCGAGGACTACAACGGCCTGCTGCGCCAGCTGTTCTCGGACGGGGTGAAGAAATCCGCCTCGGACGTGAAGGATCTCATGGGCCTGGCGCGCGCGGAGGGCCTGGGCACGGGCGGTTTCGTGTTCGACACGGCCCTGGCGGGCTATGTGCTCGACCCGACGGAGAGCGCCTACGACGTAAAGCGCCTGTGCCGCAGGTACTTCGGCGGCGAGCTGCCGGAGGCCCAGGCGGTGCTCGAGCTGATGCCCGTCATGCGAGCAAAGCTCGAAGAAGCGGGCGCGCAGCGGCTCTACGACGAGATAGAGCTGCCCCTGTGCGAGGTGCTGTCCGACATGGAACAGGCGGGCTTCCTCGTGGACAGGCAGGCGCTCTCGGACTTCGGCGAGAGCCTGACGGCGAGCATCGACGCCCTGCAGAAGGGCATCTGGGCCCTGGCCGGGCACGAGTTCAATATAAACTCGCCCAAACAGCTCGGCGACGTGCTCTTCGAGGAGCTGATGCTGCCCGCGGGCAAGAAGACCAAGACCGGCTGGAGCACCAACGCCGAGGTGCTCGAAAAGCTCATCGGCAAGCACGATATAATAGGCGAGATACTCGATTACAGGATGCTGACGAAGCTCAAGAGCACCTACGCCGACGGGCTTTTGAAGGTCATATCGCCGGACGGGCGCATACACACGAACTTCAAGATGACGGTGACGGCGACGGGCCGGCTCTCGAGCACGGAGCCGAACCTGCAGAACATCCCGGTGCGCAAGGAGCTGGGCGCGCAGATACGGCGCATGTTCGTGGCCAAGCCCGGCAGCGTGCTGGTGGACGCGGACTACAGCCAGATAGAGCTGCGCCTGCTGGCGCACATCTCGGGCGACGAGACGATGCGCGAGGCCTTTATAAGGGGCGAGGACATCCACACGGTCACGGCCTCGCAGGTGTTCGGCGTGCCGGCGGACGAGGTGACGGCGCAGATGCGCAGCAGCGCCAAGGCCGTGAACTTCGGCATCGTGTACGGCATCTCCGCCTTCTCGCTGGCGCAGGACATAAAGGTGCGCCCGGCCGAGGCGAAGGCGTATATCGAGGCGTATCTGGAGAAATACCACGGCGTGCGCGAGTATATGGACAGGGTGATAAAAGAGGCGAAGGAGCGCGGCTATGTTGAGACGCTGTTCGGCCGCCGCAGGCCCGTGCCCGAGCTGAAGGCGCCGAACTTCAACACCCGCAGCTTCGGCGAGCGGGTCGCGCGGAACATGCCCATCCAGGGCACGGCGGCGGACATCATAAAGCTCGCCATGGTGAATGTGCAGCGGCGGTTCCGCAATGAGGGGCTCGAGGCGCGGCTGATACTCCAGGTACACGACGAGCTCATCGCCGAGTGCCCGGAGGCCGAGGCGGAGCGGGTCGCGGCGCTGCTCGAGGAGGAGATGGAGCGGGCCGTGACGCTGTCGGTGCCGCTGATAGCCGAGGCGCACAGCGGCCATTCCTGGGCGGAGGCGCATTGAGATGGTGACATTTGAAGAAGCGGCCAAAATGCTCGACGACGCCATCGATGAGCTGCCGGAGGAGATATTCGACAAGCTGAACGGCGGCGTGAACCTCATCCCGGCCCGCCGCACGGACGAGCACGGCCTGCTGGTCATGGGCATGTACTTCGTCGACCAGATGGGCCGGCATGTGGAGATATACTACGGCTCGTTCAAGGAGCGCTTCCGGAACGCCCCGGAGGAGCGCTGGCGGCGCGAGCTGACCAAGACGCTCAAGCACGAGCTGACGCACCACATAGAGTCGCTGGCCTACGACCGGAGCCTCGAGAAGTGGGACGCCGAGCATGTGGCGCGGCTGCTGTCGGGGCTGGAGGACGAGCCGCTGGAGGCGAGCAGCGTGCTGTTCGTGGACGCGGACGGCGCGGGCCTCGCGCCCATGGCGAGCGTGATGTTCGGCCACGCCTGCCTGGATATGGGCTGCACCGACCTCAGCTCGAGCTATGCCGGCGCGGGCGAGACGGCGGCGGAGCACATGATCCCCAAGGCCGTGAAGGCCGCGGCGCTCTACGGCGTGGATATCTCGAAGCTGAAGCCCCGCGCGGCGGACAAGGCGCTGCTGGAGAGCTACGACGTGACGCTGTGCATGACTGAGGAGCAGGGCGACAGCCTGGCAGCGCGCTGGCCTGAACTGGACGAGCGCATAATCTGCCTGGGCGAGGACGATATAAGGCTGCCGAGGCTCGAGACGCAGGGCGCGTGGAACCGCCTTGCAGAGCGGATAGCGGAAGAGGTGCGGTATCTCATGGACGAGCTGATGGGGGAGACGGACGATGAAGATCCGTGAGGCCGTGCCCGGCGACGTGCCGGGTATCGCCCGGCTCGAGCGGGAAAACTTTTCCCTGCCCTGGACGGAGCAGATAATCGCCTCGCAGCTGGGCGGCCCGGGCAAGCTGATGCTGGCTGCCGAGGAAGACGGGACCCTGGCGGGCTATATGGGCCTGCAATATGTACTGGACGAGGGCTATATCTCGAACGTGTGCACGGCGCCGGAATACCGCCGGCGCGGCGTGGCCGCGGCGCTCATCGAGGAGATGGTGCGGCGGGCGCAGGCGCTGGGCCTGGCCTTCCTCAGCCTGGAGGTGCGCGTCTCGAACGAGCCGGCCATCAGGCTCTACGAGGGCCGGGGCTTTGTGAAAGCGGGCGTCAGGCCGGGCTACTACGAGCAGCCGTCGGAGGACGCGCTCATAATGAATCTCAACATAAGGAAGGAAACGCAATGCTGATACTCGCTGTTGAATCCTCCTGCGACGAGACGGCCGTGGCCCTCGTCCGGGACGGCAGGGAACTGCTGACGGACCAGGTGTTCTCGCAGGCCGACCTGCACGCCGTCTACGGCGGCGTGGTGCCGGAGATCGCCTCGCGCAGCCACGTCGAGGTCATATCCTACCTGGCCGAGCGCGCGCTGCAGGCCGCAGGGCTGGGTAAGAAGGACATAGACGCCGTGGCGGTGACCTACGCGCCGGGTCTCATCGGCGCGCTGCTGGTGGGCGTGAACTTCGCCAAGGCGGCGGCGCTGGCCCTGGACGTGCCGCTCATACCCGTACACCACATAAGGGGCCATATCGCGGCCAATTACCTGGCCTTCCCGGAGCTTGAGCCGCCGTTTTTGTGCCTGGCCATCTCGGGCGGCAACACGCTCATCGCGGACGTGCGGGACTATACGGACATCAGGATACTGGGCTCGACGCGGGACGACGCGGCGGGCGAGTGCTTCGACAAGACCGCGCGCGTGCTGGGCCTGCCCTATCCGGGCGGCCGGCCGCTCGACGAGCTCTCGCAGCAGGGCGACGACACAAGGTACCCGATGCCGCAGTCGCATATCGAGGGCAGCCCGTATGACATGAGCTTTTCTGGCCTGAAGACGGCGGTAATAAACCTGGTGCACGGCGCACAGCAGCGCGGGGAGGAGCTCGACCGCGCGGGCCTTGCGGCGAGCTTCTGCAAGGCGGTGAGCGACAGCCTGGTGCCGAGGACGATGCAGGCCGCGCGCGAGCTGGGGTATAAGACCATCGTCGTGGCCGGCGGCGTCGCGGCCAACTCGAGGATACGCCGCGACTTTGCCGCGGCGGCAGAGCGCGAGGGCGCAAAGCTGTATATCCCGCCCCTGAAGCTCTGCGGCGACAATGCGGCGATGATAGGCGCCCAGGCGTACTACGAATATAAGGCGGGCATCACTGCGGACAGCAGCCTGAACGCCTACGCCACGAAGGAGCTGTAAACACATGTCCGGCGTGCACGATGGACACAGAAAGCGCCTGCGCAGCCGCTTTGAAGAACACGGCCTGGACGGCTTCAACGACGTCAACGTGCTGGAGCTGCTGCTTTTCTACGTCCTGCCCCGCGGCGACACGAACGAGCTGGCCCACCGGCTGCTGGAGGAGTTCGGCAGCCTGGACAACGTCTTCGAGGCCTCGCTGGGCGACCTGATGAAGGTCAAGGGCGTGGGGCGTGAGACGGCTGCGTTCATGCGCCTGATACCCGAAGTCTGCCGCCGCTACCTGACCCGCCGCTGTGAGGGCATAGTCATCAACAACTCCATCGCCGCAGGCCGCTACATAGTCCCAATGTTCATGTTTGAAAAGAGCGAGAAATGCCTTGTCGTCTGCCTGGACAACGTCGGCAAGGTCATTGGCTGCCGCAAGATAAGCAGCGGCACGCCGGGCGTGTCCCCAGTCGACGTGCGCCAGCTGCTGGAATACGTCATTTCGCAGCAGTCGGTCAGCGTCATAATCGCGCACAACCACATGAGCGCCTCGGCCGCGCCCTCGCGCGAGGACGAGATCACGACCGCCAAGATCAAGGACCTGCTCTCAGCCATCAGCGTGAAGCTGGTAGACCACATAGTCGTCGCAGGCCGGGAATACGTCTCGATGTACGACAGCGGCTTCCTGTGCGTATAAGTGCATCGAATCCTTCAAAAACCGCCGCCCCTGGCTCCAGGGCACGGCGGTTTTATTGTTATGTAAAGAATTTAGTTTCAAATAAAACCGCCCGTAATTCGATTGCGGATTTAACAATAAGCGGTAATTTTCGCCGAAACGCAGGCGACACAAGGGAAAATCACTGTTGAAAACACTGTGGGAAATGTGTATTACTCAGCGCAAAACTTTTCACAGACCGGTTTATGTAAACCAAAACCCGGGGATACAAGCTGCTGAAAAGGTATGGAGTCAAGCGGCCGTTTGGACAAAAATGCGGGCGAAAACTCTGTGAAATTTGTCACTTGACAGCGAAATCAGGCGAAACTCGTTGCAAAGCGGGCACAACTTTTGATTCATGAATACAGATAGTAATCAAAATTCCCACACAAAGCGTATTGACTTTGGGGCGGGTATGTGCTAGAATCCAAAAGCGCGCAAGCGTGCTGGCATAGCTCAGTCGGTAGAGCAGCTGATTCGTAATCAGCAGGTCGTGTGTTCGAGTCACATTGCCAGCTCCAACTCCGTCAGGAAACTGGCGGAGTTTTTATTATACTGCCATGCGGGGTGTGAGGACGTGCTGGAAGAGGATATAAGGCGGCTGACGTCGGGCGGCAGCGGGTTCAGGGCGCTTGTGTACGATTGCGTGGACTCGACGAATACGCGGCTGGCGCAGCTGGCGCAGGAGGGCGCGCCGGAGTACACGGCGGTGATAGCGTCGGCGCAGACGGCGGGACGTGGCCGTGCGGGGCACAGTTTTTATTCCCCGGCGGGCAGCGGGGTGTACTTTTCTCTGCTGCTCCGGCCGGGCTTTGCGCCTGAGACGGCGGCGCAGCTGATAACGCCGGCCTGCGCCGTGGCGGCGGCCGAGACTATCGAGGCGGTCAGCGGCGAGCGGGCGAGGATAAAGTGGGTCAACGACGTGTACGTCCGCGGCCGCAAGGTCTGCGGCATGCTTACGGAGGCGCGGCAGGACGGCCGTGGCGGCCTGGCCTGGGTCGTGGCGGGCATAGGCATAAATATTGCGTGCCCGCGCGGCGGCTGGCCGGAGGGCCTGGACGGCCTGGCGGGTCAGGTGTACGAGGGCGAGGCGCCGGACATGGCGGCGGCGGAGCTGGCGGTCGGCACGCTGGAGAGGCTCATCGGGCTGTACCGGGCGATGCCGGCGTCGGATTTCCGCGCGGAGTATTCGCGCCGGCTGCTGCTGACGCCGCGGCCGGAGGGCCAGCCCCTGGGTGTGGACGAGGATTTCCGCCTGCTGCTGCGCGACGCCTCCGGCCGCGTGACTGCGCTGGAGAGCGCGGGCTGAAGGGCGTAAAAAAGGACGCCGCCATGCCTGGCGGCGTCCTTTGACGCTGCTGCTTATTCGTAGACCGGGGCGTCGACCTCGTTCGGGGCCCGGGTGCTTATGTTGTTGTCGGCTATGTAGCTGAGCACGGGCGGCAGGGTGGCGTCGGTCATATCGGTGCAGAGGATGCGGGAATCGAGCCGGTCGGGCCGGTATTCCAGGTAGGCGGTGATGAGCGAGACGTAGCTGAGCCCGGTGCCGGAACGGATGCAGTCGTTGTCGTAGTCCCAGAAGACCAGGTTGTTTTCGATGGCTGCCTGGCGGCAGAGCTCGTCGCAGGCCTCATCGCCGGAGGCGATGAGCACGCTGGCCGTGTGAGCTATCTCAAACAGCAGGCTGCGGAACTCGAGGTATTCGCTCAAGGGCTCGTCGCAGCAGAGTGCGCCGATGCTGTGGCCCTCGCCGACGATGCGGCGGATGGTGTCGGGGTCGCTGCGGAGCTCGTCCGCGGTGAAGAAGAAGCCGGCGGTGACGCCGTAATCCTTGAGGGTGTCGAGCAGCTTGCCGGAGGGCAGGCCGATGAAGCTGAGATAGACCACGCAGTCGGAGGCGTGGTCGATGCCTGGGTCAGTCTGGCTGCCGCCCTGGGTGTTGCCGACGTAGGCGTTGTAGCGGCTGGACATGAGCTGCTTTGCGGCGGTGACGAACTGCGAATCGGTGAGGTGGACGTCGGAATCGACGATCCTGCACACGTCGCCGTACTCGCTGCCCTCGATGTAAGACCAGGAGAGGCCGTACTGCTGGCAGACGAAATCGACGGGGACATAGACGACGCCGCTGCGCCAGATAGGCGTGACGTTGTAGTAGTTGCCCTGGCCGTCATAGGTTTCGCCGGTGTTCATGTCGAAGTAGAGCTGCTTTGAGGAACTGTAGAGCGAGGCGGTGGAGCTGCTCTGGTGATAGGTGTTGTAGATCTTGAAGTTGGCGAAGACGGTGTAAGGCACATAGAGAGTGGAGCCCGAGAAATAGGGCTGATAGGTAAGCTGCTCGAGGCTGTCGTTAGTAGCGATGAAGCAGACGTCGGAGACGGCGGAAGCCGGCACGGCGGCGAGCAGTAGACAGCAGCAGAGCAACAGGGGAAGGAGCTTGCGCATAGTCAAAACCTCCAGCGGTGATATACACATTTTAGCACAGACGCGGTCATATCGCAAGGAACGAAAAAAATGAAAAAAAGCACTTGACAGAACGTGCGGGATTTGGTATATTACAAAAGCCGCTTGTGGCCGAGTAGTTCAGTCGGTTAGAACGCTAGCCTGTCACGCTAGAGGCCGAGGGTTCAAGTCCCTTCTCGGTCGCCACTCCCCACGGTGAAAGCCGTGGGGAGAGCTATGCTGCTGTAGCTCAGCAGGTAGAGCGCATCCTTGGTAAGGATGAGGTCCCCGGTCCGAATCCGGGCAGCAGCTCCAGAGAGCGCCTGACGAAAGTCAGGCGCTTTTTGCTATGCAGCAGCGCCCCGCCCCAACATGCCGCCCGCACGCAGCCACGGCAGCGCACCAACGCAACCCCACGCGCCTGGCGGCGCGCGGCCGGGTCGGCGTCCTCGACGACCCTTCGCCCGGACACGCACGCGGCCACGGTAACGCAACCAACCCCTGTAGGGGCGGGGTTCCACCCCCGCCCGGACGCGGCGGTTTCGGACGCCGCCAACCCTACACGCCCCACGACGCCGGTTGACGCCGGCGCAACATTTAGCCTTGCGCCGGGCGGGCAAATAGAATATAATGTATGAGGGCGCGAGTCTCCTCGCGCCCGTTTTTTGCATCGTTAGCAAAAATCACATGCCCTGTACCCATAGGAGGCGAAAAAATGAAGAAGAAACTGCTCAAGCTGGCGCTGCTGACCGCGCTGGCCTGCGCGCTGCTGATCGTCGGCGCGTCTGCGGCGTCGGATAAGCCGGAAGGCAGCGGCACGGCGGATGACCCCTACCAGATCGGCACCGCGGCCGAGCTGTGCTGGTTCTCGGACTACGTCAGAACCGAAAAAATGAGCGCCTGCGCGGTGCTGACGTCGGACATCGACCTGAGCGGCGTGAAGTGGACGCCCATCGGCGAGGAATACTATACCCGTTATGTCGGCACCTTCGACGGCGCGGGCCACAGCATAAGCGGCCTGAACTATGACGAAAAATACTCGGAATACGCGGGCCTGTTCGGGTATCTGGGCAGCGGCGGCACGGTGAAGAACCTGAGCGTTGAGTCCGGCTATGTCGCAACGGGCAATGTCAATTCCCGCGCGGGCGGCGTGTGCGCGATGAACTACGGCGGCACGGTGGAGAATTGCAGCTTCATCGGCAGCGTGAGCGCCCCTGGCACCGGCACCAGAGCGGGCGGCGTGTGCGGTGAGAACTACGGCGGCACGGTTAAGAATTGCTATAGCTCCGCCGCTGTGACGGGCGCGGACTCGGGCGGCGTGTGCGGGCGGAATACCGGCAAGGTGCAAAACTGCTATTGGCTCGATACCGCCTATACTGGCAGCGGCATCGGCAGGGACGAGGGCAGTTCGGAGTCGGTAGAGGCCAAAACCGCGGATGAGTTCGCCTCGGGCGAGGTGACCTGGCTGCTGAACGGCATGCAGAAGGACGGCCCGTGGTACCAGACCCTGGGCTCGGACGCTTACCCCACCCTCGACAGCACGCACGGCAAGGTCGTCCAAAACATGGGCGGCGTCGGCGGCGGCTTCGACTGCGAAATTGGCGACACTATTTACGATAAAAACGGCTTCGGCTATGACGGCGGTTACCAGCCCGCAGCGCTGGTGGACGGCGTCTACCAGATCGGCAACGCCGGACAGCTCTACTGGTTCGCGGAGCAGGTGAACGATAGGAATCGCGACATAAATGCCGTGCTGACGAAGGACATCACCATCCAAACGGGCGTGCCGGACGCGGTTGCCGACAATAGCACCGACGACCTCACCGCGTGGACGCCCATCGGCAGCTATACCGGCACCTTCGACGGCCAAGGCTGCACCATCAGCGGGCTGTATGTCAAAATCAGCAGATCCAGCGAAAATGTCTACGCCGGTCTGTTCGGCAATGTCGGCAGCGGCGGCAAAGTGCAGAACCTGAGCATAGCGGACAGCTATATCTCCGGCAGCGCGAGCGGCGACTACAATTTTTACGCCTACGTGGGCGGCGTGTGCGGATATAACGACGGCGGCAGGATAGAAAACTGCAGCAACAGCGCCACCGTGACCGGCAGCACTACCGTCGGCTCAACGTTCGCCGCCTACGTGGGCGGCGTGTGCGGATATAGCTACGCCTTCAGTAACACCGCCACGATAACGAACTGTTGCAACGCCGGCAAAGTGACAGGCACCGGAACATACGTGGGCGGCGTGTGCGGGAGTAACGACGCCACGATAACGAACTGCTACTGGCTCACAGGCACCGCCAGTACCGGCATCGGTTTCGACAAATACACAGGCAGCGAGGCCACGGAAAAAACCACCGAGCAATTCGCCTCGGGCGAGGT
>CALXEH010000023.1 GCA_944387285.1 uncultured Oscillospiraceae bacterium | reverse complement strand
GGCACGACCATGGCGCGCAGGGCGCCGGAGGTGCACAGGTCGACGCAGCTCTCGTAGTCGGGCTCGGCCTCGCCCTCCATGATGCCGGCGATCTCGCGGAACTGGCGGCGGACCTCGATGACGATGTGCTGGGCGGCCTTCTGTACGGCGCTCATGGTGAGCGCGCCGAAGACGAAGACGAGCATCGCACCGACGAAGAGGCCGACTAGGACGGCGGGGTTCGTGACGGAGAGGTCTATCTGCGCGCCGCCCATGGCGCTCTCGGCGACCTCGACATAGGAGACGAGCAGGGCCAGCGCGGTGAGCGCGGCGGAGCCGATGGCGAAGCCCTTGCCGGTGGCGGCGGTGGTGTTGCCGAGGGAGTCGAGCGCGTCGGTGCGCTCACGGACCTCCTCGCCGAGGCCGGACATCTCGGCGATGCCGCCGGCGTTGTCGGCGACGGGGCCGTAGGCGTCGGTGGCGAGGGTGATGCCGAGGGTGGCGAGCATGCCGATGGCGGCGATGCCTATGCCGTAGAGGCCGTTGTTGAAGCTGAGGGTGTAGGCCTCGGAGTTGGTGACGAGGGAGCCGCCGGCGGCTATGAAGCTGACGATGACGGCGACGCCGACGATGAGAATGGGCGCGGCGGTGCTGACCATGCCGAGGGAGATGCCGCCGATGATGGTGGTGGCGGCGCCGGTCTCGGTGGCGTCGGAAAGGGCCTGCGTGGGCTTGTAGGTGTCGGAGGTGTAGTACTCCGTGACATAGCCTATGGCGCAGCCCGCGGCGAGGCCGCAGAAGATGGAGACGAGTATGCCGATCCAGCTCGCGCCCTCGACGTCCTTCATGACGAACCAGGTGAGGGGGATGCAGAGCACGGCGCAGAGCGCGGCGGCGAAGTAGGTGCCGGTGCGCATGGACTTGAGCAGCTCGCGCTGGGAGGCCTTCTCGCCGGTCTTTATCATGAAGGAGCCTATGAGCGAGCAGATGACGCCGACAACGGCGATGGCGAGGGGCAGGAACATGCCGTTCCAGCCGTAGCCTGCGGAGGCGCCGATGGCGAAGGTGGCGAGGATGGAGCCTACGTAGCTCTCATAGAGGTCGGCGCCCATGCCGGCGACGTCGCCGACGTTGTCGCCGACGTTATCAGCGATGGTGGCGGGGTTGCGCGGGTCGTCCTCGGGTATGCCGGCCTCGACCTTGCCGACGAGGTCGGCGCCGACGTCCGCGGCCTTGGTGAAGATGCCGCCGCCGACGCGGGCGAAGAGCGCGGCGCAGGAGGCGCCCATGCCGAACATGACCATCGTGTTGGCGATGGTGGTGGAGTCGCACTGGAAGCCGTATTTCAGGATGAGGAACCAGACGGAGACGTCCAGGATGCCCAGGCCGACGACCGTGAAGCCCATGACGGAGCCGGAGGAAATGGCGACGCGCAGGCCGCGGTTGAGGCTCTCGCTGGCGGCGTTGGCCGTGCGGGCGTTGGAGGATGTCGCTATCCTCATGCCGATGAAGCCCGCGAGGCAGGAATAGAAGCCGCCGGTGACAAAGGCGAAGGGCACAAACTTGGAGACGAGGCCCGCCCCGTTGTACAGCGGCACATAGGCGAGCACGGCGAGCACTACGGCGATAATGGCAAAGATGATGCCGACGGTCTTATATTGGCGCTTGAGGTAGGCGTTAGCGCCCTTGCGAATGGCCGCCGCTATCTTCTGCATGGTCGGCGTACCCTCGGAATACTGTTTGACCTTTTTGGCCTGGAAGCAGGCAAAGCACAGGGCGATCACCGCGCCGACGATGCCGATCCAGAAGTACTGTTCCATACGTCCATCACTCCTAAAGATATGTACTGAGCGGGCCGCATCACCGGCCCTTAGAATATTCTAAACCATGTTGACGGATAAAGCAAATAAAAAGTACAAAAAACGCACAATTTATTCTGATATTTTCGCACGAAATGCACAAAACGTCTGTAATGTTTAGGATGTTCAAGACGGCTGAATCGTTGATTTTGACGGTTTTGGCGAGGGGCAGAGCGAAGAAAGCTGTAGATAAAAACGGGGCTTTACAGGCCGTGCCCCGGGGTGGTAATCTTATGAAAAAGCCGAACGGAGGACAAGAGCATGAAAAAATGGCGTATGCTGCCCATGTGCGTCGCGCTTGCGGCGCTGCTGACGGCCTGCGGCACGCAGCCTGCGCAGCAGAGCGAGCTGCCCGCGCCGGTGGTTTCCGGCGGCGGGGCGGAACAGACGCCCCTGCCGACGGAGGGGTCGGGCCCGCAGGCCCTGCCGGGCTCCTCGGAGACGGACCTGTCGTACAGCGAGCTGTACCCGGCCTCGTCAACGGACATGACGGCCCTGCTGCCGTATTCGCTGGGCGAGGGCCTGGAGCTCGTGCGCATAGGCAGCTACAGCGGCGTGAACATAGACGGAGCCGAGCCCGAGCAGGTGCGGGACAGGTTTGCGGTGACGGTGCGCAACTCCGGGGCCTCGCCGCTGGAGAGCGCCGCCTTCACGGTGACGACGACGGAGGGCCAGGCGAGCTTCGAGCTTGAGAAGCTGCCCGCGGGCAGCTCTGCGGACATCTGCGCCCTGGAAGGCGGGGAGCTGGGCATAGGCGGCAGTTTCACGGGCGCCGAGCTCACCAGCGCCGTCTTTGCCGGCGGGCAGGGCCTCACCGGGCTGGAATATGCCTGGAGCAGCGAGGGCCTGGCGGTGACGAACACCGGCGCTGATATAGAGGGCGGCATAATAATAAGCTGCCGCGTGAGGGGCAGCTCGAACTACCTGGGCTCGGCGGCCGTAAAGCTGGACCTCGAGGGCGGCCTGGCCTCGGGCGAGACGAAGACGGTCGAGGCCCCGGTCTACACCGGCCTGGCGCTAGAGGTCGTGGACGCGCAGCTTTATTAACTGAAAGTTCATAATTTCCCGCCGAAATGCGGCATGCCTGATGCAGAATGGATACAAACCCGCTGTAAAATGGGCTAAAATCAGAGGACAGGGGGCTGTGATATGCGAAGGGCTGCGGCATTGTTCGCGGCGCTCGCCCTGCTTTTGGGCGTGGCGGGCTGCGGCGCGGCGGAGCCTGAGGCGACGCCGGAGCTGGCGGCGGACGGCAGGCGGATACTGAGGATGGGCCTTGTGAACACGGTGCCGGAGGCGCGGGTGCTTGCGAGCCTGTTCAACGCGCAGAATGAGGAGTACAAGGTCGAGATAGAGGAATACAAGTACGGCGGCTCTGGCATCACGCCGGATGACCTTACGCTGGAGCTTGCGACGGGGAAAGCGCCGGATATCCTCGTGACGGAGACGGATTCGAGCTTTGAGGGCGCGCAGGCCTCGGGACGGTTCGTTGAGCTCACGGGGCTCGTGGACGAGTTCGCCTCAGAGCTCGTGCCCTGCATGTACGGGGCGCTCAAGGCGCAGGATGCGGTGTACGCGCTGCCCTACGAGTTCGAGGTCTGGACTTTCCTGACGCAGCCGAGCCGGGTGGACGGCCGGCAGAGCCTGACGATGGAGGAGGCGGAGCAGTACGCCGCGTGCTTGGGCGAGGGCGCCAAAGTGTTCCAGCAGTGGATGACGCGCACAGAGCTGTTCAAGCGTGTGGTGAGCTTTGCCGCTGGGAAGTACATAGACTGGGAGACGGCGAGCTGCGACTTTGAAAGCGAGGGCTTTCTGAAGCTGCTCGAGCTGTGCATGGGCCAGCGCGCGGACGACTCGCCCTATCCCGAAGTGCAGCTCTGCCTTCTGGAGAGCTATCTGCTGACGGCGGAGAACTGGTTCGGCGGCGGCATACAGCTCGCCTGCGGCGAGGACTACTGTTTCATGGGTTTCCCGGGGCAGGCCGACGGAGCGCAGGGCTGGCTGACGACGGGCATGTGTTTTTACGCGACGGCGGCGGGCGATACTGGGGGCGCGATGGAATTTCTGCGCTTCGTCCTGAGCCCGAAGGCACAGGAGCAGTGCGAGAGCTTCCCAATGCTGCAAAGTGAGCTGGACGGCAGGCAGGAGACGGCGGTGCTGACGGGCCTGCATAAGCAATCGGACGCGGAGAAGCTCTACGGCCTGCTGGACTCGGGCCTTGCGAGCGAGAACTGCCCGCAGACCGTAACACTGATGCTCATAGAGGAGGCCCAGGCGTACTTCGCGGGCGACTGCACGCTGGAGACGGCGGCGGCAAGGATGCAGGATCGCGTCTCGACCTACCTTGCGGAACACGGCTGAGCGGAGCAGAGAGGAGAGAGGTAAAATGAAAATACGCGAGGAACTTATCCCGGAGCGGCGCAGCTACGCGCTGGACACGCCGGAGAGCGGCTCCGGTCTGCTCGACTGCAGCATGGGTGAGAACCCCTACGGCTTCCCGGACTGTGTGCGCGAGGCCTGGCGGAGCTTTGATCTCGAGCGCATGTGCCGCTATCCGCACTCGCGTGCGATACACGACGAGGTGGTGCGCTACTGGGCTGACTACGCCTTCATAGAGCCTGAGAACGTGGTGCCGACGGATGGCAGCATCTCGGCGCTTTGCCTGCTGTGCAACATCCTGGCTAAGCCCGGCGCGGAAGTGGTCGGCTTTGCCCCGGCCTTCACGGACATGGTAGAGTACACGCGCATGATGGGCATGCGCTATACGGGTGTGCCCTCGGCGTCCTCTGACCCGCGCGGGGATGTGGACGCCATGCTCGATGCGATAACCCGGGACACCTCGCTCGTCTACATAGACAACCCGAACAACCCCACCGGCCGGTACCTGCCCCAGGCGGAGATAGACCGCGTCCTGGCAAAGTGTGAGGCCCTTGGCGTCTATGCGCTCATAGACGAGGCCTATGCCGACTTCCTGCCCTGCGGGGAGTCCTCGGTGCTGCTCGGGCCGAAGTACAAGAACATCGTCATCGTGCGCACCTTTTCCAAGGGCTTCGGACTCGCTGGGCTGCGTGCGGGCTATATCATCACGGCAAAGGAGCTCATACGCTACATAGACAAGGTGAGCAACCCCTACATGGTGAGCGAGCCTGCGCGGTGCTCTCCGCTGCGGCGCTATCGGACCGGGGCTTTCCGGCCTCGCACTCTGCTGAGTTCGCCTCGGCAAAGCGTGCGCTCAGGTCCGCCCTGGGCAAGGGACTCAGCATGCGCGGCACGGACGACCGCGTGCCCATCTGTACCCTGACGCACGAGGACGAGTCGGTCGACCTGCAGGCGCTGCTGCTCAGGCACGGCGTCCTGACCTGCTCAGGCCGGGAGTTCGAGCCGCTGGGCCAGAACTCCGTGCGGCTTAGGATACCGCGGTCGGAGGAGCTGCCGCGCCTGCTGGACTGCCTGGGCGCCGCGGCCGGCGCAAAGGCGTGAGGGAAAAGCATAAAATGAGCCCCGGAGCGGCAAGGCCTCTCCGGGGCTCAAACAGTAAGGGGGACGACTGCGTGATAGGGGACTGTCGGTGTGGTGTGGGACGCGCTTTTATTTGCCCTTTTCCTGCCAGAGCCTGTCGGCGGTGGGCTTCCAGGCCTCGGCGTAGGGCCGGCATTTTTCCTTCAGCTTTTCCGCGTCCTCGGGCGACTGCATATCGGTGGAGTGTGCGCCCGACTGCTTGACCATGGCCGCCAGGCGCTCGGGGTTTTCGAGCATCGGGCAGGGCCGCAGATGGTTGCAGTTGAAGGGCTGGTTGTCGTGGTAGGCCATGAAGAGCGGCGAGCGCAGGGCCTCCAGCAGGGTCTTTTCCCTGATGTTCGAGTCAGAGTAGTGGATGAAGGCGCAGGGCTCGATATCGCCGCCGGCGCTGATGTGCAGATAGCTGCGGCCGCCGGCCACGCAGCCGCCCACGAACTCGCCGTCGTTCTGGAAGTCGATGGGGAATATGGGCTTGGTCGCGCGGTACTCGCGCAGCTTGCGGTACATGTGCTCGCGCTGTTCGGGGCTGGGCAGCAGTTCCGTCACCGCGTCCACGCCCACGGGCATGTAGTGGAAGAACCAGGCGAACTTCGCGCCGCATTTGATGATGTGGTCGAAGAACTCCTCGGAGCTGAGCGAGTCTATGTTCTGCGAGGTGTAGCAGCAGGACACGCCGAAGGGCAGCCTGTAGGCCCTGAGCCTCGACATCGCCGCCATGACCGCCTTGTAGGTGCCCTCGCCGCGCCGCGCGTCCGTCGCGGCCTCGAAGCCCTCGACGCTTATCGCGGGCACGAAGTTCTTCACCCTCAGCATATCGCGCGCAAAGTCCTCGTCTATGAGTGTGCCGTTCGTGAAGGCGAGGAACTGGCAGTCATTGTGCTCCTCGCAGAGCCTGATTATGACCTTTTTCCGCGTCAGCGGCTCGCCGCCGGAGAAGAGGTACAGGTATATGCCCAGCTCCTTGCCCTGGCGGATGATATCGTTCAGCTCGTCATAGCTCATGGAGAGGCTCTTGCCGTAGTCTGCGGCCCAGCAGCCGATGCAGCGCAGGTTGCAGGCCGTCGTCGGGTCCATGAGTATGGTCCAGGGCATGTTGCAGCCGTATTTCTCCTTGAGCTCGGCCTGCTTCTGGAAGCCGACCACGTTTGCGTTTATGACGAAGTTCTCAAACATCTTTTTGAGCACGTCGCTGTCGATATCGTGGAACACGCTCATAATGAGTTTGTACATGCTGCAGTCCGGGTCCTCGAGCACCTTGCGTATCGCGGCCCTCTGGGCCGCCAGGTTGCCCTCGCCCGCCACGGCGTCCACCCAGCCCAGCAGCTTGATGGCGTTCTTTTCGGGGTCCTTGCCGATATATCCCATGGCTGTAGAAAGCGCCGCCTTCTTCAGCCTTGTCTCTATATCCACAATTTCTCCTCCTTTCTCTGTATTATCAAGTATTGTACCGCCCCGGCTCTGCCCGGGTACATAGACAAAAGCGCCCATTTGACAAAATCCCTTACATCCTGCGCGTTTTGTAAAGGGAAATTGGCCCCTTGACAGAGGGCGGAGGCTGTTATATACTGCTTCTTGCGCGTGAGCGAAAAAATTATGAAAGGAGGCGACAGAATGATGAGGACCCGCAACGTTAAAGGCGAAAACATCCGCATAGCTGCAATATCCGGCGGGCCGTCGCGTTCTGCTTGCCTCTGACTGCGCCATAACTGCGCTTTTTGGGGTTTTTCAAGCGTGTCCCGGCTTCCGGCCGGGGCACGTTTTTTACTTTGGGAGGTTCTATGAAGGAGAGAAAACTAACAGGCGGAGAGAAGGCCGCGCTGGTCGTCAGGTACCTGCGGCCGGTGGCGGGCTATTTTGCCCTGGGCCTGCTCTTTTCCCTGTTCAGCCAGATATTCAACGCCCTCATACCGCAGATAGTGCGGGTGACGGTGGACTCGGTGCTCGGCACAGAGGAGCCGCAGCTGCCGGGCGCCATCAGGTCGCTGCTGCCCATAGAGGCCCTGCGCTCCGAGCCTGGGCGCGCGCTGCTCTGGGCCGGCGGGGCGGTCGTGGTCTTTGCCGCGCTTAGGGGCCTGGCCATCTTCGGGCAGAGGCTGAGCCTGTCCAAGGGCTCGGAGGGCTTTGTGAAGGGCATACGCGACGAGCTCTTTGCCCACATCCAGCGCCTGCCCTTCGCCTGGCATACGGCCCACCAGACCGGTGAGATGATACAGCGCTGCACCTCCGACGTCGAGGTCGTGCGAACCTTTGTCTGCAACCAGCTGGTGGAGGTCATGCGCACGCTCATAGTCATTGCGGTGTACCTCTGGGCCATGTTCTCTATGAACACAAAGCTGGCCCTGGTGTCGCTGGCCTTCGTGCCGCTGGTAGCGCTCAGCTCGGGCCTGTTTTACGGGCGCATCGCCTCGAGGTTCAAGGTCGCGGACGAGGCCGAGGGCGAGCTGACCACCCTGGTGCAGGAGAACCTCACCGGCGTGCGCGTGGTCAGGGCCTTTGGGCGCGAGAGCTTTGAGCTCGGCAAGTTCAACGAAAAGAACGACCACTTCTCCGAGCTCTGGATAAGGCTCGGGCGCGTCCTGGCGGTCTACTGGGCCTCGGGCACGCTGCTGACCTGCCTGCAGGTGATGGTCATCTTACTTCTCGGCGTCGTGGAGGCCGTGAACGGCGAGCTCTCGCTCGGCGGCTTCCTGGCCTTCGTCAGCTATAACTCCACCCTTGCCTGGCCGGTCAGGAGCCTTGGGCGCGTGCTGGCGGATATGAGCAAAGCCGGCGTTTCGATGGACAGGGTGGCCTATATACTGGGCGCCGAGGAGGAGCGGGAGCTGCCCGGCGCGGAGGACGCGCCCATGGACGGCGACATAGAGTTTTCCCACGTCAGCTTCGGCTACGAGGGCCAGGAGGTGCTGCACGACGTCAGCTTCACCGTGCCGGCGGGCTCGACCTTTGCCATCCTGGGCGGCACGGGTTCGGGCAAGAGCACGCTCGTCCACCTGCTGGACCGGCTCTACGACCTCGGCGACGGCCAGGGCAGCATCACGATAGGCGGCAGGGACATCCGGCTCATAAACCGGGCCCACCTCAGGCAAAACGTGGGCCTGGTCCTGCAGGAGCCCTTCCTGTTCTCGCGCACCATCCGGGAGAACATCGCCGCCTCGCGCCCCGGCACGGACGAGGCGGGCATACGCAGGGCCGCGGCCATAGCCTGCGTGGACGAGGCCATCACGGAGTTCCCGGACGGCTACGACACGCTGGTGGGCGAGCGGGGCGTCACCCTCTCGGGCGGGCAGAAGCAGCGCGTCGCCATAGCGCGCATGCTGCTGGCGGGCACGCCCATCATGGTCTTCGACGACTCGCTCTCGGCCGTGGATTCGGAGACGGACGCTAAGATCCGCGCCGCCCTGCGCGGGAGCCTGGAGCGTGCGACGGTCATACTCATCTCGCACCGGATAACGACGCTGATGCAGGCCGACCGCATCCTAGTGCTCGAGGGCGGCCGCATTTCGGACATAGGCACGCACGAGGAGCTCATTTCCCGCCCCGGCGTGTACCGGGAGATCTACGACATACAGATGAGCAGCGACGACCGCAGGCTCATAGAGGAAGGAGGCGAGGCCCATGCCGGCATATGACGAACAGGAATATACCAAGTCCTTTGACATAAAGATATGGAAGCGCCTGGGCCCCTACCTGCGCCCGCGCCGCCGCGCCTTCGGGCTGCTGATCGTCCTGAACATTCTGACCGCCATGGTGGATGCGGCGCTGCCGCTCTTCCAGCGCTACGCGGTGGCGAATTTCATCGAGGCTGAGACGCTCGCCGGGCTCTGGCCCTTCGCCGGGCTCTACCTCGGGGCCATCATATTGCAGTCTCTGGCGGTCATGGGCTTCGGCAACGTGTCCATGGGCATAGAGATGTACCTGGGCCGCGACCTGCGGCGCAGGCTCTTCACCCACCTGCAGGAGCTGTCCTTCTCGTTCTATAACGTCACGCCCGTGGGCTACCTCATAAGCCGGGTGATGAACGACACGAACAAGATAGCCGGCATGCTGGCCTGGAACCTGGCGGACATGCTCTGGGCGCTGTGCTACCTCATCTTCGTGCTGGCCTCGATGCTGCTGCTCAACTGGAAGCTGGCGCTGGTGGTCATTTTGGTCGTGCCGGTCGTGGCCCTTCTGACGGGCTACTTCCAGAACCGCATCCTGCACTGGAACCGCAAGGTAAGGAAGCTGAGCTCGAGGATAACCGGGGCCTTCAACGAGGGCATCACGGGCGCCAAGACCTCGAAGACCCTGGTCATCGAGGCGGCGAACGACGCGGAATTCCGCGGCCTCACCGGCGAGACCCGCGCGGCGGGCGTGAAGGCGGCGAAGCTCGGCGCGGTGTATATCCCGCTGGTGCTCTTCTGCTCCACATTTGCCGTGGCCGTCGTGCTCTGGCAGGGCGGGCGGATGGACCTGGAGGGCCTGCTGGGCCTGAGCACGCTCTCGGCCTTCGTGACCTACGCCGTGGGCATTTTTGAGCCGGTACAGATACTGGCCGAGGACCTGGCCGAGTTCATCTCGCTCCAGGCCAGCATAGAGCGCGTCACGGGCCTGCTCGACACGGAGCCGAACGTGCGCGATTCCGAGGCCGTGCGCGAGAAGTACGGCGACGCCTTCGAGCCCAAGCGCGAGAACTGGGAGCCCATACGCGGCGATATCGAGTTTAGGGACGTGAGCTTCCGCTACCCGGACGGCGGCGAGGACGTGCTCTCGCACTTTGACCTCAAGATACCCGCGGGCACGACGGTGGCCATCGTGGGCGAGACGGGCGCGGGCAAATCGACGCTCGTGAACCTGGCCTGCCGCTTTTTCGAGCCGACGGGCGGGCAGATACTCATAGACGGCGTGGACTACCGCGAGCGCAGCCAGCTATGGCTGCATTCGAGCCTGGGCTATGTGCTGCAGAGCCCGCACCTCTTCTCCGGCTCGCTGCGCGAGAACATCCGCTACGGCAGGCTCGACGCCACGGACGAGGAGGTCGAGGCCGCGGCCCGGGCCGTATCCGCCGACATCGTCGCGGAGAAGCTGGAGGACGGCTGGGACAGCGACGTGGGCGAGGGCGGCGACAAGCTCTCGACGGGCGAAAAGCAGCTGGTCTCGTTTGCCAGGGCGGTGCTGGCCGACCCGCGCATTTTCGTGCTGGACGAGGCCACGAGCTCCATCGACACCCAGACCGAGCAGCTCATCCAGGACGCCATAGAGCACATACTCAAGGACCGCACCAGCTTCCTCATAGCCCACAGGCTCTCGACGATAAGGCGCGCCGACCTCATCCTGGTCGTCCGCGACGGCAAGATCGTGGAGCAGGGCACGCACCGCGAGCTGCTGCTGCGGCACGGCTACTATCACGAGCTCTACAGCCGCCAGTTTGCCGAGGAATCCTCGGCGCGGCTCCTGCGGGCCGAGTAGGGCAGGACAAATAAAAAACGCGCCGCCTTCCATGCAGAAGGCGGCGCGTTTCGTATTCAGGCTTATTTTGCAATGGCGTCCTTGAGGGCCTTGCCGGCCTTGAACTGGGGCACGCGGGAGGCGGGGATCCAGATCTCCTCCTTGGTCTTGGGGTTGCGGCCCGTGCGGCCCTCGCGGGTCTTCACGTCAAAGCTGCCGAAGCCGACCAGGGAAACTTTCTCACCGGCTATAAGCTCCGCAGTAATGGCGTCGATGGTCGCGCTGATGACCTTGTCGGTGTCCTTCTTGGACAGGCCGGTCTTTTCGGCCACGGCGGAGATGAGTTCTGCCTTATTCATTGGTATTCCTCCTGAAAATTGATAAACAAAGGATAATATATCGAGATTTGCTCCTATTCCACGATTCGGTGCAAATTACTCACAGTGTTTGACGGGCACGGGCTCCTTGCCCTCGAGCTCGTGACGCGCCTGCTGATAGATCTCCTCCATCTCGTCGAGGTCCATGTCCTCGAGCCTGCGGCCGAGCTTTGCGGCGCCCTCCTCGATGAAGCGGAAGCGCCGGATGAACTTTTCGCAGGCGGCGTGCATGAGCTGTTCGGAGTCGAGCTTGTAGAAGCGCGCGACGTTGACGGCGGAGAAGAGCACGTCGCCCAGCTCTTCCTTAATATTCTCCAGGTCGCCCGCGTCTATACCCTCCTGGAGCTCGCCGACCTCTTCGCGGAGCTTTTCCATGGCGCCGCCGACGCATGGCCAGTCGAAGCCGAGCTTGGCAGCCTTGTTCTGTATCTTTTCGGAGCGCATGAGCCCGGGCAAGCCGTGGGAGATGCCGTCCATGGCGGAGGCGGCGGTCTGCTGGGCCCTGTCGGCCCGCTTGATGGCGTCCCAGTTCTCGAGCACCTTGTCGGGCGTCTCGGCGCTCACCGAGCCGAAGACGTGCGGGTGCCGGTGCACGAGCTTTTTGCAGGCCATGTCGGCGATGGCGTCCATGTCGTACTGGCCCTCGTCCTTGGCCATGCTGGAGTGGAGTATGACCTGCATGAGCAGGTCGCCGAGCTCCTCGCACATGTGCTCGGGGCTGCCCTCGTCGATGGCCTCGCAGACCTCGTAGGCCTCCTCCAGCACGTTGCGCCGGATGCTCTCGTGCGTCTGTTCCCTGTCCCAGGGGCAGCCCTTGGGCGAGCGCAGATAATCGATAAGGTCTATAAAGTCCTTGAGGTCATAGTTTTCTTTGCAAACAAAATCTACCACACTATAACCCCTTCCGCAAGTATATTTTTCTCAGAAAAGCCCCGAAAAACCGGGGTTTTTTGTTATGTCACCCGTCAGGGCCTGATGTGCAGCAGCCTGGCCAGCTTCTCGCCTTTGGGTATGAGCTTCATATCCTCGTAGGTGACGGCCTTGGTGAGCACGACGAGCACGAGGTAGACGAGCACGGCCACGGCGATGGCGGCGAGCATGCAGACGGCGAGCATCAGCCTGCCCGGCTCGGGCCCTCCGATGAAGCGGATGGCGAGCCCGTAGACCGCCCAAGCGGAGAGGCCCATGGCGGCGCAGCTGAGTACGGGCCTTACCAGTATCCGGCCGAGCCTGGGCCTTTCGGCCATGACGCGGCAGAGGAAGAAGTAGTCCGCGGCGCACATGACGGCGTAGCTGCAAAGGGTGGCGATGGGCGCGCCGAGTATGTTGAGCGCCGGGTCGCCTATGAGCCACCAGTTGAGCGCGACCTTGACCGCCCCGCCCAGGAGCATGGCGTAGATGGGATAGCGCTCGTTGCCTCCGGCCTGCAGGATGGCGTTCATGATGAGGGCCATGCAGACGAAGAAGGAGGCGATACCCATCCAGGCGAGCAGCTCGGGCCCGGAGCTGTGGCTGTTGGGGTAGATGACGTTGATGATCGGGTAAGACAGCACCGAGAGGCCCACGCCCATGGGCAGGGCGATGACGGTGGAGATGCGCAGGGAGTTTTCAGCTATCGTCGAGGCCTCGCGCCTGCGTCCGGTGACGCGGCAGGCGGCGATGGCGGGCACGACCGAGATGGTCAGCGGCGTGATGAAGGCCGCCGGCAGGTTGTAGAGCGTCTGGGCCTTGCCGTAGATGCCGTAGAGCACGGTGGCGTCGGCGGGGCTGAAGCCTGCGGAGTCCTGCAGCCGGCCGAGGCAGAGGGCCGTGTCCACTACGTTGAGCAGTGAGAGCACGGAGGATCCGAGGGTTATCGGTATGCCTATGCGCAGCAGGTTCTTGAAGATTTGCCAGCTGCTGTCCGAGACCTCCGAGGCGTCTATGACGTCGGTGTAGTTGCGCCTCTTGTAGGCGAACATGTAGACGAGCGCGGCGAGCGAGCCGACGGTGACGCCGAAGATGGCGCCGGCAGAGACGAGCGGCAGGCCCTTGCCGATGCTGAGCAGGTACCAGGCGAGGGCCAGGCCGGAGATGACCTTGAAGAGCACCTCGAGTATCTGGCCGACGGTGGTGGGCTTCATGTTTTCGTGGCCCTGGCAGTAGCCGCGGTAGGCGCTGGTCAGGCAGACGAGCAGGAGCGCCGGGGCGAGGGCCCTGATGCTCTGCGTCGCGCCCGGGTCGCGGAACAGCACCGCCAGCTCGGTGGGGTAGAAGAACATGACGAGGGTGCAGGCGAGGCCGAGCACGAAGAAGGTGCACCAGGCGACGGAGAAGGTGCGCTTCACCTGCGCCGGGCGGCGCATGGTGTTGGCCTCGGATATCATCCTGGAGAGCGCCACGGGCAGGCCCGCGGTCGCCAGGGTGAGGAAGACGCCATAGATGTTGTAGGCTACGAGAAAATGCGAGTAGCCGGTGTCACCGAGCATGTTCCCGAGCGGGAACTTGTAGATGAAACCGAGTATCTTGATGATGACAACGCCGGCCGCGAGAATGGCGGCGCCGTGCAGGTAGTTTTGCTTTTTGGGTTCTGACAAGGATATACCCCCAATCAGGCGCTCTGAGACGCCGAATGACTACTCTACACTAAAAATATGAAAAAATCAAGAGTATATGCGGCTTCCGGGGCAAAAAGGGCTCACCAGGCGGCGACGCAGCCGTCGGCGCGCGGTTCGGTGCCGCCGCAGAGGACTCCTGCCTCGTCGCGCCAGATGATCTGCCCGCGCCCGAAGCTCACGGGGTCGCCGACGGAGACCTCGTGCCCGCGGCGGCGCAGCTCGGCGGCGAAGTCGGAGGGAAAGGCGGGCTCGAGCTCTATCCTCTTGCCGCCCACCCACTGCCAGCGCGGGGCGTCGAGCGCCTCCTGCGGGTTCATGGCGTAGTCGAGGGTGTTCATTATGACCTGCACATGCCCCTGCGGCTGCATGAAGGCGCCCATAACGCCGAAGGGCCCGACGGCCTGCCCGTCCTTCGTGAGGAAGCCGGGGATGATGGTGTGGTAGGGCCGCTTGCCCGGGGCCATGCAGTTGGGCGAGGCGGGGTCGAGGCTGAAGTTGCAGCCCCTGTTGTGCAGGGCGATGCCGGTGCCGGGCACGACGAGGCCGGAGCCGAAGCCCATGTAGTTGGACTGTATCCAGGAGACCATGTTCCCCTCGCCGTCGGCGGCGCAGAGGTAGACGGTGCCGCCGGAGCGAGGGTCGCCGGGTTCAGGCTCGAGTGCGGCGTCGCCAATAAGCCCGCGGCGGGCGGAGAGGTATTCCGCGTTCAGCAGCTCGGCGGGCGTGAGCTCCATGCAGCGCGGGTCGGCGATGTAGCGCAGCCCGTCGGCAAAGCCGAGCTTCATGGCCTCTATCTGCCTGTGGCAGTTTTCAGCGGAGCGCTGGCCCATATCCAGCCCGGAGAGTATGCCGAGCGTGAGCAGGGCGACGAGCCCGTGCCCGTTCGGAGGCAGCTCGTGGACGGTGTAACCGCGGTAGTTGACTGAGAGCGGCTCGACCCACTCGGGCCTGAAGGCGGCGAGATCCTCCGCGCGCAGCCAGCCGCCCGTCTCGCGCGAGAAGGCGTCTATCTTCTCCGCCAGCTCGCCCCGGTAGAAGCTCTCGCAGTCGGTGCGCGCCAGCTCACGCATGCTGGCGGCGTGGCCGGGCAGGCAGACCAGCTCGCCCGCGCGCGGCGCACGGCCCGAGGGCGCAAAGCAGTCGAACCAGGGCGCGAAGAGCTCGCGGCCTTCCTCGATCTTGGAATACGCGGCAAAGGCCGAGGCCCAGCCTCGCGAGGCCACGGGCGCGAGCGGGAAGCCCTCCTCGGCGTATGCGATGGCGGGCGAGAGCACCTCGGCCAGCGAGAGCCTGCCGAAGCGGCGCGAGGCCTCGGCCCAGCCGGCGGGGATGCCGGGCACGTCCACGGCGTACCAGCCGTGCTCGGGCACGCGCCCGTACTTTTCACGCAGGAAGCCCGGGTCGGCCAGCGCCGGGGCAGGCCCGGAGGAATTGAGCCCATGCAGCCTGCCGCCGCTCCAGATGAGGGCGAAGGCGTCCCCGCCCAGGCCGTTCGAGCAGGGCTCGAGCACGGTGAGACAGGCCGCGGCGGCGATGACGGCGTCGATGGCGTTGCCGCCGCGCCGCAGTATGTCCAGCCCCGCCTGGGCCGCGAGGGGCTGTGAGGCGCAGACCATGCCGCGCCTGCCGTATATCACCCTCCGCGCCGAGGGGAAGCGGGCGGAGAGAGGATCAAACATAGATCCCATAAGACACCTCCATACACAATAAAAATACTATATAACCAGCCCGAGCGGCCTGTCAAGCGAGAAGGCGCCTGAAAAAACTTGCTCCAAGCTCTTGACAAATGCGTCACTACTGAATATAATTCACTACTGAGGAAACCGAAGGGAGGCGCGTGTTTGAATTCGCAGTATAAGAAGGGAGTGTTGGAGCTCTGCGTGCTGGCGCTGCTCTCGGAGCGGGACTGTTACGGCTACGAGATATCGGACAGGCTCTCGCAGAGCATAGACATAGCGGACGGGACGGTGTATCCGATCCTGAGGAAGCTGAAGGCGGACGGGCTGCTGACGACGTATTTGCAGGAGGCCAGCGGCGGCCCGCCGAGGAAGTATTACAAGCTGACGAGCCTGGGTGCGGAGAGTTTTGCGCGCGACCGGGCGGAGTATTTGGAATTTGCGGCTGCTGTTCAGAAGCTGTTGGAGGCGGATAAGAATGACAAGGGATGAATTCATGGGCCGGCTGGAGCGCGAGCTGCTGGCGCGGAAGGTACCGGAGCCGGAGGACATATTGTCGGAGTACCGGCGGCACTTTGAGTACAAGCTGGCGGATGGGTATTCGGAGGAGGAGACGGCGGCGCGGCTGGGCGACCCTGCGGAGCTGGCGGCGCAGTTTGAGCCGGAGGAGGTACAGGAGCTGAAGCGGCGCGGCGGCAGCGCTGGGCGCTCGGCGCTGACCTGGACGGGCCTGGTGTTTGCGGACCTGTTCGTGTTCAGCTTTCTTGCGGTCTTTGCTGCCTGGGTAGTGGTAGTGGCCTGCGCGGCGGTGTCGGCGGGGCTGGTGGCGCTGTGCCTGCTGCTGCCCTTTGACATGCAGCCCTATGTGCAGCTGCCGGAGATGCCCTATTGGTGCGGGGCACTGCATGCCCTGGCTCTGGCGGCGCTGACGGTGCTGGCGGCGGAGGGCTGCGGCTATTTTGCCCGGCTGTTGGCGCAGCTTTGCAGGAGTTGGGCCAGGTTCCAAAGGAATGCGGCGGCCGCAGCCGCCGGCAGGGCCGTACTGCCGCCGGTGCCGGCCTGGCCCAGGCTGGAGCCGAAGCGCCGCAGGCGGCTGCGCCGGGTGCTGACCATTTCGCTGGCGGCCTTCGTGGTCTTCGCTGCGGCGGCGATGGTCACATCCATGCTCACAGCCGGGGCCTTTGAATACTGGCATACCTGGGGCTGGTTCATGTGAGCGCGCTGAACGTCTTTGCGCTCTGCCTGCTGACCGGCCTGCTCTGGCTCTCCGGCGAGTTTGCGCGCTGGGAGGCCGGGGCAAGGGATAGGGCGGTGCGCACCCTGGCGCTGGGCCTGCTGGCGGTGAATGTGCTGAAGTACGCCCTGCCGCCCATCCAGGGCGGGCCGCTGGTGCTGCCAGTGGAGTTTTCCGCGGCGGCGTACTTCACGACCCCAGCCCTGCTGCTGACGCGCAGACGCGGCCTGCGCTGCTGGGCGGCCTATGCCGGGACGCTCGCCGGGGCCTGCTACTATGCGGCCATGGTGTTCGCAGGCGAGGCCATCTACGGCGCGTACCCGGAGCAGAACGTGCTGCTTTCGCTCCTGTGCCACGGCTGCCTGCTCCTCCTGGGCCTGACGACGGCCAGGACCGAGCGCTTTGAGCCCCGGGACATCCTGCTCTTGCCCCTGGGCACGGCGGCGGTGGCGGTGAGGGCGGCGCTCCTGCGCCCCTGGTCGGGCGGAGGCGAGCTGCTGATCTACGAGCTGATGGATGCGGAACCGATAAGGCGCGCCGCCCCGGCGCTGCTGCCGGCCTATTACGCGGGCATCGCAGCCCTCCTGCTGCTGGCGGCCGCCTGCTTCATGGGCCTGAATAAACGCGCGGCCCGCCCTTGACAAATACCCTAGGGGGGTATATAATCGCCGCAGATAACAGGACGGCACACGGGAGGTGCGGCGGATGAAATGCGAGACGTATCTGATAGAGGGCATGCACTGCGCAGCCTGCTCGGCGGCGGTGGAGAGGGTCACGCGCAAGCTCGACGGGGTCGAGCGCAGCGACGTGAACCTGACGATGAACCGCATGGAGATCGAGTATGACGAGGCGAAGGTGACGCCGGAGCAGATCATAGGCAAGATAGAAAAGGCGGGCTTCGGCGCAAGGCCGATGAACGCCGCGCAGCGGGACAAGACGAGGGACGAGCAGGCCGAGGCGGAGGCCGCAGCCTTCAGGCGCGAGCGCAGCGGCATCATAGCGGCGCTGGTGCTGGCCTGCGTGCTGATGTATATATCCATGGGCTCGATGTTCGGCGCGCCCCTGCCAGGCATCATCGACATGCACAGCCACGCGGTGAATTTTGCCCTGGCGCAGCTGCTGCTGACCATCGTCATCATGTATATAGGCAAGAGGTTTTATATAAGCGGCTTCAAGGCGCTCGTCCACCTTGCGCCGAACATGGACTCGCTGGTGGCGATAGGCAGCGCGGCCTCGTTCATATACAGCCTTGTGACGCTGTTCCTGCTGACGGACCGGCCTGAGCTGGTGCATGAGGGCCTGTATTTCGAGTCGGCGGCGGTGGTCGTGACGCTGGTGTCGCTCGGCAAGCACATGGAGGCCTCGAGCAAGCACAAGACGACGGGCGCCATCCGCAAGCTCATGGAGCTGACGCCGGACACGGCCATACTGAAGGGCGAAGGCGGCAGCCTGACGGAGGTGCCGACGGACATACTCAGGGTAGGCGACGTGGTGCTGGTGCGGCCCGGCGAGCGCGTGCCGCTCGACGGTGTTGTGACCGAGGGCGAGGGCGGCGTGGACGAGAGCATGCTCACGGGCGAGAGCCTGCCCGTGGACAAGGCCCCAGGCAGCGAGGTGACGGGCGGCAGCATCAGCGTGAACGGCTCGCTGTCGGTGCGCATAACCCGCGTCGGCGAGGACACGACGCTCTCGAAGATCATAAAGGTAGTGGAGGACGCCCAAGGCAAGAAGGCGCCGATATCGAAGGTGGCGGACAAGGTCGCGGGCGTGTTTGTGCCCGTCGTCATGGGCATAGCGCTGCTTGCGGCGATAGTGTGGCTCGCCGCGGGGCAGGAGCTGTCCTTTGCCCTGCGCGTGTTCACTAGCGTGCTGGTCATAGCCTGCCCCTGCGCCATGGGGCTCGCGACGCCGACGGCCATCGTGGTGGGCACGGGCCTGGGCGCGCAGAACGGCATACTCATAAAGAGCGGCGAGGCGCTGGAGACCCTGCACGGCGTGGATACGGCGGTACTGGACAAGACCGGCACGGTGACGCAGGGCCGCCCGGCGGTGACGGACCTGCTCGCGGCGGACGAGGCGGAGCTGCTCTCGGTCGCGGCGGCGGTGGAGTCGGCCTCGGCGCATCCGCTGGCCGAGGCCGTGAACGAGGCGGCGAGGGCCCGCGGGCTCGAGGGCAAGTATGAGGTGAGGGGCTTTGAGAACCTCTCGGGCCGCGGCCTGCGCGCGGAGCTCTCGGACGGGTCGAGGGTGCTCATAGGCAGCCTGCGGCTCATGGACGAGGGCGGCGTGGATGCCGCGGCCTATGCGGAGCGGGCGGGGCAGTTGGCCTCGGAGGGCAAGACGCTCATGTACGCCGCAAGGGACGGGGCCCTGCTGGGGCTCATAGCCGTAGCTGACCCGGTGAGGGAGACGAGCGCGGCGGCGATAGGGCGGCTGCACGACATGGGCCTGCGCGTGGTGCTGCTCACGGGCGACAACCGCGCGGCGGCGGAGCACATAGGCCGGCTCGTAGGCGCGGACGAGGTCATAGCCGAGGTGCTGCCCGAGGACAAGGCCGGCGTGGTCAAGTCGATACAGGAGCGCGGCGGCAGGGTAGTTATGGTAGGCGACGGCATAAACGACGCGCCGGCCCTGACTCAGGCCGACATAGGCTGCGCCGTGGGCACGGGCAGCGACATAGCCATAGAGTCGGCGGACGTGGTGCTGATGAAGGACGACCTGGGCGACGTGGCCCGGGCGGTGAACCTGAGCCGGCTGACGATAAGGAACATCAAGGAAAACCTGTTCTGGGCGTTCTGCTACAACACGATAGGCATACCGATAGCGGCGGGCGTGCTGTATCCCTTCACGCAGCTGCTGCTGAGCCCGATGCTGGGCGCGCTGGCTATGAGCCTGTCCTCGGTCTGCGTGGTGACGAACGCCCTTAGGCTGAGGGGGAAGAAGCTGTGAGCGACTGCTGCCATACCGAGAAGAAAAAGCACCGCACGCCGGAGGAATACCGGAGCCTCATAAACCGGCTGAGCCGCATAGAAGGCCAGGTGCGCGGAGTAAAGCGCCAGGTGGAGGAGGACGCCTATTGTGTGGACGTGCTGATGCAGGTGTCCGCGATACAGGCGGCGCTCAACGCCTTTTCGCGCGAGCTGCTGGGCAGCCACATCAAGACCTGCGTCGCGGACGGCATCCGCCGCGGCGACGATGAGGTCGTGGACGAGCTGGTAAACATGCTGCAAAAACTATTGAAATAGGAGGAAAACCGTATGACCACCCTGAAAGTACCCGATATGCACTGTGAAAAGTGCGTTGCCCGCATCACGAACGCGCTCAATGAGGCGAAACTCAGCTTCAGCGTCAGCCTTGCGGACAAGACCGTGACCGTGGACGGCGGCGCCGAGGAGATAGAAAAGGCCAAGTCCGAGCTCGACGATCTCGGCTTCACGGCAGAATAAGCGAAGAGCCCCGGGCTTTTGCCCGGGGCTCTTCGCCGCCTTGGCCAAGGCGGCGGTTCAGCGCTTGCGGCTGAGGCTATTGCTTTTTCCCGCCCTTGTAGCTGAGGGTCAGTATCAGCACTGCGGCCAGGGCAGCGGCGGCGGCGAGCACGGAGCCCTCCGCGGATACCACGGGCAGGAGCGTGATGACCAGCAGGCCCGCGCCCGCGGCCATCATGACCCGTCCCGCATAGCGCTGGGTCTTGTGCCAGGCCTCGTCGCCGGACATGGAATAGGCCGTCCGCGCCCCGGAGTAGCGGTTGCGCTGCAGCTTGGGCAGCTGGTCGCCGGTGACGATAAGGCTCAGGGCGATCACGGCCATGCCCAGCTTCCAGGCAAAGCCCTGGCCCGGCTCCTGGCCGAGGCAGAGCTTGCTTATGTCGTACAGGGCCATGCCGGTGAAGAGCAGGCACATGAGCGCCTGTACCCAGCGCATGAGCCTGTCAACGACGGCATGATCCATATTCTTCTCGTCCTTTGTCAGGCCGAGCACGCTGCTGCGCACGGCCATGCCGAGCAGCAGCCCGAAATAGCCCAGGCAGCCGAGCAGCAGCATCTCGAAGCAGAATCTGGGCGCATACCTGGTCACCTCGCCGGCGGCGTTCCAGTGCACGGGCACGGTCTCCGGCATGGACGGCAGGCGCAGCAGGTAATATGCCAGGGGCAGCGCGCAGAAGATCAGCTCCGGCACCAACAGCCTGTCACTTGGCCTGCGCATGCCGCAGCTCCTTTCCGGCCTTTTCCTGAGCAGGACGCAGTCCGCTCACGAAGGCCAGCACATCCTCGAGCACGCTGGTGTTGATCTCGTAGTAGATAAACTTTCCGCTGCGCATGTCGCGCACCAGGCCGGCGTCCCTGAGCAGCGCCAGATGCTTGGAAATCGCTGCGCCCGACATGGAAAAATGCGCAGCTATCTCCCCGGCCGGCAGCCTGCCCTCACGCAGCAGCTCCAAGATCTCCCGCCGCGTAGGGTCTGCCAAAGCCCGCAAAGTCTCCTGCAGCCCCATGCCCTCACCTCATTTAACCGTTCAGTTAAATAATATTCTACCACCCGCGCCGCCTCCTGTCAATCTGAACGCAGCATAACCTGAGCAAATCGACAAGAAAGCAAAAATCAAACTTTTAGTTTTATTTCTATTGACAATCAAACTATCAGTTTGTAATATTGGTATGGAAGGCGGGTTATGCATGGAATATACTTTTGAATTCATAAAAAAATTCACTGAAAACCTGGGAAAACTATTTGGGAACAAATGCGAGATCATTGTGCATGACTTTACAAAAGGCTATGAGAGCACGATAGTCCATGTAGTCAATGGGGAGTTGTCCGGCAGGGCCATAGGCGGCTGCCCGACAAATTTGTTTTTTGAGCATCTGGATGAGCTGGGAGACAAAGAGGAGGAGTTTTCAAGCTACTTCAGCACCATGCCGGATGGGCGGCTGATAAAGTCATCGACCACTTTCCTTAGAGATGAAAGCGGCGCAATTGTCGGCTCTATATGTATAAATGTTGACGTGAGCCATCTGGCGATGCTAGCCCCTGTGCTCAGGGAATTTCTTGATGACGGCGGTTCGGGCTCACAACAGGTGGGCAATGAGCACTTTGCCAAGGATGTGAACGACCTGATGGAAGGCTATCTTGCCCAAGTGCAGGCTAATATCGGCAAACCGGCATGTGAAATGAACAAGAAGGAAAAGCTGGCTGCCCTGGCTTTTTTAAAGAGCAAGGGCGTACTGCAGATCGCCAAAGCGAATGTTAAGCTGTGCGAATTCTTTGCCATATCGAAATTCACGCTTTATAACTACTTGAATGAAATAAACGGCAATGCAAATAAATAATAGCCGGATAAAGGGGGGTGAAAGGTATCGAGTTTAAGAGGGGATGACGAAGGAAAGGGGTGATATGGTAGAAATTAAAAAACTCTTCTCAAAATGGCCGCAGGGGGATCAAGCCAACAGCCATTTGAAAAGAGTTCGCCGCCGCATGTGAATTTGCACGGGCAACATCTAAATTATAGCTGACTCGTGTGGGATTTTCAAGTGACTTGTACAAAACCGACAAGACCATATAGAAAGGAAATTCACGCATGAAAAAAATGAATTTATTTACTCTGACATGTATGTGCATCGGCACGATCATAGGTGTCGGCATATTCGGCTCGATGCCGTCGGCTGCGGCTTATGCAGGGCCGGCCCTGATGTTTGTCTGCATAGTAGGTGTCATTGAGATAATAATCCGCTATTTGCCGTCTCTAATACCGAGTTCAGCCATACCGGCTTCAAACGGCTTCTATATGTATCTCACAAAGCTTGTAAGTCCGTATATAGGATTCCTGCAGGTTATACAGATACTTTTCAACGTGTTTGTGCTTGCGCTGCTCGCCACGGTTTTTGGGCAATATTTCAATTTGGTGATGCCGGCGAATCAGACCATAGTTGCCGTGATAGTCATCCTAATATTTGGCTGCATCAGCTATTTTGGCGTTTCAATAGGCGCGCTGGTACAGAATGTGATGGTCATCGTGCTGGTGGTTGCTCTGGGCTGCTATATATTCCTGGGCCTGCCGAATGTGTCTCCGGAGTATTTTACCATTGAAAGAGCCATTTCGTTTGAAAACGTTGATTTTCTGTCCTTCGGCGCCGCACTGGGCCTTATAGCGTCCTGCCTTATGGGCGGATATGTGGGAGTAAACTATGCAGAACAGGTCAAAAACCCGGGCAAAAACGTCATCCTGGCTTTCCTGTTTTCGACCTGCATCGTCGGCATAATATATGTCTTCATGTCTGTGGTCACCACTGGCGTTATGCCTCTGAGCGAGGTGAGTTCCCTGGCGGATTGTGCCGAGGCGTTTATGCCGAGCGCATTTTATTGGTTTTTCATCTGCGGAGGCGCGCTGTTTGCCTTGGCTACGACGATAAACGGTTCTATCCTCGGCGGGATCGTGAACCTCAAGGTAATAGCTCGCGACCGCGTCCTGCCGGACATTTTCATGAAGAACAACCGGTACGGAGTGTCGACTGCGTCCCTGGTACTGTTTTGCGGCTGCGGCCTGCTGGTGGTAGCCTTCGGCCTCGATGTGGGCACTCTGATGAGCGTTTCCTCCGTCCTCGGCATAATAATAGCCGTCACTCAATTCATACCGGCCCTTCGTGTACGCAAACGTTATCCGCTGTGCTATAAGAACGCGCCTATAAAGCTTCCTATCGGCCTCATATACTGCCTCATAGTGGTGGCGCTTGGCTTCTGCATATACGAGGCCTACTCGCTTATAACCACCTCGAGCGGAATGGTGTGGGTCGCCCTTATAGCGACGATCGTGCTGTGCTACGGATACTTTTTCGGCCGGATAGCCTATCTGAAAAAGAAGGGCATAGACCTCATTGCCATCATGAGCGCCCCGTACGAGCCATGGGAGCAGAAAGAGAGCGAATATGCAGCAAAGGAGAGAGGCTGAATTGGAGCTGGAAAAATTCCAAAGGGAGAGGCTGCATTTCCCTGCGCTGGAAGGATCCATATACTTTAACGCGGCTTCCTTCGGCCTTGTGCCGGACTACGTCCTGAAAGCCACAGAAGAGAATAACAGGCAGCGGTGCTATCATCAGAACATCGGGGTAAATGGCAAATCGCAATATGCAATGCTGGAAGAGGTGAGGCCGGTTTTTGCCCGCCTGATCAACGCCCGGCCTGAAGACATTGCATATGGCCTTTCTTCGTCGCAGATGTATGGGATTTTGACGAGCAACCTGGATATACGGCCCGGCGACAATGTGGTCATGGCTGACAATGCGTTTATAACGACGCCGTTTACGTTCAATGCCAGGGAGCCCGACGGCCTGGAAGTGCGGATGGCCAAGACGGAAAACGAGTGTATCAGCGCGCGGGAGCTATGCTCTTACGCAGACGAGCATACCAGGGTGATAGCGGTAAACCATGTCGAGAGTTCCTGCGGATACAGGACAGATATGGAGTATATAGGGAACTTCTGCCGTGAGCGGGGCATCATTTTCGCAGTGGATGCGGTACAGTCATGCGGCGTGATGGAAGTCGACGTGGAGAAGATGAAGATAGATTTCCTGGTCGGCACCGATTACAAATGGCTCTGCCATTTCCGCGGGGTGGGCTTTGCGTATATACGAAAGGAACTGCGCGAAAAGCTGCCCTGCCGCTGTGCCGGCTGGGGCGGCGACATAGACAGGTTCAATACCGCAAAACGGCACTGGGACCCTCATCCTGATGCAAGGCGCTACGAGCTGGGCGGATTCAACAATATAGGCATATATTGCGTTTCCCTAGTTATAGAGCACTATCTTTCCCTTGGCAAAAAGGACGTGCAGGAGTATACGCTCGGGCTGACAAACTATTGTTACGAGAAGGCCGCGGCAAGCGGGATAGTGGATATCGCTTATCCCTACGACGAAGAGAACCGCTCGCAGATCGTAGTTCTCAGAGTGCCGGGCAAATATGAGCTTTCGACGGAAAAACTGCAAGGGTTCGGGGTATATGCAGCGGTGGACGGAGGCCCGAACTCCGCACACGGAGGTATAGGTCAGGATTACACGATCAGGCTTGGCCTGCATTACTTTTTGAATTACGGGGATATAGACAGATTGTTCAGCGCCATAGAGGCTTGCTGCAGCTGAGGGAGGATTCACCTGAAATGAGTAAAATTGAAAAACGCATCGAAGAACTGGGGCTTGAGCTGCCGGTGGTGCCAAAGCCGATGGCAAACTATGTAACATGCAGACGCAGCGGCAGCCTGCTGTATTTTTCGGGCGCCGGGGCGTTCATAGACGGGAAACCGGCTGTGTTCGGCAAGGTGGGCGCAGAGCTCACGGAGCAGGAAGGTTACGAAGCAGCGCGCCTGGCAGGCCTCAATTTGCTCAGCCAGCTGAAGAACGAACTGGGTGATTTGGACAGGGTGAAATGCTTTGTAAAGCTTCTGGCCTTCGTGGCTTCGGCCCCGGATTTCTATAATCAGCCGGCCGTAATGAACGGAGCGTCTGACCTGTTCGTGGAGGTTTTTGGAGAGAAGGGCAAACATGCCCGCAGCGCCGTAGCTGTACCCGCTCTGCCGTTCAACATACCGGTAGAGATCGAGATGATAGTTGAATTGGAGCAATAACGCAAAACCAGCCGGAGCCTTGAGCGGTTCCGGCCGGTTTGTTATTTTGACGTTGTCAGCCCAGGCTGTAGCTGCCGCGGATGAGGAGGGCGGCGGCGGAAGCGGCGGTTAGGGTGGCGCTGGCAGAGGCCAGGCAGAGGTGGTTGGCCGTCAGTTCCGCACCGGAGCCGAGCTCGGTGCCGGCGGTGACGTCGGAGAGGGCGCCGGAGCTCGCGCAGCTGCCCGAGCGCAGCACGATCTCGGTGCCTGACGAGACGCTCAGGCTCTGGCCCGCCTCAAGGCTGACGGCGGTGAAAGAGGCGCTGCCGCCGTTCGAGAGGCCCTTCGTGGCCTCGGAGATCTTTGCGTCCAGGCTGTTTTCGATCTGGGGCTGGAGCACGTCTTCCAGGTAGCTCATGGCGACCAGCGGGTCGGACTGGGTGCCGTAGCTCGAGGCGGCGTAGGCGCCTATGCCTGCCGCGAGCACCGCGACGGCTATGACCAAAACGATTATCTGCCATTTCTTCATCTTATGTACCTCCAGGCTCTCTTTCCCCCGGCGTTATGCCGGGGGATTCTTTTGTCACTGTGCCAGGCCGAAGCTCACGGCTATGGCGCTGTTTACCCTGTCCATGGTAGGGCCGTCGAGCTGGCCCATCCTCTCGCGCAGGCGGGATTTATCCAGCGTGCGTATCTGCTCGAGCAGGATGACGCTGTCCCGGCTCAGGCCGTAGTTGCGCGCCGACAGCTCGATATGCGTCGGCAGCCTGGCCTTGCCCGTCTGCGAGGTTATTGCCGCGGCGATCACCGTCGGGCTGTGCCGGTTGCCCGTGTCGTTCTGGACTATGAGCACCGGCCTCATGCCGCCCTGTTCGCTGCCCACTACGGGGCTCAGATCGGCATAGTAGATGTCTCCGCGCTTTACCGAATTCTGCATTGGCTTCACACTCCGTATAGTGCCCGTTCATATTATATGTAACGATACGGGCAGCGGTACTTATACCGCCATAGCTATTTTCACACGGAGCGCGAGGTTTTATTCATCGCCTATTCAATATAGACCCGCGGCACCCTGGGCGAGATGGCGCACAGCAGCTCGTAGGATATCGTGCCCGCTATATCCGCAAGCTCGGTGGCCTCGGGCTCGTCGCCGAAGACGGTGACGATATCGCCGGCCCTGACCTCGGGCATATCGCTCACGTCCACCATGCACATGTCCATACAGATGCGGCCCACCTGCCGCGCGCGTCTGCCGTTTATGACGACGTCGAACTTCCCGGAAAGGCTCCGGTGCAGGCCGTCGGCGTAGCCGACGGGTATGACGGCCAGGCGCATGTCGCGCTCACAGGTAAAGATGCGGCCGTAGCTTATCGTATCCCCGGCGTGGTGTTCGGTCACCTCGGCGACGCGGGTGAGCAGGCGCATGACGGGCTTGAGGTCGAGGCCGCCGTGTTCCCTGCCAGGGTAGAGCCCGTAGAGCAGCAGGCCGGGCCGGACCATGTCGAGGCAGGTCTCCTTGAAGTTTACCACAGCTCCGCTGTTGGCGCAATGCCTGATGCCGAGGCTGCGGCCGGTTTCATTTTCCAGCGCGTCCACGGCGGAGGTAAAGCGCCCGAACTGTTCCAGGGTGAAGCTCTCCTGCGGCTCGTCCGAGACGGCGAAGTGGGTGAAGACGCCGGTGACCTCGAGCCCGGGCAGGCCGAGCAGCTCCTTCATCTGCGCGAGCTCCTTTTGGCTTGCGACGGAAAAGCCCGTGCGGCCCATGCCGGTCTCGAGCTTGACGTGGCATTTGAGCGAGAGCCCGGAGCCGGCGAGCGCCTGGCTCATGCGCCGGGCGCAGTCGATGTCGCCTATGGTCTGGGTGGCGTCGAGCCGGGCGATATCCGGCGCGAGGAAGGCCGGGCTGGGCGCGAGGATGAGTATGGGCATCCCCAGGCCAGCCTGCCTGAGCTCGGCGGCCTCCTCGTAGCAGGAGACGGCGATGCAGTCGGCGCCTATCTGCTCGAGCCTTTTGGCTATGGTGACGGCGCCGTGCCCGTAGCCGTTGGCCTTGCAGAGGCCGGCGAAACGGCAGCCCTCGGGCAGCACGCTGCGTATCTGTCTGTAATTGTGCTCCAGGCGGCCCAGATCTATCTCCGCCCAGGTCCTCTTGTCTTCGTTTCTCATGCTTTCGCCTTCCAATCAGCCGAGGGCAAAGCCCTCGAACCTGCACAGTATCAGTGTCCTGCCGTCGCCGCCGGACGTGAATTCCGCCGAGACGGGCAGGCCGTCCTCTCCGAGGCGGAGCGTTATCGCCGTCTCGTCCTCGGGCACGAGGCTGACGACGCTCTCGCCGCCCTCCGTCCAGGCCAGTTCGACGTGCGCCGAGCATATAGCCTCGCAGAGCCTGGGCAGCGCCGTCACGGGCGAGAGCCCGTTCCCGGCCTCGCCCGCGTTGAGCATCAGGCCCTCGTACTCTATCTGCGCACTGCCGGGGCCGACGTGCGCCTTCACGCCCGCGATGAGCTCGGGCGCGAGCGTCTCGACCTCGCCGCCCTGCGCGCCGAAGACGCAGCGCAGCGTGTATTCCGCCTGCGTGCCGTCGGCAGCGAAGGCCGTGACCTTCGCCGTCATCTCCGCCGAAGCTCCGTCCATCGAGGCCCGGAGCTCCTCAAAGGCGGCCTTGGCCTCGTCCTTCCCGCAGGCGGCGAGGGGCAGAAGGACGAGCAGTGTCATTAGTGCGGCCAGAAACCTTCGCCGCATATGTCCTATTCCTCCGTCAATGATCTCAGCGCAGCCGGAAGCAGCCTTATCATATCCGTAGGCGTCATGCCGTACTCGCCCAGCTCCTGCGCGGCGAGGTCGCCGGCGAGGCCGTGGACGTAGACGGCAGCCTTGACCGCTTCGCGGAAGGGGAGTTGACATAACATAGCAGCCATGATGCCCGTGAGCACATCGCCGGAGCCGCCTCGGGCCATACCGGGGTTGCCTGTGGGGTTGACGCGGTAGTCGCCGTCGGGGAAGGCGATGACGCTGCCCTGGCCCTTGAGCACGAGGGTGCAGCCGAAGCGCTCGGCGAAGCGGCGGGCGGAACTGACCCGGTCGCCGTTGAGCAGACCGCCTAGCAGGGCGAACTCGCCCTCATGCGGGGTGAGCACGGCGGGGCAGGCGGCGTTTTCGAGCACGCTCATGTCGCGCGAGAGGGCCCAGAGCGCGTCTGCGTCGACGACGGTGGGGACCCTGGAGGCGGCGAGCGCGCCCTGGACGAGCTCAATGACGCCCTCGCTCCGGCCGAGGCCGGGGCCTATGGCGAGGCAGTCCATGCGCTCGAGCCGGGCCTCGACCTCGGGCACGGCCTCGGCGCAGATGCGCCCGCGGGCGTCGCAGGGCAGGGGAAAGGGCATGGCCTCGTCGTTTTTGACCGCCGTTATCGCGTAGATGCACTCGGGCACGCCGAGCCAGACGAGCCCCGCGCCGGCCCTGACGGCGGCTCTGGAGGCGAAGCTGGGCGCGCCGGTGTAGCCGCGGCAGCCGCCGAGGATGAGCAGCCTGCCGTAGTCGCGCTTGGAGCTATCTCTTGCCCGCCGGGGCAGGAGGGGCGGGGTATTGAGTTTTTCACTCTCGCTTTTCATGGCTTAACATTATACATTTTTAAAATTAATTAGTCAAATCATTTGACTTCCGGCGCTGGCTGTGCTATAAATGTATTCCAGTTGGAGATATTTTATTGCTGGGAACGGGAAAATGACCCTAAAACGCGCAGCAGAGAGGAGGGGCCGGCGGCTGGAAGCCCTTCGCGCGGGGACGGGCCTGGTTCGCCCGGGAGCACCGGCCAATCACCGGCGGGTAAGCCCGTTACAGCTTTGAGTGCGGCTTAGAGCCGAAGAACGGGTGGTACCGCGGAAGCGTAGGTCTTTCGTCCTGTGTGGGACGAGGGGCCTGTTTTTTGTTGTACCGATACTGAAAGGGGAAGTCAGAAGCGAAATGAAAGAGATGCTGGAAAAGCTCAGAGAGGTATCCTCCGCGTCCATAGCCGAGGCGCCGAATACCGAGGCCTTGGAGCAGCTCAGGGTAAAGTACCTAGGCAAGAAGGGCGAGCTCACGGCCATACTCAAGCAGATGGGCAAGCTGGCGGCCGAGGAGCGGCCCATCATGGGCCAGCTGGCCAACAGCGTGCGCGCCGAGCTGGAGGAGACCCTCGAACGCCGCAAGGCGGCGCTGGCCGAGGCCGCGATGGAGGCCCGCCTGCGTGCGGAGACCGTGGACGTCACGCTGCCGGGCAAGAAGGAGCGCGCGGGCCACAAGCACCCGATGAACATCGTCATCGACGAGCTCAAGGAGATCTTCATCGGCATGGGCTTCGAGATCGACGACGGCCCCGAGGTGGAGCTGTCGAGCTATAACTTCGACCGTCTGAATACGGACGAGGGCCATCCCGCCAGGGAGTGGACGGACACCTTCTATCTGGACGAGGCCAGCCGCACCCTGCTGAGGACGCACACCTCGCCGATGGAGCCGCGCATCATGGAAAGCCGCAAGCTGCCAATCCGCGCCGCCGTGTTCGGCCGCTGCTACAGGAAGGACGAGGTGGACGCCACGCACAGCCCGATGTTCCACCAGATGGAGGGCCTGGTGGTGGATAAGCACATCACCTTTGCCGACCTCAAGGGCGCGCTGCACAACATGGCCGTGCAGATGTACGGCCCCGGCACGGTGACGCGCTTCCGCCCGCACCACTTCCCCTTCACGGAGCCGAGCTGCGAGATGGACGTACAGTGCCACAAGTGCGGCGGCGCGGGCTGCCCGACCTGCAAGGGCGAGGGCTGGATAGAGCTGCTGGGCGCGGGCGTCTGCAACCCGAAGGTGCTCAAGATGAGCGGCATCGACCCGGACAAGTATTCCGGCTGGGCCTTCGGCATGGGCCTGGAGCGCGCCGCCATGCGCCGCTTCAAGATAGCCGACCTGCGTCTGCTCTTCGAGAACGACGTCAGGTTCCTGGAGCAGTTCTGAGGAGGTAAGCGAGAATGAAACTTTCGAGAAAATGGCTCACTGAGTTCGTAGACCTCAGCCTGGAGGAGAAGAATGACCGGCAGTTCGCCGAGGCCATGACCCTGTCCGGCTCCAAGGTCGAGGGCACGGAGATACTCGGCGAGAATATAAAAAACGTCGTAGTGGGCAAGATCGTCGAGATGGTGCGCCATCACGACTCCGACCACATGTGGACCTGCCAGGTGGACATCGGCGGGCCGAGGCTGCTGCAGATAGTCACGGGCGCGCAGAACCAGAAGGTGGGCGACCTCGTGCCGATAGCGCTGGACGGCTCGACGCTGCCGGGCGGTGTGGAGATACACACGACGGTGTTCCGCGGCGAGCTCTCCGAGGGCATGATGTGCTCGCTCAAGGAGCTGGGCCTCACGCTGCACGACTTCCCCTACGGCTATGAGGACGGGCTGTTCATCCTGCAGGAGGACTGCAAGCCTGGCGACGATATCAGGCCGGTCATCGGCCGCGACGACCATGTCGTGGAGTTCGAGATCACCCCGAACCGCTCCGACTGCCTGTCTGTGATAGGCCTGGCGCGCGAGGCTGCGGTGACCTTCAACAAGCCGCTGAAGCTGCATGAGCCCGTGGTGAAGGGCAGCGGCGGCGGCAAGACCGTGGCGGACTATGTGAAGATCGACATCGAAAACCCCGACCTCTGCCCGAGGTATACCGCGAGGATGGTCAAGAACGTCAAGATCGCCCCTTCGCCGAAGTGGATGCGCGAGCGCATCGCCGCCATGGGCATGAGGCCCATAAACAACATCGTCGACATCACGAACTACGTCATGATGGAGTACGGCCAGCCCATGCACGCTTTTGACTTTGCCTGCGTGGACGGCGACCACATCATCGTCAGGACCGCCCGTGAGGGCGAGGTCATCCGCACCCTGGACGGCACGGAGCGCAAGCTGAACACCAGCATGCTGTGCATCTGCGACGAGCACAAGCCGGTGGGCGTCGCGGGCGTCATGGGCGGCGAGAACTCGGAGATCGAGGGCGACACGGCCTTCGTCCTCTTCGAGAGCGCCAACTTCAACGGCACGTCCATCCGCCGCACTGCGGCGGCCCTGGGCATGCGGACGGATGCCTCCTCGAGGTACGAGAAGGGCCTTGACCCCTACCTGACCATGCGCGCGGTGAACCGGGCCTGCGAGCTCGTGGAGCTGCTGGGCGCGGGCGAGGTCGTGGACGGCTATGTGGACGTGTTCCCGAATCCTCCGGCGCCCCTGAAGCTGACGCTGGACGTGGCGAAGGTGAACTGGATACTGGGCACGGACATTGCCGGCGGCACGATGCGCAACATCCTGCGCCGCCTGGGCTTCACGATAGAGGGCAACACGGTCACGGTGCCGAGCTGGCGCCTGGACGTGAGCAGCGAGTACCACAACAACGACTTCGCGGAAGAGGTCGCGCGCATCTACGGCTTCAACAACATCCCCGGCACGCTGATGGAGGGCGCGGGCACGACCCAGGGCGGCTTCACGCAGGAGCAGCAGGTCGAGCGCCTGCTGGGCGCGGTCTGCCGCGCGGACGGCTTTGACGAGGTCATCACCTACTCCTTCTACAGCCCCGCCGGCTGGGACATGATAAGGCTGCCGCAGGATTCCCCGCTCAGGGACGCCATCAGGATACTCAACCCCTTGGGCGAGGACACGAGCTGCATGAGGACGACGATGCTGCCCTCCATGCTCGAGGTGCTCGCGCGCAACTGGAACTACAGGAACAAGGACGTCCGGCTCTACGACTTCGGCCGCGTGTACCGCAGGCGCGCCGACGGCCTGGCGGACGAGCCGAAGCAGCTGACGCTGGGCGGCTACGGCGAGGACATGGATTTCTACGCCATGAAGGGCGACGTGGAGGCCCTGCTCGAGGCCCTGCGCATAGAGGGCGCTGAGTACAAGGCCGTGACGGACAACCCGAGCTATCACCCGGGCCGCTGCGCCGAGGTGAGCGTGAACGGCAGAAGGCTGGGCGTGTTCGGCCAGATCCACCCGCTGGTGGCGAAAAACTACGGCGTGGCGGACGAGCTGTATACGGCGGAGCTGGATTTCGCCGCCCTGTTTGAGAGCCGCGAGACCGAGGTGTACTACGCGCCGCTGCCGCGCTTCCCGTCCGTGAACCGCGACATCGCCGTCGTCTGCGACGACGGGCTGACGGCGGGCGAGCTCATCGCCAGCATCCGCGAGGCGGGCGGCGAGTACCTGAAGAGCTGCGAGGTCTTCGACGTCTACAAGGGCAAGAACATCCCCGAGGGCAAGAAGTCCGTGGCCTTCTCGCTGGTGCTGCGCTCCGACGACCAGACCCTTACCGACGCGCACGCGGACGAGGCCGTGCAGGCCATACTCGCGGCGCTGAGCGCCAAGCACGGCGCGGTCATCCGCTGAGCGTTTTGTAATCGAAAAGTAATATTGCAGCGCTTTACACTTCCGTGAATTTTGGTATAATGTTTCTCAGTTGAGGCAAAGATACCGCAGGACCGAGGAGGGTTCGACATGGAAGATGTAACGAGAAGATTCACAGCAATTGACAATCGGAACGAGACACGCGAGATACTGTCATCCGTGTACGACTCCCTGAAGGTCAAGGGCTACAACCCGATAAATCAGCTGGTCGGCTATATAATTTCCGAGGACCCGACCTATATAACGAACTACAACAACGCCCGCAGCCTCATCTGCCGCCTGGACCGTGACGAGCTGCTGCAGGAGCTGCTGGTGAGCTATCTCGGGAAATAAGGCCTGCCGGGCAGGAAAAAACAAAAAAAGGTGCGCTGAGGGGATATTCACAGCGCACCTTTTATTTACTTCAGGCCGGGATCAGCCGAGGTTCTTGACGTATTCGATGCCGGCTTTGAGGGCCTTGATGTTGCCCTCGAGGAAGCGGGCCTTCCTCTCGCCGAGCTCGACACGAATGGCCTCGATGATGGTGTCCTCGTCGATGACGTCGGGCTTTTTGGCCACATACGCGCCGAGGAAGACGACGTTCGCGCCCTTGGGGTTGCCGATCTGCTCGGCGATGTGGTTGCAGGGCACATAGACGACGTCGCAATCGTCACGGTTGGACTTCTCGTCGATGATGCTGCTGTTCACGAGCAGCAGGCCGCCGGGCTTGACCTCGCTCTGGAACTTCAGCATGGACGGCAGGTTCATGGCCAGCACCGTGTCCGCGACCGAGATTAGCGGGGAGGCGACGGGCTTGTCGGAGACGACGACGGAGCAGTTGGCCGTGCCGCCGCGCATCTCAGGGCCGTAGGACGGCAGCCAGGAGACGTGCTTGCCGGACTCCATGCCGGCCTCTGCAAGGAACTTGCCTATGAGCAGCATGCCCTGTCCGCCAAATCCGGCGAATATGCATTGTTCTTTCATATTACTCGGCCCCCTTATCCTTGTAGACTCCAAGCGGGTAGTACGGGATCATGTTGTCCTCGAGCCACTTGAGCGCTTCGACCGGGCTCATGCCCCAGTTGGTCGGGCAGGTGGAGAGCACCTCGACGATGCTCAGGCCGTGGCCCTCCATCTGGTACTTGAAGGCCTTGGTGATGGCCTTCTTGGCCTTCATGATATTGGCGGTGGTGTTGAGCGCGACGCGCTCGGCGTAGTAGGTGCCGGGGATCTGGCTGAGCATCTCGCAGACCTTTATCGGGGCGCCGGACCACTCCTCGCTGCGGCCGTAGGGGCTGGTGGTGGTCTTCTGGCCGACCAGGGTGGTCGGGGCCATCTGGCCGCCGGTCATGCCGTAGATGGCGTTGTTTATGAAGATGACGGTGAGCTTCTCGCCCCTGTGCGCGGCATGGACTATCTCGTTCGTGCCGATGGAGGCGAGGTCGCCGTCGCCCTGATAGGTGAACACGCAGGTGTCCTTGTGGACCCTCTTGATACCGGTAGCGACGGCAGGGGCGCGGCCGTGCGCGGCCTCGTACATGTCGCAGTTGAAGTAGTTGTAGGCAAAGACGGAGCAGCCGACCGGGGCGACGCCGATGACGTTCTCAGCCAGGCCCAGCTCCTCTATCGCCTCACCGACGAGCCTGTGCGCTATGCCGTGGTTGCAGCCCGGGCAGTAGTGAAATACAGTGTCGGTGAGCATTTTGGTCTTTTCAAATACTACGGCCATTACAGTACCTCCCTCATGCTGAGCAGCTTCTCTTTGATCTCCTCAGGCGTCGGCATGTGGCTGCCGTAGTGACCGAAGAAATCGACCTTCTGCTCTCCGTTCACGGCGAGCTTGACGTCCTCGAGCATCTGGCCCGCGTTCAGCTCGACGTCGAGCACCGCCTTGACGCCCGGGGCTACGGCGGCGTCGTGCAGCGCCTTGTACGGGAAGGGCCAGAGGGTGATGGGACGGATGAGCCCGACGTTGATGCCCTCTTCCTTGAGGTCGTCGATGGCGGATTTGCAGATACGCGCCACGGTACCGAAGGCGGTGACGACGATCTCGGCGTTCTCCATGTTGTAGGCCTCGAAGCGGACCTCGTTCTTCTCTATCTCCCTGTAGGTGGCCTGGAGCCTCTCGTTGAGGCCGTCAAGCTCCTCGACAGTAATATACAGGCTGTTGATGATGGCGCGGCTGGGCTTGTCCTTGGCGCCGTGGCCGTTTGCGGCCCAGGGCTTCTTCTCATAGTCGATGACGTATTCCTTCATCTCGGGGAGGACGACGGGCTCCATCATCTGGCAGATCATGCCGTCAGCCACGACCATGACGGGGTTGCGGTACTTGTCCGCGGTGTCGAAGGCGACCTCCATGAGGTCGATGGCCTCCTGCACGGAGGCGGGGGCGAAGACGACGAGCCGGTAGTCACCGTGGCCGCCGCCCTTGGTGGCCTGGAAGTAGTCGCCCTGGCCGGCCTGGATGGAGCCGAGGCCCGGGCCGCCGCGCATGACGTTCATGATGACGCAGGGCAGCTCGGAGGCGGCTATGTAGCTGATGCCCTCCTGCTTGAGGGAGACGCCGGGGGAGGAGGAGCTGGTCAGGACGCGGGCGCCGGTGCCGGCAGCGCCGTAGACCATATTGATGGCGCCGACCTCGCTTTCGGCCTGCAGGAAGCAGCCGCCGATCTCGGGCATACGCGCCGA
>CALXEH010000022.1 GCA_944387285.1 uncultured Oscillospiraceae bacterium | reverse complement strand
TCGCCAGGCCCACGGCGTTGCGCTTCATGCGGTAGAGCATGCCCGAGACGCTGATGAAGTGCTTGGCCTTGTAGTAGCAGCGCTTGTTGCGGCGTATGGCCTTCAAAACCGCGATGGAGACCGAGGTGAACAGGCAGTAGGTGCCGATGATGACGGCGATGACCGCGAGGAAGTAGAGCGCGACGGCCATGGCGGGGTTGTCCACGAGCATCGCGGCGGCGTAGCCCGCGCCCAGGAAGAGTATCCCCACGACGGTGAGGAACCAGTTGGCTTTCGGCTCTTTCTCACCCACATTGCCGCCGCGCAGCAGCTCTACAGGGCGCGAGAGCCCCACCCGCGCGAGGTTCGTGATGAGCGTCAGGAGTATCAGGCCCGCGAAAAAGAGCACGACGATGATGATGGCGATGGGCTGCACCGAGAAGCCGAAGGGCACGGGCAGGCGCATGAGCTGAAAAAGCGCGAGGCTCACGAGCTTGTGGAGCAGTATGCCCACGGCGAGGCCGCCGCCTATGCCGATGAGGCCGATGTAGAGCGCCTCGAAGACCATGATGCCCGCGATGTTCGCCTTGCTCATGCCGAGCACGCTGTAGAGGCCGAGCTCCTTCTGCCTGCGCTTCATGAGGAAGCTGTTCGTGTACAGCAGGAAGATGCAGGCGAACAGGCCGAGGACTATCATGCCCAGGGTCATGAACATGGAGACGTAGACCGGGCCGTTCGTCGTGCCTGAGGCGAGTTCCTTGGAGCCGGGGTCGGAGACGATGGCGGCCATGATGTAGAAGGCCGCGGCCGTGCCGATGACGGTGAGCAGGTAGGGGATGTAGAAGCGGCGGTTGGACCTCATGCTCCGCGCGGCCAGCTTCGGGTAAAACGAGAGCTTACGCACCGAGCTCACCGCCTTGCGCGATAACGGTCAGGGTGTCGGAGATCTTTGCGAACATCTGCTCGGCTGTCTGGCCCGCGCGGTAGAGCTGGTGGAAGACCTCGCCGTCGCTCAGGAAGAGCACGCGCCCGGCGTGGGACGCCGCCTTGACCGAGTGCGTGACCATGAGGATGGTCTGGCCCTCGTCGTTTATCTCGCCGAACATGCGCAGCAGGGCGTCGGTGGCGCGGGAATCGAGCGCGCCGGTGGGCTCGTCCGCGAGGATGATGCGCGGGTTCGTTATGAGCGCCCGCGCGACCGCGGCGCGCTGCTTCTCACCGCCGGAGACCTCGTAGGGGTACTTGCCCAAAAGGCCCGCGATGCCGAGCTGCTGGGCGATGGGCCCGATGCGGCCGCTCATCTCCTCGCAGCTCTTGCCCGCGAGGACGAGGGGCAGGAAGATGTTGTCGCGCAGGGTGAAGGTGTCGAGCAGGTTGAAGTCCTGGAAGACGAAGCCGAGCTTGTCGCGCCGGAAGGCGGCCAGCTCGCGTTCCGGGATGCCGGTGATGTCCCGGCCGTCGAGCAGCACCTTGCCGGAGCTGGGCCGGTCGAGGGCCGCGAGGATGTTCAGCAGCGTGGTCTTGCCGGAGCCGGACTCGCCCATGATGGCGACGTACTCGCCCTCGGCGACGGAAAAGCTGACGTTCGAGAGCGCCTGCACCTGCGAGCCGCCGAAGCGCGTGGTGTATATCTTTTTAAGGTTCGATACCTCGAGCAGTGACATTGGAATGTACCTCCTTCTTGACTACGCCGCTATAATACCAGACCGCGCCGCCCCGTTCCATCGATTTACCTTACATTTGGGCCGCGAATGTGACATTTGTGTAAGGTGAGCCCAAATTCCGGCATCGGGTCGATGCGCGCCCGGCAGGCTCCCTCTGCCGGGCAAAATTTAAAAGCCCGGGCAGGTTACCCTGCCCGGGCGTGTGTTTTATGCTCCGAAAAACGGGTCCTCCGGGAAAACCGGCTCCGTTGGCTCCGTCGGGTAGACCGGCTCCGTCGGCTCCGTAGGCTCCGGCGGCAGGCTCGGTTCCACCGGCTCCGTCGGTGTGGGCGTCGGCGTCGGCGTCGGGCTCGGGCTCGGCGTCGGGTAGACGATGTCCTCCTCGTGGTACCTGTACTCGCTGTAGGCCTCCTGCTCCTTTGAGAGCAGCGTGCCGTTCTTGTCGTAGATGTTCCGGTAGGTCACGGCCTTGTAGCCCGTCGCCGTCTCCGGATACTCGCTGTTGCCGTAGACCAGCCAGGTGGCGTAGGTCATCTGCACATAGCTGCCGTCCTCGTCCGTGCCCAGCAGCTGCACCGAGACCGTGTTCTTCGTGGTGTCCACCGAGGCCACGATCTTTATCGGCCAGTCGCGGTCGTTCGTGAACTTGAACTCGGGCCCGCCCCAGCTCACCGTGGCGTCCAGCCCGGGCGGCAGGTAGGCCACCGGGAAGTAGTGGCACACGCGCACGTCGATTTGGAGGTTGGCCAGCAGCGCCGCGTAGTAGAGGCTGGAGGAGACCTGGCAGATGCCGCCGCCTATCTCCTGCACGACCTCGCCGTTGGCATAGGCGCCCGCGGCCTTGTAGCCGCGCTCGGCCGTGCGCTCGCCCAGGGCGTCGTTATACGAGAACTGCTCGCCCGGCGCGAGGATGATGCCGTTTATCGCCTCCACCGCCAGCTTGATGTTGGTTATGCGGTTCTGCGTGCTGCCAGCAAGGGTGGTCACGACCGGCTCGCCGAAGCTGTCCGCGAAGAGCCGCGACTCGACATACTCCGTGTCCTTCTCCGGCTCCGTGATGGTCAGCGGTATCTCCACCGTCTCGCCCAGCTCGGCCGCGTCCCAGAGTTTCTGCGCCTCGGCGCGGTCAAAGCTCACGCCGGTGACGGACTCCACGACCTCGTTCTTCTCCTTGTCGTAGTAGGCGTCCTCCGCCTCGCAGCAGATGGAGTCGTACAGCTCGTCGATGTCCAGCTCCACGGAGGCGTTGACCTCGACCTCGTAGTCGAGCTCGCCGTAGCGCATCTCCTCGAAGGCGGCCTTGATGAGCCCGAGCAGCTCGGTCTCGTCGATCTCCACGGCGCTCGCGCCCTTTATGACCTCGAGCGTCTCGCCCTTGACCTCCACGCCGGAGGTCATGAGCCCGGCCTTCACCTTGGTGACCTCGCTGCGGACGATGTCCCCGAGCGCGGCCTCGTCCACCGTGGGCTTGGCCTCGAGCGCCGCGCCCTTCACGAGGCAGCGCACATAGGCCATGACGTTTTCGACGACTGTGCCGCCGTGGCAGTAGTCATAGGCCTGCTGGGCGGCCTCGGCGGCGGAGAGCTCCGCGCTCACGTCCGCGGCGTTCACCGTGAGCGTGTGCTCAAGCGGCAGCGCCACCGTGACGCTGCCTCCGCCCTCGCCTATGCCCTCGGCCTGGAGCGCCGCGGCGGCCTCCGTCACGGTCATGCCGCCCACGGCGACGCCGTTCACGCTGACCTTGGGATAGATGCTGTCAGAGCCCGAGACGTACACGCCGAAGCCCGCCGCCCCGGCGAGCAGCAGGGCAACGACGGCGACGCAGACTATCGTCACGACCTTCGCCCTTTTTCTGGCCTTGTATCGCTTCTCGGCCAGGTGTTTTCTCTCTGTTTCTCTTTTCATTTTATCCTCGGCTTTTCAGTAGTTTTTTGCTTTACGCGCATATGACGGCCCTCACGCCTTATTGTTCCCGTTCGCGGCCCTTCATGTACATGTCGCGGAAAAGCTCCTCGTCGCCGGGCGGCAGTTCGGTCTTTTCCTCGGCGTCGAAGGCCTCCTTCATCCAGGGGTTCACGGCGACGCGGCTGCCGGACTGCGCCTCGAGCAGAGCGCCTATGAGCAGGTTGGACAGCAGGAAGCCCGAGCTCGTGAAGCGCCAGCGGCCCTCTTCGGTCTTGTAGGCCCAGCCCTTTGCGGCGAACTCCTTGAGCGTCGCCTCCAGCGGGCGGAAGTCCGAGCGGTACTGCAGCGTGTACTCGCCGCCGTCTATGCCGCGCGCCGTCCTCATGCCGAGCATGACGTATTCCGAGGCGCGCTCGATGGGCGTGATGCGCTCGTACTCATCCACGATGTTCAGCTCGCGCATGACGCCGATGATGTAGCGGTCGGCGTCCTTGACGTAGGAAAACCTCGCCCCGCCCATGCAGGAATGTGCCGCCGCGCCGAAGCCGAGGTACTCGCCCAGCGTCCAGTATTTGAGGTTGTGCCGGCACTCGAAGTCCTGGATGGCGAAGTTGGAGATCTCGTACTGGCCGTAGCCGTAGTGCTCGAGCATGTCAGAGGCGTAGAGGTACATGTCCGCCTGCTCGTCGTCGGAGGGCAGGAAGGGCGAGCCGTGGTATTTGTACATGGGCGTGCCCGGCTCGAGGGTGAGGCCGTAGCAGGAAATGTGCTCTGGGTGCAGGTCGATGACGCGCATGAGCGTGTCGGCCCAGTCGGTCTTGGTCTGGCTGGGCAGGCCGTAGATGAGGTCGATGCTGAGGTTATCAAAATCCGCGTCCCGCGCGGCGCCCACGGCCATTTCAACCTGTTTCCAGTTGTGGCGCCGGCCTATGAGCTTGAGTATGTCGTTATTCGCGGACTGCACGCCGAGCGAGATGCGGTTGAAACCAGCCTTGCGCAGCTTTTCAAAGTCCTTGACGGAGGCGCTGTCGGGGTTTACCTCGACCGTGACCTCGCTGCTCTTGAGCACGCGGCCGGAGCCGCGCAGCTCGTCCCAGAGCTCGAGCAGGCGGTCGGCGCCGTAGTAGCTGGGCGTGCCGCCGCCGAAGTAGACGCTGTCGATGTAGTAGCTCTTGAGCGCGCCGTAGCTCTCGCGGATGTGCTCGACGAGCGCGTCCTGGTACTTGGGCATGAGCCTGTCGCAGCCCGCGACGGAGTAGAAGTCGCAATAGCCGCACTTGGAGGCGCAGAACGGTATGTGGATGTAAATGCCGAGCGTCTTGTCCATGTGTTGTGCCTCCTTGGTGATGTGTGCCGGGTACATGCGGCGCACCGGGGTCGGTGCGCCCTACGATCTGGTTGGTGCAAAACCATAACGTCCGGGCGTGTTAAAACAGCGAGCAGACGTCCTCCGCATAGGCCGAGGGGTCTTCCAGGTCCTCGCCGGCTATGAGCAGGGCCTGCGAGTGCAGGATATTCACGAGCTTCTTCGCGCGCTCGGGGTCGGTCGCGACGGCGACTTCCAGCGCCTTGAACGCCGGGTGCTCGCCGTTGAGCTCCAGCACGCGCGTCGCCTTGGGCGGCTCCATGCCCGTATCCGGCATGCGCTTGAAGTAGCGCTCCATCTCCAGCGTGATATTGCCCTCGGTGGTCAGGCAGACCGGGGCGGAGACCAGCTTATGCGACAGGCGCACGATGCTGACCTTGCCCTCCAGCGTGTCCTTGACGAAGTCCAGCGTGGGCTTGACCTGTTCCTCGCGCTTTTCGAGGTCGGCCTTCTCCTCGTCCGTCTCGATGCCGAGGTCGCCAGTCACGATGTTGCAGAACTTCTTCTCCGCGTGCTGGCCGAGCTGCTCGACGATGTACTCGTCCACTTCCTCGGTCATGCAGAGGATCTCAAAGCCCTTCGAGCGCACCAGCTCAGCCTGGGGCAGCCGGAGCAGCTTCGGCACAGACTCGCCGATGGCGTAGTAAATGTACTTCTGCTCCGCCGGCATCCTGTCCGTGTACTCCTTGAGCGTCGCGGTCTTGTCCTCGGCGACGTTGTAGATGAGAAGGTCGCGCAGGGACTCGATGTTCTGGCCGTAGTTTGCCACGGCGCCGTAGCGCAGCTGGCGGCCGTAGTTCTTGTAGAACTGCTCGTACTTCGGCCTGTCGTTCTCGAGCATCTTCAAAAGCTCGTTCTTGATGCGTTTATTGAGGTTCTGGGCTATTATGCGCAGCTGGCGGTCGTGCTGGAGCATCTCACGGGAGATGTTCAGCGACAGGTCTGGCGAATCCACGATGCCGCGCACGAAGTAGAAGCTCTCGGCCAGCAGGTCGGGGCATTTTTCCATTATCATGACGCCCGAGCTGTAGAGCTGCAGGCCCGGCTCGTAGTCGGCGTTCATGAAGTCGAGCAGCTGGCGGCCCGGGATGAACAGCAGGGCCTTGTAGCTCACCTGGCCCTCGGCGTTCACGCGGATGACCGCGGCGGGGTCGGTGGTGTCGTGGAACTTCTCCTTGTAGAAGTTCATGCAGTCCTCGTCCGAGACCTCGGACTTGGAGCGCTGCCAGATGGGTACCATGCTATTGACGGTCTCGCGCTCCGTTTTGTTTATAGTTTCGTATTTCGGAGTGCCGTCCTCGTTCTTCTCGCCGGTCTCCTTGTACTCGGGGCGCTGCACGTCCATCTGGATGGGCCAGCGGATGTAGTCGGAGTACTTCTTTATGAGCCGCATGAGCTTCCAGAGCTGCAGGAACTCGGAATAGTTCTCGTTCTCGTCGTCGGGCTTGATGTGCATGATGACGTCGGTGCCGACGCCCTCCTTCTCGCACTCGGTGACGGTGTAGCCGTCCGCGCCCTCGGATTCCCACTTGTAGGCCTGGTCGGAGCCGTAGGCGCGGGTGATGACCGTGACCTTGTCGGAGACCATGAAGGCGGAGTAGAAGCCCACGCCGAACTGGCCGATGATATCGACCTCCGCGCCCTCCTTGGTCGTGCCGTCCAGCCCGCCCTTGAAGGCCATGGAGCCGCTCTTGGCGATGACGCCGAGGTTGGCCTCGAGCTCTTCCTTCGTCATGCCGATGCCGTTGTCGGAGACGGTGATGGTGCGCGCGGCCTCGTCCATGGCGACCAGGATGCGGAAATCGTCCCTGTTCAGGCCGACCTTGTCGTCGGTGAGCGAGAGGTAGCAGAGCTTGTCTATGGCGTCCGAGGCGTTGGAGATTATCTCACGCAGGAAGATCTCCTTATGCGTGTAGATGGAGTTGATCATGAGGTCGAGCAGCCTCTTGGACTCGGCCTTGAATTGCTTCTTGGACATGTATCGTCATTCCTCCTGAAAGAAATAATATATAAAGCATTTCGCAGTCTTATTATTATAGCACGGAAATAAAAATTTTCAATACACGCCCCGGGCCCGCGGAGGAAAAACTTGACGCGGAAGGGAGAATGAGTTACTATATTTGAATGAAAACCGGAGTTTTTCAGAAAAGACGAGAGGAACGGAGGAATCTCCAATGAGCGAGAAAGGCACATTCTACATCACCACACCCATCTACTATCCGTCGGACAAGCTGCACATAGGCCACACCTACTGCACCGTCGCGACGGACACCATCGCGCGCTACAAGCGAATGTGCGGCTACGACGTCATGTTCCTCACGGGCACGGACGAGCACGGCCAGAAGATAGAGGAAAAGGCTAAGGCCGCGGGCATGACGCCCCAGCAGTTCGTGGACAACATCGTGGAGGGCAAGGGCGGCATCCTCGACCTCTGGAAGCTCATGAACATCTCGAACGACCGCTTCATCCGCACCACCGACGACTACCACGTCGAGGGCATACAGCGCATCTTCAAGAAGATGTACGACAACGGCGACATCTACAAGGGCAAGTACTCGGGCATGTACTGCACGCCCTGCGAGAGCTTCTGGACCGAGAGCCAGCTCGTGGACGGCAAGTGCCCCGACTGCGGCCGCGAGGTCAAGTACGCCGAGGAGGAGGCCTATTTCTTCCGCCTGTCCAAGTACGCGGACCGGGTGCGCGAGCTGCTGCTCACCGGCACCTTCCTGGAGCCCGCCAGCCGCGTCAATGAGATGATAAAGAACTTCATCGACCCCGGCCTCGAGGACCTGTGCGTCTCGCGCACCAGCTTCACCTGGGGCGTGCCCGTGGACTTCGACCCGGGCCACGTCGTCTACGTCTGGGTGGACGCGCTGTTCAACTACCTCACCGCCCTCGGCTACATGAACGAGGGCCGCGACGGCAAGGAGAAATACTGGCCCGCCGACGTGCATATGGTCGGCAAGGAGATAGTCCGCTTCCACTCCATCATCTGGCCGGCGATGCTCATGAGCGTGGGCGAGCCCCTGCCGAAGAAGGTCTTCGGCCACGGCTGGCTGCTGCTCGGCGGCGGCAAGATGTCCAAGTCCAAGGGCAACGTCGTCGATCCCGTCATCCTGGCGGAGCGCTACGGCGTGGACGCGCTGCGCTACTTCCTGATGCGCGAGTTCCCGCTCGGCTCGGACGGCAACTTCTCCAACGAGCTGCTCATAGCCAGGATAAATTCCGACCTCGCTAACGACTACGGCAACCTGCTCTCCCGCACGGCGGCGATGGTGCTCAAGTACTTCGACGGCACCCTGCCGGCGGAGCGCGAGGAGGCCCCGGAGGACGCCGAGCTCATCGGCATGGCCTCCGGCCTGAGGGAGAAGTACCAGAAGCTGATGGACACCTTCCAGACCCAGGCGGCGCTGGAGGAGGTCTTCAAGGTCATCTCGCGGGCCAACAAGTATATAGACGAGAACGCGCCCTGGGTGCTGGCGAAGGACAAGGCGAAGGCGCCGAGGCTGGCCTCGGTCATGTACAACCTGCTCGAGGCCCTGCGCATCTGCACCTGCCTGCTCGTGCCCTTCATGCCCGACAGCTGCGCCAAGGCCTTCGAGCGCATCGGCGCGGACGAGGCCGTCCGGAATTGGGACAGCGCCGCCGTCTGGGGCAGCCTGCCCGCTGACGTCACCGTGAAGAAGGGCGACACGCTCTTCCCGCGCATAGACCTGAACAAGGAGCTCGCCGAGCTCGAAAAGCTGGAGGAGGAGGCCCGCAAGGCCGCCCTGCCGCCGCTCGAGATAGAGCCCCAGCTCGAGGAGTGCGTGGATTTCGACACCTTCCTCAAGAGCGACTTCCGCGTCGTCAAGGTCAAGAGCTGCGAGGCCGTGAAGAAGTCCGACCGGCTTTTGAAGTTCATCCTGGACGACGGCACGGGCAAGGACAGGCAGATACTCTCGGGCATCCACAAGTGGTACAAGCCCGAGGACCTGGTGGGCAAGACGCTGGTTGCCATCGTGAACCTGCCGCCGCGCAAGATGATGGGCCTCGAGTCCAACGGCATGCTCATCTCCGCCGTGCACAAGGAAAAGGGCGAGGAGTGCGTCCAGCTCATCATGGCAGACGATTCCATGCCCGCCGGCGCGAAGCTCTGCTGAGGTAGCCGCCGATGGAATACAGACGTTTTGGAAATAAGATAGTCGTGCGGCTCGACCGTGGCGAGGAGGTCTGCGCGAAGCTGCTGGAGCTGGCGGAGCGGGAGGATATAAAGCTGGCGTCGGTGAGCGGCATAGGCGCGACGAACGACGTGACGCTGGGCGTGTTCGACACGGCGACGAAGTATTATAACAAGACGGTGTACAACGCAACGGACTACGAGATAGGCTCGGTGACGGGGAACCTCTCGCGGCAGGGGGACAAGCCCTACCTGCACCTGCACGCGGTGATAGGCAGCCCGGTCATGGGCGAGTGCCACGCGGGGCATTTGAACGCCGCGGTCATCAGCGCCACCTGCGAGCTGGTCGTGGACCTCATCGACGGCGAGGTCGGCAGGGAGTTCTCGGAGGAGATCGGCCTGAACCTCTACAAGTTCTGAAAAGCAAAAAAGGGACCGGGGCGCGCCGCAGGGCTGCGCTCCGGTCCCTTTGTTTTTGCCGCTCTCAGCTGAAGTTGAAGTACTGCTTCGGGTCGGTGGTCGCGCCGTTGACGCGCACCTCGAAGTGCAGGTGCGGGCCGGTGGAGTTGCCGGTGGAGCCGACGTAGCCTATGACCTGGCCCTGGGTCACCGTGGCCCCGCCCGAGATGGCGAAGGCGCTCATGTGCGCGTAGAGCGTCACGCGCCCGCCGCCGTGGTTGATCATTATGTAGTTGCCGTAGCCGTTGCCGTTGTCGGGTATGACGGTGGCCACGCCGCTGTCGGCCGCGAGTATGGGCGTGCCGCTCGGCGCGCCTATGTCCTCACCCGCGTGGAAGCGCATCTCGTTGAAAATGGGGTGCATGCGCCAGCCGTAGGCAGAGCCGGGCAGGTAACCGGGCAGGGGCCAGATGTAGGTGCCCGTGCTGGTGATGCTGTTTGCCGCCTCCTGCCGCTCCAGCTCCGCGATCATGCTCTGGATGTCGTTCTCCAGCGCCTCCTCCTGGGCCAGAACCTCGAGATAGAGCGTGTAGTTGGAGTCGATGTCGGCCTCGAGCTGCTCGATCATCGCCGTTGCCTCGGCTATCTTGGCCTCGAGCTCGACTTTCTCGGCCTCGTACTCGGCCTGCTTGTCGTTGAGCTGCCCGAGCGTGACCTCATACTCGGCCTTGATCTCCTCCGCCCGCTCGCGCGCTTCGGTGTACTGGTCGTAGATGCGCTTGTCCGCCTCCATTATCTCGCCTATCATGTCGAGGTTGGACATGAGCTCGGAGAGGCTGCGCGAGCCGAAGATGATGGACAGGTAGGTGTACTTGCCGTTTTCCTCCATCGCGCGCACATGCTGGCGGTAGGTGGCAAGCTGCTCTTCCTCGTCGCTCATGGCCTTTTCAAGCTCGGCGGCCTTTTCGTCCACCAGCCTGGTGTAGAGCGAGACCTGCTCCTCAATGAGCTCAAGCTCCTGGCGGTAGACCTCGTTCTGCTCGTCCAGGGCGCGCTTTTGCTCCAGCACGCCCGCCTGCTCGCTCTTGAGCGCGTCGATCTCGGCCTGCATGTCCTCGCGCTCGGCCTTGAGCGCGTCCCTCTGCTCCTCGAGCGCGTCGATCTCCGACTGGGAAACGGCGAGGGCGGGCATGGCAGGCGCGGCAGTCAGGGCAAATATAACGAGCGCAAGCAGCAGCGCCAGCGCCGCCGCCTTGGGTTTGGTTTTGTAAGTCATGGATCAGCCTCCAAACTGGGGTATTGCCTGTGGGTTACATAATCTTATCACAATCCGCCGCACAATGCAAGCCGCCCCTGTTTTTGCGGCATGCTTTGAGCCCGGGCATTGGGTTTGCCTGGATGCAAAAACCCGCGCAGCATTAAGGCTCCCCTATCAGGGGAGCCCGGTTTATTTGGGAAATGCGGCACTCCTTGGGGCAGGCGGGGTGGTAAAATCTGCTCGGTTCATTCAAACAATATCCCCGCCGCGGCCAACTCCTTTATCGTGCGCTCGCAGGCCTCCGCGCTGGGACAGAGCAGGGTGTGGAGATGCACGCCGCCGGTCAGGGTCGAGAGCGGCGGCGCCTGCTCGGCGCTGATACGCTCCATGAACTGGCGCACGTCATGCCGGCTCGAGAGCCGCAGCTCACCCGTCAGCTGGCCGTACACCGCGTGTTCTATCACCACGTCGAGCACCGTGCAGCCGTTATCCACCATTATGTTGAGTTCCTGCTCCATCTCCTGGGGCAGCCTGTGTACGCAGGCGACGCTGCGGCGCAGGCCGGCGTGGCCGGGGCCCGTGATGTAGCCCCGCGGCGTTGCGGTGATGTCGGCGCCCGAGGCCCGCAGCAGGGCTATGTCGCCGACTATGACCTGCCGGCTCACGCCGAGCTTCGAGGCCAGGCTCGCCGCCGGGACGGCTGAGCGGGCCTCCTCCAATATCGCCGCTATCGCGGCCCTCCTGAGCGCGCCGTCCGTCATCTTCTCGCGTTCAGCAGGCTGGTCTTGATGGCCAGCAGCTTGTCGGAGAGGTCCACATAGTAGTTGTGCGGGTAGTCGAAGCGCTTGACCTCGGGCCAGAGCGTCGCCACCTCGCGCTTGCAGTAGGCCTGGATATCGGGCAGGGCGGGCAGCTCATAGACCAGCTCGCCGCCCTTGAAGATGGGCACCAGCAGCTCGCGGGCCTTGAAATTCGTCATGGTCTTCTGCTTCCAGGTGGCCTCGGGGTCGCGGATGACAAGGTCGTGCGTGTCGTCCACCTTCTCGTTGTAGACGCAGATGTAGTCGGCCTCGGCCATGCCGGTGCCGCGGCCGTAGAAGCGGTAGACTTTCTTGAAATGCGGGTTCGTGATCTTGCCGACATTCTCGCTTATCTTTATCCTGGGCACGATGCTGCCGTCGGGCTCCTCGACGGCGGCGAGCTTGTAGACCCCGTCGAAGACCGGGGCGCTGCGGCTGGTTATGAGCCGCTCGCCCACGCCGAAGGAGTCTATGCAGGCGCCCTGGTGCAGCAGGCCCTTTATTAGGTGCTCGTCCAGGGAGTTGGAGCAGGTTATTTTGCACTCGGTCCAGCCGGCGTCGTCGAGCATCTGGCGGGCGCGCTTGGTTAGGTAGGCCATGTCGCCGGAGTCGAGGCGGATGCCGCATTTTTTGATGCCCAGGGGCTTGAGCACCTCGTCAAAGGCGCGGATGGCGTCCGGCACGCCGCTACGCAGGGTGTCATAGGTGTCCACCAGCAGGGTGGCGTTGTCGGGATAGGTGCGGCAGTAGGCGCGGAAGGCGTCGAGCTGTGTGGGGAACATCTGCACCCAGGCGTGGGCCATGGTGCCGCCGGCGGTGACGCCGTAGATCTGGTCGGAGAGCACGCAGGCCGTGCCCGTGCAGCCGCCGATATAGGCCGCCCTGGCGCCGAGTATGGCCGCGTCCGGGCCCTGGGCCCTGCGCGAGCCGAATTCCAGCACGACCCGCCCGTCCGCCGCGCGGACTATGCGGTTGGCCTTCGTGGCGATGAGGCTCTGGTGGTTTATGGTCAGCAGCAGGAAGGTCTCCAGCAGCTGCGCCTGTATCGCCGGGGCGCGTATGACCATGATCGGCTCGCGCGGAAAGACGGGCGTGCCCTCGGGCATGGCCCAGACGTCGCCCGTGAAGCGGAAATCCTTCAGATAGTCGAGAAAGGCCTCCGAGAACATGCCCCGTCCGCGCAGGTAGTCGATATCCTCGGCCGTGAAGCGCAGGCTCTTGATGTAGTCCACAGCCTGCTCAAGGCCGGCGGCAATGGCAAAGCCGCCGCCGTCGGGCACGGTGCGGTAAAACAGGTCGAAATAGGTTATCTTGTCGCCCAGCCCGGCCTCGAAATAGCCGTTGCCCATGGTGAGCTCGTAAAAATCGCAGAGCATGGTGTAGTTGAGGCCGCCGTATTTGTCCATGGTATTCCCTCCAAAGGTGTCTTTACATCTTACAATCATATACCAAGCCGGGCCCCTTTGCAATCGTCCGGGCGATAGTTATATTTTTATCTTGCAAATACAAGATTTCTTCATAAATTTGTGTTATACTGCCGCTATATATCAAATTCCGAGGAGGAGATGAGTTGGAGCAGAAGAAGCCCATACCTCACATCAGCAGCCGGCTTCGCCACCACATCCTGGAGGTGCCGAACGAGGCGCGGGGCGCCAGCGGCATCGTGATAAACGGCAAGAGGATCAAAACCCTGGTCTTCACCACCGACATCGCCATAATCCGCAACTGTTCGGCGGACGCGGTGCTGGCGGTATATCCCTTCACGCCCCAGCCCACGATATCGGACGCGATACTGCGCTATTCCTCGCTGCCGGTGTTCTGCGGCGTAGGCGGCGGCACCACGCAGGGCATCCGCACCACACAGCTGGCCTGGGACGCCGAGGCGCAGGGCGCCATGGGCGTGGTGGTCAACGCGCCCATGGGCAATCTGGACATAGAGCGCATCTGCAATTACATCGACATACCCCTGGTGGTGACCGTGTTGAGCGAGCAAACGGACATCGCCGCGCGCCTGGACGCCGGCGCCTCCATCCTGAACGTCTCCGCCGCGGCGAGGACGCCCGAGGTGGTCATGCGCATAAGGGAGAAGTTCCCGGACGTGCCCATCATAGCGACGGGCGGGCCGACGGTCGAGTCCATAACGGCGACGGTGAAGGCGGGCGCGAACGCGATAAGCTACACGCCGCCCACGACGAAAGAGCTGTTCTCGCGCATGATGGAGGACTACAGGGAGAGATGAGCGCAGCGCTTGACAAGTGCCTCGGCTGCCTGCTGGGCGGCGCTGCGGGCGACGCCCTGGGTTATGCCGTGGAGTTCTCGTCGGAGCGTGAGATCTTCGCATGCTTCGGGCCGGAGGGCATAAGCGGGTACAGGCTCAGCGGCGGGCTGGCGCGCATATCCGACGACACGCAGATGACGCTCTTCACGGCCAACGGCCTGCTCTGGGCTCAGACGCAGAGGGCCCTGGGCCGTGAGGCGGGCTTCTGCGACGGCGTCTCGGCCGCCTACAGGGACTGGTACCTGACGCAGACCCAGCGCTATCCCCTGCCGGACAGGCACTGGGCCGCCTCTCACAGCTGCTGGCTGCTCGAGGTGCCGGAGCTCTACAGCCGCAGGGCGCCGGGGAACACCTGCCTTTCCGCGCTGGCGGGCTTCGTGCCGGGCAGCATGCGCTCGCCCATCAACGACAGCAAGGGCTGCGGCGGGGTCATGCGCATAGCGCCAGCGGGCCTCTTTTTCGACGACGCCGGCGAGGCGGCGCTGACCGCGGCCGAGTGCGCGGCGCTCACGCACGGGCACGAGCTGGGCTGCATCCCCGCGGCCTATGTCGCGCATATGGTGTGCACGCTCTCGCACGGGCAGGCTGCGGGGCCGCGAGAGGCGGCGCTCGGCGCGCTCCGGGACATGGAGCGGCTCTTTCCCGCCGCCGCGCACCTGGACGGTTTCGTGCAGCTCATAGGGCACGCCCTCGACCTGGCGGAAAGCAGCCTTGCCCCGCTTGAGGCCATCCACCGCCTGGGCGCCGGCTGGGTGGGCGACGAGGCCGCGGCCATCGCGCTCTACTGCGCACTCAAATACCCGGACGACCTGGGCCGGGCGCTGACGGCCGCCGTGAACCACAGCGGCGACAGCGACTCAACAGGCGCGATAGCTGGCGGTATCCTGGGCGCGCACCTGGGCCTGGGCGGCATACCCGCGCGCTTTTTGGAGCGTCTGGAGCTGCGCGGCGTCATAGAGGAGCTGGCCGAGGATCTGCACCGCGGCTGCCCGGCGCAGGACGCGCCGGAGCCCGAACGCCGCCGCTGGCAGAGAAAATACCTGGAGATACGCCGCTGCGTATGAAAAAAGCTCCCCTGTCGGGGAGCTTTTTTATGCCTTCCTGTGCAGGAAGCGCTTGCGGTAGAAGAGGAAGAAGGCCGGCACGGCAAAGAGCAGGGCGCCGACGGTGTCGATGAAGGCGTGCTGCTTTACGAGCACGGTGGAGGCCATGCAGAGTACGCAGGCGATGATGATGAGCGCGCGCCAGGGCGCTTTGAAGACCTTGCTGTCCACGGCGCAGAGGATATCGCCGAGGCAGCCCAGCACATGCATGCTCGGGAAGACGTTCGTGGGCGTGTCCGCCGCCCAGATTATCGTCATTATCCAGGTGCCGAAGTCCACGGCCTCGACGCCCTCCGGCCGGAGGTTCTGGCCGTTGGGTATGAGCACGTCCAGGACGAGCGTCGCCGTCAGCGTGAACATGTTGTAGTACATCCAGCGCCGGAACGCGCCCTCGTCCCAGATGAGCGCGGGCAGGCCCACCGCCGCGAAGAGCGGGTACCAGAGTATGTAGAACACCGCAAAGCCCGGCACGAAGGGTATCCAGCTGTCTACGACCGTGTCGGTGACCCAGTAGCCCTCCGTGGGCGTGTTGGCCTCAATGATGAAGAACGCCGTCAGATAGACGGGAAAGTACAACGCCAGCATCCAGTATTTATGCGTGCGCAGAAACTCCCACACCGTTTTGAACGTCTTGCGTAAAATGACCGATTCCCCCAAATTCTCAGACACAGCTTGTTCCCATCGGGACAAAAATATGCTATCCTGTGAATATCAATAAACGATCGACCCGGAGGCCGACATGAAGAAAACGCCGGAAGGCCGCTTTGCCCCGAGCCCGAGCGGGCGGCTGCACCTTGGAAATATGCTCGCGTCCCTGCTGGCCTGGCTGGACATCCGCGCCCTGGGCGGGGCGATGCTGTTCAGGCTCGAGGACCTCGACCCCGAGCGCAGCTGGGACGAGTACGCCCGCCTCATGGCGGAGGACCTGCGCTGGCTGGGCCTCGACTGGGACCTCGGCTGGCCCGATGAAGACCCCGCCTGCCGCCAGGGCCTGCGCACGGCGCGCTACAAGGCCGCCTGCGCGCGGCTCGAGGCCCGGGGCCTGGTCTACCCCTGCTGGTGCTCTCGCGCAGAGCGCCTCGCGGCCAGCGCGCCGCATCCCGGCGAGGAGCGGCCCCTCGGCTGCAAGTGCAGGTACTACACAGAAGAAGATAAACTCAAAATGCGCCGCCGCCCGGCCTCGAAGGTCATCGTGCCGGACGCGGAGATCTCCGTCCTCGACGGGCACTACGGCGAATACCGCGAAAACCTCGCGCGGGAGAGCGGGGACTTCATCATCCGCCGCTCCGACGGGGTCTTCGCCTACCAGCTGGCCGTCTCGGTGGACGACATGGAGATGGGCGTCACGCGCGTCGTGCGCGCCCGCGACCTGCTGCCTTCCGCGCCGAGGCAGAAGTGGCTCATCGAGACCCTGGGCGGCGATGCGCCGGAGTACTGCCACTGCCCGCTGCTCGTCTCGCCCGAGGGCCGCAAGCTCTCAAAGCGCGAGGGCGACCTCAACATGGAGGAGCTGCGCCGGCGCTACACGCCCGAGGCGCTCTGCGGCGTCCTCGCGTATCTCGCAGGGCTCATCGACCGGCCCGAGCCCGTGACGCCGCGCGAGCTGGTGCCGGAGTTCTCCTGGGCCAAGGTGGCGAAGGAGGACGTCATTTTGCCCGCTTGGGTCTAGCGTGCCGGCCCGGTGAGCGCAGGGAGGCGAAGCTCTGCTGGAGCTTTTCCTGCGCGCGGCAGAACAGCATGAGCGCGGGCCAGGAGAGCAGGGCGAAGACGGTCAGTATCATGCCGGCGGGCAGGTCGAGCTTGGAGATGGTGAAGAGCTCCGGCAGCACCAGCACGCAGACGCAGAAGCCGACGACCAGCGCGGCGACCATGGCCTTGCGCAGCAGGTTGTAGGGCCGGCTGGTGCGGTGTACGACCATGAGGCCCACGACGCAGAGGATGACGGTGCAGATGGTGCCCATCATGTCCTCGCCCACCTCGAAGACGAGGCAGAAGAGTATGGCGCCGAGGACGAGCACGAGGTCGGTGAGCCCGCCGGGCAGCGCCCGGACGAAGACGTTCGAGAGGAACTTGCCCTTTATGAGCGAGGTGTTCGGCTCCATCGCCAGGATGAAGCCGGGTATGCCGATGGTCAGCGCGGAGACGAGGCTCATCTGCGCGCTCGTGACCGGGTATGGCAGGGTGAATATCAGCGTGATCACAGCGAGCGCGAAGGAGAAGATGTTCTTCACGAGGAAGAGCGTCGCCGAGCGCTCGATGTTGTTTATTACGCGCCGGCCCTCGGCGACCACCGACGGCATGGCGGCGAAGTTGGATTCGAGCAGCACGATGTGCGAGACCTGGCTGGCGGCGTCGGAGCCGGAGGCCATGGCGATGGAGCAGTCGGCCTCCTTGAGCGCGAGCACGTCGTTGACGCCGTCGCCGGTCATGGCCACGGTGTGGCCGTCGGCCTTGAGCGCGCGGACGAATTTGCGCTTCTGGTCGGGCGTGACCCGGCCGAAGACCGTGTATCTCTCGACGGCCTCGGCGATGTCCTCGTCGGTCTCGAGCGTGCGCGCGTCCACATACTTCTCCGCGCCCTTTATCCCGGCGCGTTTCGCGACCTCGGAGACGGCCATGGCGTTGTCGCCGGAGATGACCTTTATCGCCACGCCCTGTTTGGCGAAGTACCTGAAGGTGTCGGGCGCCTCGGCGCGGATCTTGTTCGAGAGCAGGATGAGCGAGATGGGCAGCAGCCCGGCATCCGGCCGCTCGTCGTCCGGCTCGCCGTCGTACATGCCGAGCAGCAGCACGCGGCAGCCCTTTGACGAGTAGCCGTCGATGAGCTTTGCGTACTGGCCGTAGTTCTCGCCGAGCAGCACGTCGGGCGCGCCGAGCAGGTAGGTCTCGTCCTCGTGGAAGCTGACGCCGCCGAACTTCTTGGCGGAGGTGAAGGGCACGGCCTTTATCGCCTGCTGCGTGACCTTGCCGGTGAAGTAGCGCCGGAGCGCGGCCATGGTGTCGTTATCGGCGCGCATGGCGGCGACGTAGTCGGCCATGATGAGGCGTATGTCCTCGTCCTCGAAGCGCTCGGGGCACAGGGGCACGACGTCCTCGACGGCCATCTTGTTTTCGGTGACGGTGCCGGTCTTGTCCACGCAGAGCACGTCCACGCGGGCGAGGGTCTCGATGCAGCCCATGTCGTGGACGAGGGTTTTTTTCTGCGCCAGGCGCACGACGCCGGCGGCAAGGGCCATGCTGGTGAGCAGGTAGAGCCCCTCGGGTATCATGCCTATGAGCGAGGCGACGGTGGCGACCACGCCGTCGGAGACGCTGCGGTCGAGCCAGACTATCTCCTTGATGGCCATGAGTATGCCGAGCGGGATGATGGCGATGCCGATGACCTGGACTAGCCGGGTGAGCGAGCGCATCATCTCGGACTGCTGGGGCGGCTTGGAGGCCTTGGCCTCAAGGGTGAGGCGGCTGGCAAAGGAGTCGGCGCCCACTCGGGTGAGCCGCGCGCGGCACTCGCCGGACACGACAAAACTGCCCGAGAGCAGCTCGTCCCCGGGCGTTTTCTTTATCTCGTCGGCCTCGCCCGTTATGAGCGCCTCATTCGCGCTGCACTCGCCCTCTACGACCACGGCGTCGGCGAAGATCTGGCCGCCGGCGGAGAAGACGACGATATCGTCGCGCACCATCTCGCTGGTGGGTATCTTCCGCTGCCTGCCGTCGCGTATGACGGCGCCCTGCGGCTGCGTGAGCAGGGTGAGCTTGTCGAGCGTGCGCTTGGAGCGCAGCTCCTGCACGATGCCGATGGCGATGTTGGCGAGGACGACGCCCATGAACATGACGTTCTGCCAGGAGCCGACGGCCAGCACGCAGGCCGCGAGGAGGAAAAAGAGCATGTTGAAGTAGGTGAAGACGTTGGACTTTATGATCTGTCCGACAGTCTTCCCCGGCGGGTCGATGGGCAGGTTGGCCCAGCCGGCGTCTATGCGCTCCTGCGCCTGCGCGGAGGAAAGGCCGGTTTTGGGATTGGTCTCCAGCTCGGCGATATGCCGCCTCATCGGTTCATCTATCTTCTCTTTTTTTAACGACAGTTTCATAGAGGATATTTTAGCACATTTGCACGAAAAGTACAGTAAATTAATTGTTAATAAAGAGCGGGGTTTTGCCACCCCATTTCTTTGGCCCTTGCCCAAAGAAACGGGGTGGAACAAACCCCGGCTAGCTCGCATGCCCATCCTCCCTGCGCGGCCGGGGCAGGTTCCAGTGGAAGTAAGCGGAGAGGAAGCGCAGCACCGCCACGGCGGCCATGCCGGAGACCATGGCCAGGCTCTCGCCTGCGCCGAGCAGCATCAGTGCCGTGCAGATGACCGCGCCCAGCAGCGAGGCGCAGGCGTAGACATGCTTCACGAAGATGTAGGGCATGTCGCCGGCCATGACGTCGCGCAGCACGCCGCCGCCGACGCCCGTCACGACGCCGACGAAAATTAGCAGGAACCAACCGCTCTGCGCGTTCGTCTCAAGCGCGGCGCCTATGCCCGTGACCGTGAAGGCCGCAAGGCCCAGGCTGTCCATTACCAGCATCGAGAGCTCGTAGCGCTGGTGCCGGACCTCGAACCAGCCGCGCCGTGCGATGACGAAGATGACGATGGCCACGGCAATGGCCAGCCCCGCGTAGATGGGGTTCTGGAACATCCGCGGCGGCGTCTGGCCCAGGATGAGGTCGCGGATGACCCCGCCGCCCACCGCCGTGGTCAGGCCCAGGATGGCGACGCCGAAGATGTCCATATTCTTTTTGATGGCGGTCATGGCGCCCGAGGCGGCGAAGGCCACGGTGCCTATGAGCTCCAATACGAAAATGAGCGTTTCCATGCCCTCAGCTCCTTCCTGCGCCCGGCGGCGGGGCCAGCAGCGCGAGCTGCTCGGGCGTGTCCGCGGTGAGCGTCAGCCGGTTCGTTTCATAGCGCCGGACGAGCGCCGGCTCAAAGAGTCCCGCGAATTCGTCCACGGGCCGGAGCCTGCGGTTGCCGAGCCCATTCCCGCCGTAGTGCATGGGTATGACCACCCTCGCGCCGATCTCCCGGCAGAGTTCAAAGGCGGCGTAGGGCTCTATGGTGAGGATGCCGCCCGCCGGGGCCATGACCGCGTCCGCGCCGCGCAGCTGTTCGAGCTGCCCTGCGTCGAGGCGGCAGCCCAGGTCGCCGAGGTGGACGACCTTGAGCCCCTCGGCCCTTATGATGTGTATCCGGTTCCCGCCCCGCAGGCGCCCGTGCATGACGTCGTGCCAGCTGTCGAGGCGCCCGACCTCGAAGGGGTCGGCTGTCCCGTGCCGGAGCGTGACCGCCTCAAGCCAGCCGTGGCCGTAGTGCGAGTGGCTGCTGAGTACGGCGTCAGCCGTCAGCCGCAGCTCGGGATAGCCGCAGAGCTCGCGGTGGTCGTAGGGGTCGATGACGAGCGAAAAGCCCGAGCTCTGCAGCTCGAAACAGGCGTGGCCGTGCCAGATGATCTCCACGGTAAAACCTCACATTCTCCCCACCTGCGCGCCCATCCGGGGCGGCAGAGGGCATAAAAGTTGAAATCTGTCCCCACTTGTGCTAGAATATGGCGTATCACAGCTACAAGGAGGCTGCTATGACAAAAAAGGTGATATGCCTCGTCCTCGCCGCGGCGCTGCTGTGCGCGGTGCCGGTATTCGCCGCGGACTATGACCTGACGACGAGCGAGGCCGGGATACTCTTCATAAAGGAGCAGGAGGGCTTTTCCGCCACGGCCTACGAGGATTCCGTCGGCTGGGCGATAGGCTACGGCACGCACTGCGACGTGAGCCTCTACCCTGACGGCATAACTGAGGCGGAGGCGGACAGGCTGCTGCGCGAGCACCTGGCCGAGATCGAGGTCTACATAGACAACGCCATGCAGTCCATAGGCGCGACGCTCAGCCAGAACCAGTACGACGCCGTCGCCAGCCTGACCTACAACCTGGGCGTGGGCTGGCTGCACAGCGGCTACAGGCTCTACAACGTCCTGACCTACGGTGTACACAACTACACGGACGAGTACATCGTGAACACCTTCGCCCGCTACAGCAACACGGCGGGCGAGGCCACGCTCGAGCAGCTGGTGGAGCGCCGCTTCAAGGAAGCGATGATCTTCCTCTACGCCGACTACGGCACGGGCGGCACGCCGCTCTACGAGTTCGAGTACAGGCAGCTCGACGACGGGGACTACGAGCTCTACCACCGCGTCTGGGCGGAGTATTCGCCCGCGAAGTACAGCGACGTGCCCTACACGAACTGGTACTACGAGTACGTCTCGCCGCTGAGCTATGCCGCCATCGTGGACGGCTACCCGGACGGCAGCTTCAGGCCGGATTCGGACGTGACGGCGGCGGAGGCGCTGAAGCTCACGCTGCTGGCTGCGGGCTGTCCCGAGCAGCCGGGCACGGCTTCGCACTGGGCGGAGGGCTATCTGGACTACGCCGTCGCCGAGGGCATCCTGTCGGCGTCCGAGCTTACGAGCCTCGACGGGGCGATCAGCCGGGCGCTGGTGGCGAAGCTGGCCGCGAAGGCCCTGGGCCTGGCGCCCGCGGAGGGCGGCTCGCCCTTTGCCGACACCTCCGACCCATGGGTCACGGCGCTCTACAACGCCGGCGTCATCGAGGGCAGCTTTGAGAACGGCCAGCGGGTCTACCTGCCGGGCGCCTCCCTCTCCCGCGCCGAGGTCAGCGCCATCATATGGAGAATGTACAACCTCTGAGCCGAAATTTCAACACAAAAATAAGGGAGCGCCGCAGCTGTGAGCGGCGCTCCCTTTTGATGTGTGCTGTTCAGTCGCCGAAGAAGATGCCGACGTCCCTCGCAGTCTGGATGAGCGGGTGGTCGGTGGGGAGGAACTTGGTGCGGCTGGCGGCGTCGGCCAGGGGCACGTCTACTATCCTGCCCTCCTGGATGCCGACCATGGTGCCGTATTTCTTCTCCATGATGAGCCTCGCAGCCGCCGTGCCGAACTGGGTGGCGAGCACGCGGTCATAGGGGCAGGGGGGACCGCCCCTCTGGTAGTGGCCGGGCACGGTGACGCGGATCTCCTGCCCGGTCATGCTCTCGAGCTCGGCGGCGATGCGGTAGGAGATGGTGGAGTGCTTGGATGACTCCTTCACGCGCCTGCGCTCCTCCTCGGAGAGCACGACGTCGGTGGAGGAGACGGCGCCCTCGGCCACGGCGACGATGGAGAAGTTGCGCCCGTGCTTCCTGCGGTACTCAACAGCGGCGGCGACCTTCTCGATGTCGTAGGGTATCTCGGGTATCAGCACGATGTCCGCGCCCGAGGCTATGCCGGCGTTGAGGGTGAGCCAGCCGGCGTCACGGCCCATGAGCTCGACGACGAAGACGCGGCTGTGCGAGCTCGCCGTGGAGTGTATGTAGTCGATGACGTTCGCCGCGATGTCCACCGCGCTCTGGAAGCCGAAAGTCGTGTCCGTGCCCCAGATGTCGTTGTCAATGGTCTTGGGCAGAGTGACGATGTTCATGCCCGCGTCCATGAGGAGCTTTGCGCTCTTCTGCGTGCCGTTGCCGCCCATGACGACGAGGCAGTCAAGGTTCAGCCTGTTGTAGGTGTTCAGCATCGCGGGCATGAGGTCGTTGCCCTCGTCGTCCACGATGGCCTTGCCGGGGATGTATCTCTGCCTGGAAGTGCCGAGGATGGTGCCGCCCTCGATGAGGATGCCGGAAAAGTCCCTGGAATCCATGAACTTGTAGTCGCCCTCGATGAGGCCCTTGTAGCCGTCGTACATGCCGTAGATCTCGACATTGTCGACGTACTGGAGCAGCGCCTTGCCCACGCCGCGGATGGCGGCGTTCAGGCCCTGGCAGTCGCCGCCGGAAGTCACGAGACCGACTCTTGTGTTGCGCTTCATTTTTCAACCTCCAAACGTCCCTTATATACCAGACATATCATATAACACTGAAGGCAGTCTGTCAAGAATTTGATTTGCCGCCGGCTTATCCCAGCTTGCGGAAAAGCCAGTCGAGGACGTCCTTGTAGACCTCAGCGCGGTTGAGCTCGTTGAGCACCTCGTGCCGGCCGTCCTTGTAGAATTTATAGAACACATCCCGCATCCCGGCCCTTATGAACATGCTGTAGACCTTGGCGACCTGCACGCCGCTGCCGCCCACGGGGTCCTTGTCGCCGCTTATGAAGAGCACGGGCAGGGCCTTGTTCATCTTTTCCAGATTGCTCCTGCGGCCGATGAGCGAGATGCCGAACATCATGTCGCGGAAGAGGCTGGTCGTCGGGATGAAGGTGCACAGCGGGTCTTTCATGTAGGCGTCCACGACGGCCTTGTCGCGGGTGAGCCAGTCGTAGTTGGTGCGGCGCGGCTCGAACTGCTTGTTGTAGCTGCCGAAGGCGATGTTGTAGATGGCCTCGCTGCGGTGGAACGGCCCGTTTTTGAGCATGTCGCCGTCGCAGAGGAAGCGCCCCGCGGCGACCAGGGCCTCGGGCGCCTGGCCCGTGCCGGAGAGGATGACGCCCGCGAGCTGCGCGCCGGGATAGCGGAACATGTAGGTGCGGGTGAGGAAGCTGCCCATGGAGTGCCCGAAGAGGAAGTATGGCGCCTCGGGCCACTTGGCGGAGCTGAGCTGGCGCAGATGCTCCATGTCCGCCACGACCTTGTACCAGCCCTCGTCCATGGCGAAAAAGCCCAGATATTCCGGCCCCAGCACGCTCTCACCGTGGCCCAAATGGTCGTTGCCCACGACGACAAAGCCCTTGGAGGCCAGAAAACGCGCGAAATCCGCGTAGCGGCCTATGTACTCGTTGATGCCGTGCGCTATCTGCACCACGCCGTTTATGTCGCAGTCCGGCACCCACTCGCGCACGTGGATGGGAGTCGCGCCGTCGGCGGATGTGAAGCTGTAGTTATTTTCGGTGATTATGGGCATTTTCATTTACCTCCTTGTGTGTTATCTTATAAGAGGATTTTAGTCTAATTCGCAGTTTAAGTCAACAAGGAGGCTTGAGATGAAAGGCTACGTCATAGCCCTGGACCAGGGCACGACCAGCTCGCGGGCCATAGTCTTTGACCGCCGGGGCGAGATCGTCTCGCTCGCGCAGTACGACTACCCGCAGATATATCCGAAGCCCGGCTGGGTCGAGCACGACCCGGCGGACATCCTGGGTACGCAGATAAAGGCCATGTCCGAGGCCTTTGAGAAGAGCGGCGTCGAGGCCGGGGACATCGCGGCCATAGGCGTCACGAACCAGCGCGAGACCACGCTGGTCTGGGACAGGACGAGCGGCAAGCCCGTCTACAACGCCATCGTCTGGCAGTGCCGCCGCACGGCCGGCTTCTGCGACCGGCTCGCCGCCGAGGGCGTCGGCGCCTACATAAGGGACAAGACCGGCCTTCTCATAGACGCCTACTTCTCCGGCACCAAGATACGCTGGATACTCGACAACGTCGAGGGCGCGAGGGAGAGGGCCGAGAGGGGTGAGCTCATCTTCGGCACCGTGGACTCCTGGCTCATCTGGAACCTCACGGGCGGGCGTGAGCACATCTCGGACTACTCCAACTGCTCGCGCACGATGCTCTTCGACATAGACCGCCTGCGCTGGGACGAGGACCTCTGCCGCGTGCTGGGCGTGCCGATGTCCATGCTGCCCGCGCCGGTACCGACCTCGGCGGAGTACGGCCGCATAGCTCCGGGCATAAAGGGCCTCGAGGCGCTGGCGGGCATACCCATCTGCGGCAGCGCGGGCGACCAGGCGGCGGCCCTGCTCGGCCAGGGCTGCGTGAAGCCCGGCGAGGCCAAGAACACCTACGGCACCGGCTGCTTCACGCTCATGAACACCGGCGAGCGCAGCGTCCGGAGCCTCTCCGGCATGCTCACCAGCGTGGCCTGGAACTTTAACGGGCGCACGACCTACGCGCTCGAGGGCAGCGTCTTCAACGCGGGCAGCTCCATCCAGTGGCTGCGCGACGAGGTGGGGCTCATAAATGACGCCGCCGAGAGCGGGCCCATCGCCGAGACCGTGCCCGACAACGGCGGGGTCTACCTTGTCTCGGCCTTCACGGGCCTCGGCGCGCCGCACTGGGACATGTACGCCCGCGGCACGATGGTCGGGCTCACGCGCGGCACGACAAAGGCGCATATAGTCCGCGCGGCGCTCGAGGGCATCGCCTACCAGGTCAAGGACCTGCTCGACGCCATGGAACTCGACTCGGGCCGGAACCTCTCGAGCCTCAAGGTGGACGGCGGCGCCTCGGTCAGCGACTTCCTCATGCAGTTCCAGGCGGACATACTCAGAAAACCCATCGACCGGCCGCGGATGGTCGAGACCACCGCCTTCGGCGCGGCCTTCCTCGCGGGGCTCTCGGCGGGACTGTGGACAGATGTCGCAGAGATCGCCGCCCTGCGGCAGTCCGAGCGCGTCTTCACCCCGCAGATGGACGCGGAGACGGCAAACAAATATCACGGCGAATGGCTCCGGGCAGTGGAGCGCGCCAGGAAATGGGAGACGGCAAAATGAGCGAGAGCATACTGGTCGTGAAGACCGAACTGCTGAACAGTTACATAAAGGGAAAAAACGGCCTCATCCGGGGCTGCGACAGGCAGATACTCGACATAGTGAACGCGCACCACGAGTTCAAGCCCCGGCCGGAGATGGAGGAGGACCCCTCGTACCGGCAGATCATACCCTACGTCGTGCTCACGCGCGGCGACGAGGTGCTGGTGCTCCGGCGGCTCAAAAAGGGCGGCGAGAAGCGCCTGCACGGCCTGCTCTCCATCGGAGTCGGCGGGCACATCAACCCCGTGGACGAGGCGGAGCGGGACGAGACGCTCATGCGCGGCCTGCGGCGCGAGGTGGACGAGGAGGTCGAGGTCGAGCGCGAGCTCTCGCTCGAGCCCGTGGGCGTCATAAACGAGGAGACGAACGAGGTCGGCAGCGTGCACCTGGGCTTCATGTTCCGCATGGAGGCCGAAGGTGAGGTCAGGGTGCGCGAGACCGAAAAGCTCGAGGGCGTCTGGGTCAAAAAAACACAGCTGGCCTCCCTGCGCGAGCAGATGGAGGGCTGGTCCAAAATTGCAATGGAGGCGATAGTATGAGCCTGTTCACACCCGCGGATATCCTGCTGCCCGCCTCGGCGGACATGACGAAGTGGAGCTGCATAGCCTGCGACCAGTTCACCTCTGAGCCGGAATACTGGCAGGAGGCCGAACGCATCGTCGGCAGCAGCCCGAGCACCCTGCGGCTCATGCTGCCCGAGGCCTGGCTCGGCATCCGCGACAGCGCCGCCGAAACGCGCAAGATCTACGAGGCTATGGCGGATTATGTAAACCAAGACGTGTTCCGCCTGCTGCCTGAGAGCTATGTGTATGTGGAGCGGACGCTGCCCTCCGGCGCGGTGCGCCGGGGCCTGGTGGGCAAGCTGGACCTGGAGGGCTACGACTGGGCCGAGGGCACGGCGACGCCTGTGCGGGCGACGGAGGGCACGGTGGAGAGCCGGCTGCCGGCGCGGGTAGAGGTACGGCGCGGCGCGGTGCTGGAGATGCCGCACATCATGGTGTTCATAAACGACGCGGGGAATACGATCATCCCCTCGGCGGCGGGCGGCGAAGAGCTGTACGATTTCGACTTGATGCTGGGCGGCGGCCACATCAGGGGCAGCCGCGTTACGGGCGAGGCGGCCCGGGCGCTGACGGCGAGGCTGGACGCTATGGAGGGCGAGATAAAGTACGCGATGGGCGACGGCAACCACAGCCTGGCGGCGGCGAAGCTGTGCTGGGAAGGGATAAAGCCGAAGCTGAGCGAGGCGCAGCGGGCCTCGCACCCGGCGCGGTACGCGCTGGTGGAGCTGGTGAACATCCACGACGAGGCGGTGACCTTTGAGCCGATACACCGGGTGCTGACGGGCACGCGCTCGCGCGGGTTCATAGAGGAGGCGGCGGCGCGGCTGCCTCGCGGCCGCGGCCAGACGGTGACGGTGCTGGCGGGCGAGCGCGAGCTGAGCTTTGACACGGGCCTGCCGCTGGGCAAGCTGGTGGAGCTGACGGACGAGCTGGTGTCCGAATGGAGCGCGGAGCGCGGCGGCGACCCGGACTACATCCACGGCGACGAGGAGGCGCGCGCGATAGTAAAGCGCACGAGCGGCGCGGGCATCCTGCTGCCAAGGCTGGAAAAGTCGGCGCTGTTCGAGGACATAGCCCGGCTGGGCCCCTACCCGAAAAAGAGCTTCTCCATAGGCCACGCCAGGGACAAACGCTATTACCTGGAGTGCCGCATACTCTGAAAAAGCTCCCTGCCCTGCCGCCTCGGATCTGGGCATGGTCCAAATCCGAGGCCGGCGGCCGGGTATGTGAAAATATAATCTACCGTTGACATTCCGGCTGGGCTGGCTTAAAGTATCGTTACAGGTGTCTTGACACTTGTAACGATAACTTTTTTTGGGGTGGTTTCTTTGGCCGGGTTCCGGGCGTTTTTGAAGAGGAAGGACATTGAGTTTTCGCTGCGGCGCTATGGCATAGACGCGCTGGGCGCCATGGCGCAGGGGCTTTTCTGCTCCCTGCTCATCGGCACGATACTCAACACGCTCGGCTCGCAGACGGGCGTGGAGATCTTTTCGACAGTCGGCGGCTATGCCACGGCGGTGAGCGGGCCGGCCATGGCCGTGGCCATCGGCTATGCGCTCAAGTGTCCGCCGCTGGTGCTGTTCTCGATGGTGCCCGTCGGCTGGGCCTCCAACGCCCTGGGCGGTTCCGCGGGCGGGCCGCTCGCCGTGTTCGTCATCGCCATCATCGCGGCCGAGGCCGGCAAAATGGTCAGCAAGGAGACGCCCATAGACGTGCTCGTCACGCCGCTCGTGACCATCTTCATAGGCGTGGCCGTCGCCGCGCTCATCGCCCCGCCCATAGGCGCGGGCGCCAACTACATCGGCTCGCTCATCGTGCGCGCGACGGTGCTCCAGCCCTTCTGGATGGGCATCATCGTCTCCGCCTCCGTGGGCATGGCGCTCACGCTGCCCATCTCCTCTGCGGCGATCTGCCACAGTTTCAGCCTCGTCGGCCTGGCAGGAGGCGCGGCGGTCGCGGGCTGCTGCGCGAACATGGTCGGCTTCGCCGTCATGAGCTTCCGCGAGAACCGCTGGGGCGGCCTCGTCAGCCAGGGCCTCGGCACCTCCATGCTCCAGATGGGCAACATCGTGAAGAACCCGCGCATCTGGCTGCCCGCGATACTGACGTCGATGATAACAGGCCCCATCGCCACCTGCGTCTTCAAGCTCGAGATGAACGGCGCGGCCATAAACTCCGGCATGGGCACCTGCGGCCTCTGCGGACCCATAGGCATCTGGACCGGCTGGGTCGACCCGAGCGACGCGGCGCTCAATGCCGGCGCCGCCGCCATCTCGCCCACGGGCATGGACTGGCTCGGCCTCGTCCTAATCTGCTTCGTCCTGCCCGCCGTCATCTGCTGGGCCCTCGGCCTGTTCTTCCGGAAGATCGGCTGGATACGCGAAGGCGACCTGACCCTGAACTGAGTGCCGGACACAAAACGCCCCGGACGCGGCAGCGTCCGGGGCCTTATTGCGTCAGGACGGGACGGACAGCGTGATATTGACGCCGTCTCCGCCGAGCAGCTCGGTCAGTTCGGCCTCATCCAGGCCGCTGATCCGTCCGAGCCGGGTGTAGTTCCAGCTGTTCGAGCCGTAAAACAGCACGATAGAGCCGCCGCTGTACAGCATGATGTCCCCGGGCTGTGCGGTCGTCTGCCTGTCGCCGCGCACTATGCGCTCAGGCAGGGCGGCGACCTGCTCGAAGCCGCCGTACGGCTCCGCTGTCAGCTCCAGCCCGCCGCTGCCCGCAAGGGCTTTCAGGGCCTCGACCGAGTCGTTGTCCTCCCATATTACCTCGAGCTGCCTGCCGTCCACCGCCAGCTCCAGCCCGCCCTCGGGCGGCTCCGCTCCGGCGGAGCCGCAGCCCGCGCCAAGGGCCATGGCAAGGGCCAGAAGCATTATCCCGCCGCGCCTCATGTGTCCAGGTATCGCCTGAAGAAATCAGCGATGCGCTCGAAGGGGATGATGTTCTTCCTGTCGTAGAGGTCGGTGTGGGACGCGCCGGGGACGATGACCAGCTCCTTGTTCTCGCCCCGGAGCCTTGAGAAGGCATCGCGGCCGAAGTAGAGCGAGTGCGCCGCCTCGCCGTGCAGCACCATGACGGCGCTTTCGATCTCGCCCGCATAGTTCAGCAGCGAGGCGTTCAGGAAGGACAGCGAGCTCGTCACATTCCAGCCCTCGTTCGAGTTGAGCGATCTCGCGTGGTATCCGCGCGGGGTCTTGTAGTAGTCGTAGTAATCGCGCACGAATTGCGGCGCGTCCTCGGGCAGAGGGTCCACGACGCCGCCGGCGCGGGCGTATGAGCCGCTTTTGCAGTCCTCGGTGCGTTGGGCGTTGAGCGCGGCGCGCTTGGCCTGCCGCGCCTCGGCGCTGTCCTCGGCGTCGAAGCAGCCCTTGGCCGTGACCCGGCACATGTCGTACATCGTGGCTGCGGCCGTGGCCTTCACGCGCGTGTCGATGCAGGCGGCGTTGAGCGCCAGACCGCCCCAGCCGCAGATGCCGACCAGGCCGAGCTTCCCGGGGTCTGCGTCGTCCCGGGCGGAGAGATAGTCCACCGCCGCCTGGAAATCCTCGGTGTTTATGTCGGGCGAGGCCACATACCGAGGCTCGCCGCCGCTCTCGCCCGTGAACGAGGGGTCGAAGGCGAGGCAGAGGAAGCCCCGCTCCGCCAGCTCCTGCGCATAGAGGCCGGAGGCCTGCTCCTTCACCGCGCCGAAAGGCCCGCAGACCGCCAGCGCCGCAAAGGGCCCCGGCATCCCCTGCGGGATGTACAGGTCGCCCGCCAGCGCTATGCCGAAACGGTTGTGAAAACAGACCTTCTCGTGCCCCACCCGGCCGCTTTTCGGGAAGGTCTTGTCCCATACGTCAGTCAGTACCAGCTTTTCCATTTGAAACACTCCCTTGCCTTGACAGCGGTTTACCGCTTTGGTACACTGAGTGTAATACCTAAAGCTGACTTTAGGTCAAGCACTTTTATAAATTTTTCGGGCGGTGGGCATATGTACACTATAGGCGAGGTCTCCAAGCTGTTCGGGCTGCCGGTATCGACGCTGAGATATTACGACAGGGAGGGCTTGTTCCCCGGGCTGGAGCGCAGCTCGGGCATACGGCGCTTCACGGAACGCGAGCTGGAGGCGCTCAGGGTGATAGAGTGCCTGAAGCGCTCGGGGCTGGAGATCAGGGACATCCGCCGCTTCATGGACTGGTGCGCCGAGGGCAGCTCGACCTATCGGCAGCGGCTGGAGCTGTTCGAGGCGCAGAAGCGGGCGGTGGAGGCGGAGCTGGAGCGGCTGGGCCGCGTGCTGGATATGCTGGACTTCAAGTGCTGGTACTACGGCGAGGCGATAAAGGACGGCGGCGAGGAGCGGCTCACCGGCCTGCAGCCCGGGGATATGCCGGAGGGGATACGCGCAGCTTACCTGCGCGCGCATGGGCTTTGAGTGCATTTTTTGTTCAAAATCACCTTTGCATCAGCGAAAAGAAGGGTATATAATAACAAATACAGCGAGGGCGTAACTGCGTAAATCCGGTTGCCCACCCGCTGTTTTTGTGTTTTGGGGTGATAATTTGAACGAAAGATCGAACACATTCCTCGAGACGGAGCCGGTCGGCGCGCTCATGCGGCGCTACTCCCTGCCCTGCATAATCTCTCTGCTGGTGGCCTCGCTCTACAACATTGCCGACCAGGTCTTCATCTTCGGTTTCGGCTGGGGCATGATGGGCGCGGCGGTGGCCACGGTTTTGGGGCAGCTGCTGACAGCCGAGGCAGCCGTTGGGGCGGCGGCCCTGCTCATCGTCGAGCTCTTCCCGGGACAGCTCATCGCCGTCTTCGGCGTCGGCTTTGCGCTGCTGCTGCCCGTCTTCTTCGTCCTGGACGGCATACTGCTGTCGATGCCCGTCTCGGATGTGCTCACCTTCGCGCTCTCCGCCGCCGCGGCAGCATACACCATGCGGGCCCTGCGCCGGCCGGCCGGCGCCTGAACATGCAAAAACGCCCCGGCGCTGCCGCGCCGGGGCGTCCTTATGCCATTTTTCAGGCGGAGATGGCCGAGACTATGGCCTCATAGACCGTGTCGGCGTTCTCACACATGACCATCACGATCGTGCCGTCGTCCAGGGTCTCGAGCTTCGCGTTCTTCGCGATCTCGTACTGGTCGGCCAGGTAGGTCTCAAAGTTCGCGCACTGGGTGTCGATGAAGCCCTGCAGGCCGGCCTTGACGGTCTCCTCGCAGCCTTCCGCCGGCTTGGCGATGACTATGCCGTAGGCCTTGATGTTGATGAGGGAAACGCTCATGGCCACCTCGTCCACGTCCGCGGCGGTGAAGCCGACGACATTGTAGTACGCATCCTCGATGGCGTCCTTGTCGCTCATGACCTGGTAGGCCTCGTTCTCCTCGTCGGTACGGGCGGCGGTGATGGCGTCGGCCAGGACGCTGCCGCCGGCCTCGGCGCCGTCGTCGGGCTCGGTGGTATCGTCCGGCTCGGCGGTGTCGTCCGGCTCGGTGGTATCTTCGGGTTCGGTGCTGTCTTCCGGAGTCTCAGGCGTGTCGCTCGTCGTCGGCTCCGTGGTATCGGTGGGGGTATCGTTCTGCGTGCCGCAGGCGCTCAGCAGGGCCAGGCACATCGCGATGCAGAGCACCGCAGCTATGATCTTTTTCATCTTTTCATTTGCTCCTTACAGTATTCGGCGGCTTGCTCGCCGTGGCCATATGACTGACTTGTGAGAAAAAAGTTCCCGGACTTTTTGAACGTTTTTTTAATTTCGACTTGTGGGCATTGCGCAGAGGTGTTAAAATCCCTTTATACTGCAAAGGGAGGCAGCCTATGGAAAAGCCGCGCAGGCCCTGGTACCGCATGGACAACGCCAGCTTCATGTATTCCTCCATACAGAGGGAGGAGTTCTCGGCCATATACCGCTTTTCGGCCGTGCTGACGGAGCGCGTGGACCCCGTGCTGCTCCAGGCCGCCGTGGACCGCACCCTGCCGCGCTTTCCCGGCTTTGCGATGAAGATCTGCCGGGGCTTTTTCTGGTACTACTTCGAGCCGAACACCGCGCCGGGGCCCTATGTCAAGGAGGACACCGCCGACCCCTGCCGGCCCGTGCGCTTCAACGAGGACAGCGGCTGGCTCGTGCGCTTTTACTACTACCGCAGCCGCATTTCCCTGGAGGTCTTCCATGCCCTGGCAGACGGTGCGGGCTCGCTCACCTTCTTCAAGGCCCTGCTGGCCGAGTACCTGCGCCAGCGCGGGGCGGCGATACCGCCGGGCGAGGGCGTCATCGACCTCGACGAGCCGCCCAGGCCCGAGGAGCGCGAGGACGCCTATCTCCGCTACGCCGGCAAGGCCGCGCGGGCCATACCGCGCGTACCCAAGGCCTATCAGAACCGCGGCACGCCCGAGCCCTTTTACACCTTCCACGTCACGATGGGCTTTCTCTCGGTGCAGGAGCTGCGCGGCAAGGCCCGTTCCTACGGCGCGTCCATCACGGAATACCTCGCGGCGGTGCTCATGCTGCAGCTCATAGAAAAGCAGAAGCGCGAGCGGCCCATACGCGAAAAGCCCGTGACCCTGGCCGTGCCCGTGAACCTGCGGCCCTTCTTCCCCACCGAGACCCTGCGCAACTTCATCATCACCGTACAGCCCAGCGTGGATCCGACCCTCGGCGATTACAGCTTTGAGCAGCTCATCTCGCTCATCCACAGCTACATGCACCTCACCGCCGAACCGGTGAAGCTGCGCGCCGCCATGACCCGGGGCGTGCGCCTGCTGCTCAACCCCTTCCTCGTGCTCATACCCAGGGTGCTCAAGAACCCCATCATGCTGCTCAGCTACCACCTCACCGGCGTCGAGCCCTACAGCGCCGTGCTGACGAACCCCGGGCGCTTCGTCGTGCCCGAGTGCATGAGGCCCTACATCGAGCACATGGAGGTCGTCCAGGGCCAGGCCACCGTGGCCCGGCCGCATGTCTCCACCATCAGCTACGGTGATACCTTTGAGATAACCTTCTCCGGCGTGCAGAAGGAGACGGAGCTCGAACGCGAGTTCTTCCGCTTCCTCGTGAGGGACGGCCTGCATGTGCGGATAGAAAGCAACCGTTAGGGGGTATGCTATGTCTTACTGCGTAAACTGCGGCGTGGAGCTCAACCCGGGCGCCATCGCCTGCCCGCTCTGCAGCACGCCCGTCGTGAACCCGAACTGCCACCCGGACGCCGCCGAGCCGGGCTTCTTCCCCTCGAGGAAGGAGGAAGTCGCGCCCGTATCCAGGCGCGAGGCGGCGCTGCTGCTCAGTTCCATGCTCCTGTCCGTGGCCATCTGCTGCGGCCTGCTTAACCTCGTCTTCTACAGCCACATCTGGTGGTCCTTCTTCATCGGCGGGGCTATGGCGATGCTCTGGGTCTGGTTCGTGCCGCCGCTGCTCATCAAGGGCATGTTCATCTGGGTGCGCCTCACCCTCGACGTGCTCGCCGTGGGCGCCTACGTCTGCCTCATCGCCGTCGCGCTCGACGGCATGGACTGGTTCCTCGCCCTGGCCCTGCCCATCAACGTCGCCGCCGTCGTGATCATCCCCGTGCTCTACTGGATAATCCGCACCCGGCGCTGTTCGCTGCTGGTGTCGGCCGTGCTGGTGCTCATGGCCATAGGGCTATTTTCCATGCTGACCGAGTACATCTGCGACAGGTACCTCATCGGCGAATGGACGCCCGGCTGGGCGCTGGTGGTGCTCGCCTCCTGCGTGGGCCTGTCCATCCCGCTCATCATCGTCCGGCGCGTCCCCTCGCTCAGGGAAGAGGCCCGGCGAAGGTTCCACATGTGACGAAAAACGATAAAAAAGACGTGCCGCATATGCAGCACGTCTTTTTTGTGTTGTGAAACGGGATTACTTCGTGGCCTCGACAGCCTTGGCGTCGCCGGTGATCACGCCCTTCGCCTGCTTGGCAAAGGTCTGGATGCCGCTGATGCTGACGACAACAGCGAGGATGATGAGCGCAACGGCGAAGATGAGCTGGAACCAAATGGTCCAGTCAGCGCCGCCGGCCATGACGGAGTTGATCCTCTGGGTAGCGGTGATGACCAGAGAGGTCAGGGTAGCGATCATCATGAAGACCATGGGGATGAAGAACATCTTGTTGCTCTTGCCGATGTTGCCGAGCCAGCAGGCGACGGCCATGAGAGCCAGGCCGGCGAGGAGCTGGTTGGCGGCGCCGAACAGAGCCCAGATGGCGGTGACGTTGGCGTAGCCGAGGGAGCAGCCGATGGCGACAAGGATGATGGTGCCGACCACGGGCTTAGCCAGGAAGCCGCGGAAGCCGGTGATCTTGGCCGGGTCCTCGCCCTCACGCACGAAGAGCTCGGTGAACATGTAGCGGCCCAGACGGGTGCCGGTGTCCAGGGAGGTCAGCGCGAAGACGGAGACGGCCAGGGTCAGCAGGGTGTAAACGGTGTTGAACAGCGGGTTGGAGAAGTCCGCCACGGTGCCGGTCATGTTGGCAACGAGGGTGGCAAGGCCGCCGGCGAAGATGGTCGGAGGAGAACTCATGGTGAGGCCCAGGCTGTTCTCGCCGCCCTGAACGAGGTGCCACACGGTGGCGGCGGCGATCAGGGAGAGGATGGCCAGGATGCACTCGACGATCATGGCGCCGTAGCCGATGACCTTGGCGTCCTTCTCGGAGTTGATCTGCTTGGAGCTGGTGCCGGAGGCGACCAGGCTGTGGAAGCCGGAGATGGCGCCGCAGGCGACGGTGATGAACAGGGTCGGGAACAGATAGCCGCTGCTGGACTCCCAGCCGGTGAAGGCCTCGAGCTCGAACTCGCTGTTCCAGGAGCCGCCGAGGACGCCGACGAGAGCCAGGATCATCATGCCGTACAGCAGGAAGCTGGACAGATAGTCACGCGGCTGGAGGAGTATCCAGACCGGGAGCAGGGAGGCCAGGGTGATGTACACGGCGATGAAGATTATCCAGGGGGTACGCGGCAGGTTGATGCCGACGTTCAGGCCGATGAAGGTGATGACGATGATGCCGATGACGCCGATGATGGTCGCGGGGCCGACCTTGGCGCCCCTGCGGTAGACGAAGTAGCCGAAGATGACGGCTATGACGATGAACAGCAGGCTCGTGGTCGCCGTGGAGGCGTTGCCGGAGGCGTTGTCCATGCCCACGGTGATGAAGTCGTAGGGGTTGCCGTTGGCATCAACGGTGGACTGGAACGTACTGGCAACGACGGAGGTGAAGCTCGCGATGACGAGGATGAGGACCAGCAGCGCGAAGATGACGAACAGCTTATACGCCTTCGGGCCGATGTTGTCCTTTATGACCTCGCCGATGGAACGGCCGCCGTGACGGATGGACGCGAAGAGCGCGCCGAAGTCGTGCATGGCGCCGAAGAAGATACCGCCGATGACGACCCAGAGGAAAACGGGCAGCCAGCCGAACACAGC
>CALXEH010000021.1 GCA_944387285.1 uncultured Oscillospiraceae bacterium | reverse complement strand
ACTCCGCAATCAGGAGCGCCGCCTGGGTAAAATCCCTTGGGAAGTTGATTTCGATGTAGTAGTCCAGTTCCTCCTGTAAGCATTCTCGGTTGCAGTGTTTGATTTCATCCATGATATGCTGGCGTAAAAGCTCTATGGCCTTCACTGTGTCCAAATATGCAAATTGAACCGGCTTTAGCTGTTCCTCAACAATGACGCTCAATAGGTCCAGCCCGTAGTCGCTTTCCCGCATCGTGATACCCCATGCGCCCATTCAGGCACCCCCTTCCAACATCCAGATTTTGGGCCCTGGTTTCAGCTCTTATTTTTCGACACCACCTTTCGACCTGCTTCGCAGGGTGATTTTCTTGGAAAAAGAATAAGGACAAGCCCGGAATCCCTTGATTTTACTGGGGTTTCTCGTCATGTCCCTATTATAAGACGTTGGCACAGCCACGTTTCCCTTCTTATCAACATGGGCTATTCCGCCGTTGCCATTGGCAATCGCGTCGGACACGAAAGCGTGGAGATCACCTACCGGTATGCGCACCTGTTTCCAACCGTGCAAAAGGAAATGGCAGATAAATTGAACGTCGAAAGGAGCAATTGAAAATGTCACTGAAAAATCGAGACAATCACAACCGCTGGCGCAATAAGACCGTTGCCTTCCGGGTATCGCCGGAGGAAGATACGCAAATTGAAATCTTTGTCAAGCTCTCCGGACTGACGAAGCAGGACTACATCACCCGCCGCCTGACTTGCAAGGATGTGGTAGTGCAGGGTAATCCGAGAGTTTATAAGGCCCTGCGTGACCAGCTTGCCGCCGTGCTGGATGAACTGCGGCGCATTGAAGCGTGCGGCAGCGTGAACGATGAGCTGCTGGATGTAATTGAGATGATCGCCGCCATCATGGACGGAATGAAGGAGGAAAATGCCTATGGAGAATGAAATCTGCAAAAAGAAAACGACCGCCCCGGACACATCTGTTGGCGCAGATGATGGGCAGCCGCTTCACAATTCAACTGAGAACAGTATATCCGCTTTTGAAGAAGAAATCAACGGTGATTTTCAAAACAGCGCGGAAAGTCTGGACGAAATCTACCGCAGGATGCAGCGGTTGACCGACCCGCATTACCTGCACACGATCTCCATGACCGAGCTGTACCAGACCGCATATCAGAGCAGGCCGCCCATCATTGACGGCTTGCTCTACGCGGGAGCGTATATCCTCGCAGGAGCGCCGAAGATCGGCAAGTCGTTTCTGGTGGCGCAGATTGCCTACCATATCAGCACCGGCGAAGCCCTGTGGGGCTGCGAAGTCCATCCCGGTACGGTGCTGTACCTCGCATTAGAAGATGACTTTCAGCGCATCCAAAGCCGTATGTTCATGATGTATGGCGTCAACGATACCGACCGCCTGCACTTTGCAACCGCTGCGGGCAAGATCGGAAATGGGCTGGACGAACAGCTTGAGAATTTCGTGCGCGAGCATCCCGACACCAAGCTCATTATCATCGACACCATGCAGAAGATTCGGGAAGTCGGCGGCGAGGCGTACAGCTACGCCAGTGACTATGAGATCATCGGTCGGCTCAAGCGGTTTGCCGATAAGCACTGCATCTGCGTTCTGACCGTCCATCACACCCGCAAGCAGCCAGCCGGTGACAGCTTCGAGATGATCTCCGGAACGACGGGATTGCTCGGCTGCGCGGACGGGTCGCTGCTCATGCAGAAGAAAAAGCGCACGGCGTTGGAGGCAACCATCGATGTAGTGGGGCGCGACCAGCAGGATCAGATTCTCTATCTGAAAAAGGATGCCGATACGCAGATATGGAGCCTTGAACGGACAGAGAACGAGCCGTATAAGGAACCGCCCGACCCGGTGCTGTGCGCGGTTTCCAGCCTTGTTTCCTCTGAAAGCAGGGAATGGACAGGCAGCCCGACCGAGCTTGCGGAGACGGTCAATACAGGCATGGCGGCAAACGCTCTCACCAAATACCTGAACGTAAAATCCGGCAGGCTGCTGGACGAGTACCATGTGAAGTACGAGAACAGAGCAAAACACTCCGGGCGGCAGGTGAAACTCACCTATATGGCAATCGACAATGTAGAGTACGAAGTAATCGAATGAGAACGGCGCGACGGCTGCGACGGTTGCGACGGTGAAAATTACGCCATCAAAGCAGCCGTCGCAATCGTTGCGACCGTCGCGGAAAGGAGCAAAGTAACATGAAAACCGTGCAAATCCCCTATGACCTGTTTCTTGATCTCGCCATGTACCATCTGCGGGGTGAGGTTGAATACGAAGAAGAAATCCGTCAGGACTTGGAGCAAAAGCTCGACGCCATGCTGAACCGGCAACTCTATTCCCGCTATAAAACAGCTCCAACCGAGCAAGAACGCGAGCAGGCGCGGCAGGAATACCTTGACCGGCGCGGCGTTCCGCAGAGCTATCGCTGGACTGTTCCTCCGTGGGAGCTGTGACAGGAGCGTGACACGCTCCTGTGGCTGGCAGGCAAGAAGGCACATTGCCTGCTATCCCCTCGCATCTCCCGTCCCCATCGAAAAATCCGCAGAGTTTGAGATGGATGTGGGCAGAAGATTATGTGCAGCGGACACCTGCAAATAAGCTGCTGCCCACGCCGGTTTTTGCGGTTTGTATCCACACTGCAAGCCGCAAAACCGGCAGAGGCATCCGCAGATGCCGCATAACCCCCTCGGAGAGCCCACGATACTTTGCAGCCGCAGGATGAAAGTATCATAGTGGGTTATTACACTTCCGCAGAAGTGCTTCCCAAAAGCTACCCGTCCTGCACAATCTGAAATCAGGAGGTAAACTGCCTATGGCAAGAGGCGACGGTATTCACCGTACCAGCGCAAGAAACGCAAGAATGAAAGATACCGACATTGACAACACACAGGCGCACAACGAGCGCGAAAAATCGTCGTATGTCAATCAGGACATCGTTCCCGAACGGACGCCCTACAACGTCCATTTCAAAACACCAACCACCGGGTATATGGAAATGTTCGAGCAGATGCGCGCTGACGGCGTGATCTCCACCCGCGGTCTGAAAGCCGATGCCGAGAAATTCGGAGAGCTGATCTTCGACGTCAACTCGGCGTACTTTTTCAATCACGGCGGCTATATCTTTGCAAAACAATTTTACACCGATGCCTACAAAGCTGCAATCAAAATTGTCGGCGGCGAGCAGTACATCCTGTCGGCGGTTATGCACGCCGACGAGCGCAACCGCGCCATGTCCGACGCGCTGGGGCAGGATGTGTACCACTACCACCTTCATGTGGTCTATCTTCCCGTCGTGGAAAAGCAAATCCTGTGGTCGAAACGCTGCAAGGATGAATCGCTTCGCGGCACGGTCAAGGAGACGATACAGCAGGTCAGCATGAGTAAAAAGTGGGATTCTAAGCCCGCACTGGATGAAAACGGCAAGCCGGTCTTGAGTGCAAAGGGCAAGCCCGTTCTCAAAAAATCCTACAGCGTGTTGCAGGACGATTTCTTCCGGTATATGCACGACGCCGGGTACGACGATGTGGAGCGCGGCGAACGCGGCAGCAGCGAAGAACATCTGACAGTGACGCAGTTCAAGGTGCAGCAGGAGCAGGCGCGGTTGGCAGAACTCACAGAGCAGAACCGCCAGCAGGAGCAGCAGGCAGCGACGCTCGGCAAGCAGATCAAAAAAATCCAGAATCAGCAGGTCGATGTAGCGGCTATTGAAAAGATTGAGGCAAGGCCCATTCCCTTCTCGAACAAGGTTGCCGTTGAGCGCGAGGATTTTGAACACCTGTCTACGCTTGCGAAAAAGTATGTTACAGCCGAGAAAAAGGAATCCAAATTACAAAAGGCTCTGGATGCGGCAAACAGGCTGATTGCAAAGCTCAAGGCAGAGATCGCCGGTTTGAAGCAGGAGCTTTCTGAGTACAAATCCGTTCGCAGCAAGCTCCGCACGTCTGATTTGGAACGTGAGAACGCAGAGCTTCGTGGAAAAGTTCAACGCTATGAGGATGTGATTCAGCGCAATAACCTCTGGCATTTCTTCCGTCCACGCAGAGAAAAGGCGGCAACGCGCGACGATGCCCGCTGATGCCGTGTTGAGCTGAGAAAAATGGATTTTACCGAATGGGAGCGTCCAGATCGAGCAGCGTATCATCTGGGCGCTCTCCATTCAAAAATCAGCCTGCTTTTGCAGGTGTAGAGCTGACAAAAAATCTTGAAAACGCGCCTGTTTTTGCAGAACAGGCAGAAACGGAGGCAATATGAAAACCGGACTGACCAAGCGGCAGAAAACGACCTGCATCTATTTTGACGAAGCCAGCAAAACCGTCGAAATTCAGACGCACAATACCGCGCTCAAAAAGCGGCTATTGAAGTACACAGCAGAGTACCCCGACCTATGCAGGCAGACCGACGATGACGAACAGGGCGGGCTAACCTTTGAGATCGACCGCAGGCGATTCGCTGTCCGTTTGACTGCACCGTATTCCAACGAGCGCCGCCACGCAGCAAGCGAACTTGCGAAGAAGAACGGACTGAAAGGACGAGTACAAACCCTCATCAGGCAAAGCCACCCGCAGGAGCATTAAGTTCCTGCGGGCGGCTTTTTCTTTGCAGAGAACATCTCACGTTCTGATGAGATTATCTTGCGAACATCGTTGTTTTGTGCTATAATGCAATCAGTCTAAATTGGAACGGAGAATTGCAATGCCTATTTCCTACGATAAGCTCTGGAAGCTGTTGATTGATAAGAAAATGAACCGGACAGATTTGAAAGACGCATCCGGTATCAGCTTCAATGTGCTTGCTAAGATGGGAAAAAACGAATTTGTCTCTATGGAAAGTCTCTCGAAAATATGCGTCGCTCTCGACTGCAATATTGGGGACATCGTTGATATTATACCAGAAAAAGCTTGACAAGATCAAAAGGAGGCGAAGCATATGGATTTTAAGCAGTACAAAGGAAAGAACATTCTCGCATGGCTATTTTACAATCCGAACTATGAAGACCCCTATGGCGGCGTTAACAGAGTTTGCTATGTTTATCCTCGTGTTTTGATAAAAGGCACTGATTATGACCTTGTAGACTCTGCTGATTTCCCCAAGTTCGGACGTATCGAAGTCAGAATTCAAGGCGGTGATAGTGCCGAAGATGTATATTCCAATTTTGGGTCTTTAGTTAACATTAGAATTAACGGTGATCCATATCCAAATTATGACGGAAATAATATGTATAGTCTCAAGTACAATCCGCAGTACGGAAGAGCAAGTTCTGAAATCTGGATTGAAACTTTTTCTGGAAAGGGCTTTTATCAAATTATTGACGTCAATAGTAGTATTGATCAACTTCAAAGTGATCGGTCGATACCTGAGCCCAACTGCACAGTTCGCACTACGCTAATTTTGCTTAGGTGTGCCGGAAAGCTGTATGGTCCTTTTGAATACGATACTAAAGAAGGAACAATAATACTTCTTGGGGTAAAAGACTACCAGTATAGTATTGGCGAATATAACGCAATGACCTATAATGATGATCTTTTAGTAATTGAAGATCAAGATGGTGAAGAAGCTCTCATTCTCATTCCTAAATCTTCCATCCCTACACCAGAAGAGTGCACCATTCGCTACGATTGGATAAGTGAAAAGACGCTTATTGATAGTTTTATTGACTCTCTTCGTACAGAAAATTCATACACGCGTGAACAAGTACGCCAACTCAAGGATGCTGTCCAGAAGCTTATCGAAAGCGGTGGTAATGTTCAGTTTACAGAAGAACGCATCTCGAAGATTCAAGCACTATTGCAGAGTGTTGATCAAAAAGAAGCGTTCGTAAGGAGCATTGTACAATACGCTCTTGAGGACGAAAATATTAAACAAGCGCTGGCAGAGGAAGTTGCAGCCAACTATTTTGACCAAATTCAAAATAAAGTCATCGAGATTTCTTCAGTGCAAAAGCATGTGGATGAGTTGAAAATTCAAGAAGCCGCATTGCAGAAGAATATCGCTGCACTGCAAGAGAGTGCTGAGATAACAAAAGAAGCGGAATCTGAAGAGGATAGCAAGAAGGTCTCCGAATTAACGCAGGAGCTTGAGAGATTAAGAGCTGAAAACAGAACGTTAAGCAAGAAAGTTGATCTACGAGAAGAGATCGATAAACTCACAGCAGAACGTGACCGGCTAAAAAGTGACCGAGATAAAGCAAAGGACAGTTATAATCAGCAACTGATTGACAATAATGAGCTTCAAAAGCAGTTTGACTCTACGCTGAAAGCGTTCAACGATAGAGCAACGCAAACAGCGCGAATCCTCGACAGTAAGCTTCTTGATAAAATCTTGCGCGGAATAGGAGATGAACCTACTGTAGAAGTTCCTGTTCCATTTGATAGTGCTCTGTTACATAAAGAGTCAATGGATTATGCAGACATTATTGGGCGTGTTACGGATTTCATTCACAATAAAGCCCATAGAGATGTAACACCTAATGACGTTGCCAATTACCTGATTTGCATTACACAGGGATTTATCACAACATTTGCAGGAGAACCTGGAACAGGTAAGACCTCTCTTTGCAATATTCTTGCCAAGGCGCTGGGCTTAGCCGCTAATGCGCCGCAAAAGCGCTTTGTTGATATTTCTGTTGAACGAGGGTGGTCTTCTCATAAGGACTTCATTGGATATTACAATCCGCTATCTAAGAAGATGGAACGCAGTAACGGAGAAGTTTTTGATGCTTTTGAGTTGATGGATACAGAATGCGGTTGCGATAATTCGAAAATTGCGCCATTCATTATTCTTCTTGATGAGGCAAACCTTAGCCCGATAGAGCATTATTGGGCAGCATTTCTAAGAAATTGTGACTTTACATCTGTCTCCAATCGGTCTATACCTCTTGGTGGAGTAAAGAGTTTCAAACTTCCGGAGCATCTTCGCTTCCTGGCAACTGTTAATTTCGACCATACAACTGAGGAACTCTCTCCGAGGTTCTTAGACAGAAGCTGGGTCATTATGCTCGAGCCAACAAGAATTGATGATGGAATAGACGAGGAAATTGATAATGTTGAGGATATGGTATCTTTTGGCACCATGAGGGATGCATTCTGTGTCGCTGAAGATGATGTAATTGATGAAGTGATTCAAGACAAATGGAATGCCATCCAGAAGATTTTCCGAGACCATTCGCTCCAAATTATGCCTCGCAATCAAAAGATGGTCAAAAATTATTGCGCAGTTGGATGTAGATGTATGGAGCGTGATACTCCGGCGACAAAATATGCACCGTTGGATTATGCTTTTTCTCAGAAAATTCTCCCGACCATCAACGGCAATGGCGAAAACTATCGTTTGCTGATCGAAGATTTGCTGAAGGAGTGTACCGTACAGAATATGCCTATAAGCGCGAAACATCTCGAAAGGATGAAACGCGTTGCCGAAAGCAATATGGGCTTCTACCAGTTCTTCTCCCACTAAAAACAACCATGTAAAAAGGAGGACACATCTATGATGCAGTGTATTCTATCATGCCAAATCATGCAACAAAGAACTACGCTTGATTTGTCTGACCGTCTCATGGATATGTCCTCCGTCGATTTCTCAAAGTGCGAGGCAGTTTACGAGGACGGAAGCTACGAAATATACTTTCAAAGTGACAAGTACCGAAAGAATGATATCGAATCAGTTGATGTATGCGTTAATGGAGAACGAGTAGGAAGCATTGCTTTGGATCCTGACACTGAAACAGTTGAGGGATATACAAAGTACAACGACAGTCTATTTGCTAAGCAGCCATTTTTGCTTCACTATGACCTTGTTGCCCTTTCTTTTATTATGAACTTTACTAACGGGGCATCAAAGGAACTCTTTTCTGATTTCTTATTGTGTATGAGCAAGAACCAAGAAGATACTTCAAATATACAAAAAATGCTCCAAGAGCTAATTGCGTTTGATGATGCACAAGTAGGAGAGTGGATTTTTTCCAATGCAGACCGAGGCGCAAGCAATAGTTTGTATGAAGGAAAGTGGAATAAGCATGCGTATAAATCTCTGAGTTCGTATATTCAATTGTTGGAACAAGTAATTGCGTGTTATAAGAATAACTTTGCATACTTCAAAACAAAAGGCAAGCATACAATAAAGCATACCGAAGTGCTCGTGCCATACGAAAAGGTGAAGCAAGTTTCTCGTGATAGTTTTAATTGGATATTGCAGAACGCAGATCAGTTAGCTACTGTTCCATATACAAGCGGTATTCAGTTCCATGGTAAAAACTTTCTACCATATCAAGTCAGAGCAGATGCAAACCGAAAAAGCTGGGATGTTTATGAAAACAGAGTTATCATTGGCTTTTTGAACACAGCATTGCTAAACGCAAAGCAGGTCTCCGCGGAATTTGATAGAGACGTTTTGAATGAGGAACGTGTTATTTCAAGGATTCACGGTAGTTTTCCCAAAGAGTACCGTGCGCCAATTATTACGATCAAGTCCCTGCAGATTTCATTTTGTAGGATACTATTGAAAAAACTCAATCGCTTGATTGACACACTTCAGAGTATTAGCAAGCAGTATTCATCATTATTTGATGTCCAACCGTTGGTACTGAATACCTTGCCGAGAAAAACAAACACTTTTTGCGAGATTAAGCCTTATGCACAAGTATTCGAAACTATAGTTCGGTGGTTCCGGTACGGGGAGTATAGCTTAGAAAAAGAGCGGCTAATTTTGCAAGTAAAGACTTTGGATAAACTCTTTGAGTATTATTGCTTACTACGGCTTCTGAAACTTTTAGCTGACAACGGATATCAAAAGGCGAATGTCAAAGAACCTGTTTTCAAATTTGACTATACCTCAGCGGACGAGCATTATCAAAATGAAAAGGATGTTGCAAATACCTATCTACTTAGCAATGGTGAAGTAACCGCCACATTGTACTATCAACCAGTAATAAGTGCAGCTCAATTTGAAAACAATCTTACGCTTTTTAGAACAACGAAACCACCTTCAGGAAATCCGGACTACTACACACCGGATTTTGTGTTGAAATTTGCTTCTTCTGAGGACAACGAAGAGTATGCGATATTTGATGCAAAGTTCTCATCCAGAGCAAATATCAAAAAGCACAGTTTACCTGAGGTTATTCGTAAATACTCCTGTGAAACAAGTGTTGCCTCTCGAAGTGGTGCTCCCAAGATGGTTTGGGTTCTGCAAGGTAGAGTTAATAGTAGCGAAAACGCAATTTGGAAGTATCATAATTCACAATTGGCTTCTGCATATCGACCAATAACTTCATTCGGAATTGTCTCAGTAAATACAGCGGTTGAGATTAGGCAGCGATTGTGGAATGAAATAAGAAATAGTATTTCGCTCTTGCAATGAGCGTAGACAAAAACTGAGAACCATTTACGTTGATAGCATCCCCTGATAGCTTTTTGATAGCAGAAAGTCGGATACCCCATAGGATTGGGATAACGAGTATCAAACAAAGCCAAATGGAATCAAATTCTCTATACAAAAAAGTTTAGAGTGCATTTCCACTTGGCGAGTGGGAATAACCCCGCTGAAAAAGCAAAGAAGCCGGCCATTTGGCCGGCTTCTGCTGGTTTTGGCGTCAGATGTCCAGTATCCTGGCGGAGATGCGCCCCTCGTCCGAGAGCTCTATGATGGCGAAGCTGGGGCTGCGGCCCAGCCCGGCGCTGCCCGGGTTTACCACGGTGAGCTCGCCGAAGTAGTCTATCCGCGCTATGTGCGTGTGGCCGTAGAGCACGAGCCGGGCCCCGGAAAAGTGCGCGGCGTTGAGCAGCGGGTCAATGGTGTACTTCACGGCGTAGGCGTGGCCGTGGGTGGCGAAGACCTGGGTCGTGCCCAGCAGGAAGCTCATGCGGTCCGGCTCTCTTGAGGCGAAGTCGCAGTTGCCGGCCACGGCGTAGAGGGGCGTACCGGGAAACTCGTGCGCGAGCTCAAGGCTGTCGCGTATGTGGTCGCCCAGGTGTATGAAGAGGTCGGGCCGCATACGCCGCGCCGCCGCGAGCATACCCTCAGTTCTGCCGTGCGTGTCCGAAAAAACCGCGAGCTTCATGTTTGTGCACCTTCCTGGAAAGTCTGAATATAATGTCTCAGAAGGGGTGAAAGGCATGGACATCGAAAAGATGAGCGCCAAGCTGGAGAGTTCCGGCAAGGCCGAACAGCTGCGCCGGCTGGCCGACACGGAGGACGGCCGCGCCCTGAACGCCATGGTGGACGCCGCGGCACTGGCAAAGGCCATATCTTCCGGCGACAAAAACGCCATGCAGGGCATACTGCGCCAGGTGCTGAACACCGAAGAGGGCCGCCGCATAGCCCAGCAGCTCTCCGACGTGATGAAGGGATAGGACGGGAGGTGCCGCCATGGACGACTTCGGGGATAAGCTGAACGCCATACTCTCAGACCCCGCCGCGCTCTCGCGCATCAGCGAGCTGGCCAAGTCGGTCATGGGCGGCGAGAGCTCGCCGGGCGAGGCGGCGGCCTCGGAGCCGGACCCGGGCCTCATGGCGAAGCTGGCCGGACTGCTCGGCAAAAACAGCGTCAAGCGCGAGGAACGGGCCCTGCTTGAGGCGATGAAGCCCTTCCTCTCCGAAAAGCGCCGCAGCAAGATGGATAAGGCCATGAAGCTGGCGCGGCTCGCCGGGCTGGCGGGCATAGCCGCGGCCGAGTTCGGCCTGACGGAGAAGGAGGACGCCGATGTATAAGCGCTACGACGGCAACACGGGCCGCTTCGTGCAGATGCCCGAGCCTGAGCCTCGCCGCCGGGCCGAAGTCCCGGCGCTCAGGAACCCGCCGCCCGTTACATACAGCCGTCCCGAACCGCCGCAGTCGCCGCCGAGGCGGGCGGCAAAACGCGGGCCGCCGCCCGCGCGGGGAGGCGGCCTTGAAGATCTTCTGCCGTCCGAGCTCACAGGCCTTTTCGGCAAGCTCGTGCCCAACGTCTTCAAGGAGGGCTTCGAGCTCGAGGACCTGCTGCTCATGCTGATACTCTATCTCATGTACCGCGAGAGCGGTGACAAGGAGCTGCTAATCGTTCTCGGCGCCATGCTCTTCCTCTGAGGGCAGGCGGAACATGCTCTCATCCGGCGCGGAGAAGCTGGGCGCGGAAGAGCTCATGCTGTAGATGAGCGTGTCGCCGTCGTAGGTCTCCGCGCCCATGAGCAGGCCGGTGGAGACCGAGACGTACACGCGGTTCAAATATCCCAGCTCGCCGGAACTGTATTCCACGCATATGCAGGATTCGCCGCCGAAGAGCTCGTAGTTCGTGCTGAGTATGGCGGAGGCGGGCAGCTGCAGGAGCTCTTCGTAGTCTATGCAGCGCAGCCACTCGTCGGCCTCCGAGGCGCTCATGATGTCGCTTTCGTAGACGCCGGAGCTGTTGTCGTACCAGATGTAGAGCTTGGCGTCGCGCAGCAGGATGTTTTTGACGCCGCCGGGCAGCTCGACGCGGATGCGCGTCCGCGAGCCGTCCACCCAGACGCTGAGTTTGGTCTCGCTGCTGCCGCCGCTCCAGATGTCCTCGATGGTGACGGTGCGCGAATAGCTCTCGGCCCGGCTGAGCAGCGCGATGACGGACTGCACGGTCTCGGGGCTGAGTTCCGCCACGTCGTGGCCGCTCGGCTCCGGGCTGGAGGCGGTCTCCGTCGGCGCGGCGTCGGGCAGCTCAACGGGCGGGGTCTCCACGCCGCGGCCCATGCCGAAGATCGCGTACAGTATGACCGCCGCGGTGAGGGCTATGAGCAGTATTATGATGAATCTGGACCTTTTGCTCATTGCGGCACAAACTCCTCGGGCCTCCGCTCAGACAGCCCGAAGGCGTGACATATCGCGTCGGCTATCCTCTCGCAGGCCCTGCCGTCGCCGTAGGGGTTCACGGCCCGGGCCATCTTGTCGTAGGCGGCCCTGTCGGTCAGAAGCCGGGCAGCCAGCAGCTCTATGCGCTCCCTCTGCGTGCCGGCGAGCTCCACGGTGCCGGCCTCCACGGCCTCCGGCCGTTCCGTCTCGCGCCTGAGGACAAGCACGGGCTTGCCCAGGGCCGGGGCCTCCTCCTGAAGCCCGCCGGAATCGGTCATCACCATGTAGCTCTTGGCCATCAGCCTGTGCATGTCCACGGCGTCCAGCGGCTCGATGAGCCGGATGTTGGGCACGCCGGAGAGCAGCTGCCCCGCAGCCTGCCTGACTACCGGGCTCAAATGCACGGGATAGACGAAGATCACGTCGGGGAAACGCAGCGCCGTGTTCCTCACGGCCTCGAAAATGTTCCGCATCGGCTCGCCGTAATTCTCCCGCCTGTGGCAGGTGAGGGTCACGACGCGGTGGTTGACATAATCTATCTCGCCCAGTTCGGGCCTGGAGAAGCCCTCGCCGGAGGCGGTGTACTTGAGCGCGTCTATGACGGTGTTGCCGGTGACCCAGATACTGCCCTCGACGCCCTCGCGCCGGAGATTTTCGGCGTTGCGGCGGGTGGGCGCGAAATGCAGGGAGGCGAGCTGGCCGGTGAGGCGCCGGTTCATCTCCTCGGGCCAGGGGCTCCAGCGGTCGAAGGTGCGCAGGCCGGCCTCGACGTGGCCGACGGGGATGTGCGCGTAGAAGGCGGCGAGCGAGGCGGCGAAGGTGGTGGTGGTGTCGCCGTGGACGAGGACGAGCCCGGGCTTTTCCTGTTCGTAGACGGGCCCCAGGCCGTGCAGCACGCGGGAAGTGATATCCGCGAGGCTTTGCCCGCTCTGCATGATGTTGAGGTCGTGCTCGGGGCTGATGCCGAACTCGCGCAGCACGCTGTCGAGCATTTCCCGGTGCTGGGCGGTGACGCAGACCACGCTTTCGAGCTCTGCCCTGCGCTGCAGCTCGAGCACCAGCGGAGCCATTTTCACCGCCTCCGGCCTTGTGCCGAAGACGGACATGACTTTAAGCCTTGTCATCCTTGTCCTCCAGCGGTTCGCAGGTCGAGGGGTCGACCGGCGGGTGGTATTTGTGGCCCTTGAGGGTGCGTTCTATGAAAATGCCTATGGCGACGGCGGAGGCCGCGGCGATGACGACGAGGTAGAGCCTCACCGTACCGCCGGTAGCGAGCACGACGGCGCACAGGCCGAGAATGGCCGAAACGGAGTAAAGTATGGCCACTGCCTGCTTCTGGCTGAGGCCCATATCGATGAGCCTGTGGTGCAGGTGGCCGCGGTCGGGGTGCATGGGGCTCTGGCCGTGGAGCAGCCGGCGGAAGAAGGCGCAGGTAGTGTCGAAAAGCGGCAGGAACAGCGCCAGTATGGGCACGATGAAGGTGACGACGGCGTAGAACTTGAACATGCCTACGACGGACACGGTCGAGAGCACATAGCCGAGCAGCAGCGCGCCGGTATCGCCCATGAAGATCTTGGCGGGGTTGAGGTTGTAGGGCATGAAGCCCACGCAGGCGCCCATGAGGGCCGCGAGGATGACGGCGACGTTCCCCTCCGCGACGAGCAGGGCCACGACGAACATGGTCACAGACGAGATGGTGGAGACGCCGACGGCGAGGCCGTCCAGCCCGTCGATGAGGTTGACGGAGTTGGTGACGCCGACGATCCAGAGTATGGTCACCGGCACGGCGAGGTAGCCGAGGATGAGCCATTCGTTCTGGCTGAAGATGTTGGGGTTGGAGAAGACCTCTATGACGACGCCGTGCGCGACGGCGACTATGGCGGCGATGATCTGGATGATGAGCTTCACCCAGGCGCGCAGGGAGACGATGTCGTCGATGGCGCCGCAGGCCACGATGAGCACGGCGCCGAGCAGAATGCCCTGGACCTGGCGGCTGATCTCGGCAAAGAGCACCACACTGAGGATGAAGCCGAGGAAGATGGCCAGCCCGCCCATTCTGGGGATGGGGTGGTCGTGGACGCGGCGCGCGTCCTTGGGCACGTCCATGGCGCCGACCTTCTGGGCGAAGGCCTTTACGATGGGCGTGGAGGCGAAGCTGACGGCGAAGCCGACGGCGATGGCGAGCAGCGCACGAAGCCACAGCTCAGTGTTGAGGAACATGGCTCACACTCCTGAATTCCGCCGCGCCGTGAGCTAAGCCGGCGCGGCGGAGGCATTGTGTATTTTCCCGGCGGCCCGGTTCAGCGGGCGATGAAGCCGAGTTTCTTGTAGACCTTCCTGAGGGTCTTGCCGGAGGCGGCGGCAGCTTTTTCCGCGCCCATGCGGTAGACGCTCTCGAGGTAGGCCTTGTCCGCGAGCATCCTCGTGGCCTCCTCGCGGATGGGGCGCAGCTGCTCCACCACGGCCTCGCCGACGGCGGTCTTGAAGGCGCCGTAGCCGCGGCCGAGGAATTCCTGTTCGATCTCGTCGAAGGTCTTGCCGGTGGCGCAGGAGTAGATCTGCATGAGGTTGGCCACGCCCGGCTTCTCGGCCGGGTCGAACCTGACGCAGTTTTCGGAGGTGTCCGAGTCCGTGACGGCCCTTTTGAACTTGCGCATGATGTCCTCGGGCTTTTCCATGAGGTGGACGCAGCCGTTGGGGTCCTTGTCGGACTTGGACATCTTGCTGGTCGGGTCGGTGAGGCTCATGATGCGCGCACCCACACGGGGGATGTAGGCCTGCGGGACGGTGAAGACGTCGCCGTAGATGTTGTTGAAGCGTATGGCCACGTCACGGCAGAGCTCGACGTGCTGCTTCTGGTCGTCCCCGACGGGGACGAAGTCCGCCTGATAGAGCAGGATATCCGCCGCCATGAGAGCCGGGTAGGTGAAGAGGCCGCCGTTAATGTTGTCGGCGTGTTTGGCGCTCTTGTCCTTGAACTGGGTCATGCGCGAGAGCTCACCGAACATGGTGAAGCAGTTGAGCACCCAGCCTAGCTCGGCGTGAGCGGGCACATGGCTCTGCACGAAAAGCGTGACCTTGTGCGGGTCGAGGCCGCAGGCAATATACTGAGCCAGCTGCTCGAGAGACCGCCTTCTCAGATCGGCCGGTACCTGGCGCACGGTGATGGCGTGCATATCCACGATGCAGTAGTAGGCGTTGTAGTCGTCGATCATATCCACCCAGTTCCGAATGGCTCCCATATAGGAGCCGAGGGTAAGATCCCCGGAGGGCTGGATGCCGGAGAACATGGTTTTTCTTTCGTCCATCGAAATTGACCTCTAATCCTTACAGTGTGGGTGCGCTTTGGTGCGCATGTGGCTTATTTTTTAAGGCCGCAGTCCTCAGCCAGCTTGGCGAAGGAGGCCATGCTGCGCTTTATCATGTCGCCGCTGACGCAGTAGGCGAGCCTGACGTAGCCTTCGCAGCCGAAGGAAGCGCCCGGGACGAGCAGCAGGTTGTATTTCTTCGCCAGGGCGACGAATTCCGGCTCCGCGACGGGGGTCTTGACCCAGAGGTAGAAGGCGCCGGCGGGGTACTCGCACTCATAGCCGAGCTCATGCAGGCCGTTGTAGAGCAGCTTGCGGTTGGCGTCGTAGGCGGCGATGTCGGTGGAGGCGTCGAGGCAGCGGGCGACGGCCAGCTGCATAAGGCTCGGGGCGTTGACGAAGCCGAGCATACGGTTGGCGACGACGGCGGCGTCGAAGATGAGCTGCCCATCGACGATGTCGGAGGGGATCACGAGGTAGCCGATACGCTCGCCGGGCAGGGAGAGGGACTTCGACCAGGAGTAGCCGACGATGGTGTTCTTGCAGCAGTTCGGCAGCCAGGGCACCTCGGCCCCGTCGTAGGCGAGCTCACGGTAGGGCTCGTCGGAGATGAGGTAGATGACGGTGCCGTATTCCTGGCCCTTGGCCTCGAGCAGCTCGCCGAGCTTTTTGAGCATGTCGGCGGGGTAGATGACGCCGGTGGGGTTGTTGGGGTTGTTGAGGATGAGGGCCTTGGTCTTCGGGGTGATGGCGGCGCCGATGGCGTCGAGGTCGGGCAGGAAGCCGTTCTCGGCGGCGGCGGGGACTACGACGACCTTGGCGTCGGCGTTGCCGATGTAGTTGTTGTACTCGAAGAAGTAGGGGGAGATGACCATGACCTCATCGCCGGGGTTGCAGAGCACGCGCAGGATGACGTTCAGGCCGCCTGCGGCGCCGACGGTCATGATGATGTTGCCGGCGTTGTAGTCGGTGCCGAAGCGCTTGTTGAGCGACTGGGCCACGGCCTCGCGCACGGCGGGGAAGCCGGCGTTGGCGGGGTAGCCGTGGACGCTCATGGGGTCGTCGTTGGTGATGATATCGACAATGGCGTCCTTCACCGCCTCGGGAGGCGCGAAGTAGGGGTTGCCAATGGAAAAGTCAAACACGTTTTCCGCTCCGTAGAGCGCCGCGAGCCTCTTGCCCTCTTCAAACATTGCGCGGATGGCGCTGCCGCCGGCAGCCAGTTTTATCATTCTCTCAGATATCATTGCTCTTCCTCCCATATTCATTCTCAGATTCAGCGTCCATTGCGGGACGCCCATACTTACAACACATGATAGCACATTTTTCTCATTATTACAATATTGACAAAAAAGTTCTCATCAAATAAGATAAAGAGGTTTTCCGGGGAATAATTGTACGGAGGCTTTTTTATGAAGGAACAGAGCTGGTTTGAGGCCATGGAGGCCCGCATACCCAAGGGCGAGGTGCGCACGCGCTTTGCGCCGAGCCCCACGGGCTATATGCACGTCGGCAACCTGCGCACGGCGCTTTATACCTACCTGATAGCGCGCCGGGCCGGGGGCAAGTTCATTTTGAGGATAGAGGACACGGACCAGGGCCGTCTGGTCGAGGGCGCGGTGGACGTGATATACAAGACGATGCGCGAGTGCGGGCTCAGCCATGACGAGGGCCCTGACGTGGGCGGCCCCGTGGGCCCCTATGTGCAGACCGAGCGCCGCGGGCTGTATATGGACTACGCCGAGCTGCTAATCGAGCGCGGCCACGCCTACCGCTGCTTCTGCGAGAAGAGCGAGGAGGCCGCGGAGGGCTTTAAGCACGAGGACGACCCCTGCCGCAGCCTGTCGAAGGAGGAATCTGAGGCGCGCGCCGCGGCGGGCGAGCCCTTCGTAATAAGGCAGCTCATCCCGCACGAGGGCACGACCACCTTCCACGACGAGATCTTCGGCGATATCACGGCGCCGAACGCCGACCTCGACGACCAGGTGCTCATGAAGCGCGACGGCCTGCCGACTTATAATTTCGCGAACGTCATAGACGACCACCTCATGGGCATCAGCCACGTTGTGAGGGGCACGGAATACCTCTCGAGCGCGCCGAAGTACAACCTGCTCTACGAGGGCTTCGGCTGGGAGATACCGAAGTACGTCCACTGCTCGCCGGTCATGCGCGACGCGCACAACAAGATGTCCAAGCGCCACGGCGACCCGTCGTATGAGGACCTCATCGCCCAGGGCTACCTGACGGAGGCCGTCGTGAACTACGTCGCGCTGCTGGGCTGGAGCCCCGGCGGCGAGCGGGAGATATACACCCTGAAGGAGCTGGAGCAGGTCTTCGACCTGCACGGGCTGTCCAAGTCCCCGGCGATCTTCGATATCGAGAAGCTGCGCTGGCTCAACAGCGAGTATATAAGGGCCATGTCGCCGGAGGCCTTTGCGAAGGCGGCGGAGCCGTACATCAGGCAGGCGGTCAAGAACCCGGCCATCGACCCCGCGGCGATAGCGGCGCTGCTGCAGCAGCGCACCGAGGTGCTGACGGACATACCCGAAAAGCTCGGCTTTTTCGACGCGCTGCCGGACTACGGCCCGGAACTCTTCGAGAACAAGAAGTCGAAGTCCACGCAGGAGAGCGCGAAGAAGTTCCTCGCCCTGGCGAAGGAGCGGCTCGCGGCGCTGGAGGGCTGGGACGACGAGGCGATACTCGAGTCGATGAAGTCGCTGGCCGAGGCCGAGGGCGTGAAGAACGCGGCGGTCATGTGGCCGGTACGCATCGCGGTGTCGGGCCAGACGGTGACGCCCGGCGGCGCGGTGGAGCTCTGCCGCATACTGGGCAGGGACGAGACGCTCAGAAGGCTCGGGACGGGGCTTCAAAAACTCGGCTAAAAATTGCATATTTTGAAAACGCCTCTTTCGGAGAAACTACCGAAGGAGGTGTTTTTGATGAAAAAGAAGACTGCTTCGATCATAATAGCGGTCCTGAGCGTGGCGCTCATAATAACGGGGCTGTTCGCCTGGAAGGAGAGCACGGACGGCATGGGCCACCTGCGTGCCGGCGAGAGCTACGGCAGCGCGGCGATGGGCGAGCTGGCCTCGTCGCTGGGCTCTATGGACGAGGCAATGCGTGCGAGCTGCTACGCCACGAGCGCGCCGCTGTTCTCACAGCTGTGCGCGAAGGCGGCGGCGAATGCGGCGGGCGCGGTGAGCGCCCTGGCCTCGCTGCCCTATTCCACGCAGGAGCTGGAAAAGCTCTCGGGCTACCTGAACTCGGCGGGCGACTGGGCGCTGTACCTCTCGCGCGAGGGCGCGGAGGGCCGCCTGCCGGACGAGGAGACCAGGCAGCAGCTGGCGGAGGTGTCGGAAGCCGTGTCGGGCATCGCGCAGTCCGTCATGCAGCTGGGCACGCAGTATTCGGAGGGCGCGCTGACGCTGGACAGCTACGCTGCGGGCGCTGACGCGGGCGAGACAGGCACGGTGGGCTATGAGCTGCGGCGCATAGACTCGGAGCTCGACGCCTTCCCGGAGCTGGACTACGACGGCAGATACTCGGCCTCGGCGCTGACGGTGACGGCCAAGTCGCTCGAGGGCGCGGAGAACGTGACGGAGTCGAAGGCGAAGGCGATAGCGGCGGATTTCCTGGGCGTGGCGCAGTCGGAGCTGGAGAGCGTGGGCCGCGCGGCCTGCAGCCTGCCCTGCTGGAGCTTTTCGTATGAGGGCGAGACTGGGGACTTCCGGATGATAAGCGTGTCCGAGCAGGGCGGGCAGGTGCTGAGCGTGACCGGCTCGCGCAGGGTGCGCGCGAGGGAACTGGACATGGACGAGGCGCGCCGGATAGCGGAGGACTTCCTCGCGCAGGCGGGCCTGGAGGATATGGAACCCGTGTCGGAGGACGAGGACGGCGGCCTTGCGGTGTTCAGCTTTGCGGGCAGCGCCGAGGGCGTGAGCTATCCTGCGGACGCGGTGAGCCTGTCGATAGCGCTCGACAGCGGCGAGGTCTGCGCCTATGACGCCACGCAGTATGTGCTCAACCACACGGAGCGCGACCTGGGCGAGCCGGGGATAACGGTGGAGCAGGCGGCGGAGGCGCTGCCCGAGAGCCTGACTGCCCTGTCGTCAAAGCTGACGGCGGCGCTGACGGAGGGCGGCGCGGAGCGGCTGTGCTATGTTTTCGCCTGCGAGGCTGAGGATGGGACGCCTGTAAACGTGTATATCGACGCAAAAACCGGCGTGCAGACGAAAATTGAAACAGGCCGCACTTGACGAACGGCCCGGAAAAGAGTAATATTATGTTAGCTTTTTATGCAATTGCGCTAAAACGCATAATTTACTCTTTCAAGGAACGGAGGAACTCCCATGAGTTTTATTCCTCGCGTGACCTGCCGCCGCTGCGGCCGGCAGTTTTCCGGGATAAGAGGCCGCTGCCCCTACTGCGGCACGCGGCGAGTGAGGCAGAGCGACCGCGTCCCGAACCCGACGCCGGGTGAAGATGCCTCCACGCCCTCTGGCCAGAGGGCGGCCGTCAACGCGCGCTGGCAGCTCATATTCGGCGCGATCCTGCTCGTGGCGGTGATATTGGCCGTGGTGGTGCTGGTGTCGCTGAGCCTGAACGGCACGGGCACGACCAAGACGACGCCGACCCTACCGGTCTACAGCCCGACGGATGCGCCTCCTACGGTGCCGCCGACGGCGACTGTGGCGCCGACGCCCACGCCGACCGTTGAAAGCGTGACGCTCTATTACGGCGACGAGGTCATGGCCGATGATATCACGCTGATGGCCGGCACACCGCTGACCGCGTCGATATATATCAGCCCGCTGACGGTGCAGGTGCCGAACGAGGCCATAATCTGGAGCACCAGCGACCCGAACATCGTTTCGATCGAGGTCAACCAGGACAACCCGAAGCTGTGCACCATGACGCCTGTGAGCGCTGGCTACTGCGAGGTCTCGGTCACGGTTTTCGGCGCGACCGACAAGGTCATAGTCCGCTTCGCCGGCTGAGTTGAACAGATGATTTAAAAAACACGCGGCAGTCAAACTGCCGCGTGTTTTTTATGCCGTTATGAGCCCCTTGACCGCCTCAAAGAGCAGGCGGTGGCCGGTTTCGGTCAGATGTACGCCGTCGTTGGCCAGCGCGCCCTCGGCCGAGGGCGCCGCAAGATACCTGAGCTTCAGGTCGGACGCCAGCTGCGCGTAGAGCTCCGGCAGCCGCGCCGACTCGTACAGCAGCCTCGGCTCGGTCACCCACTGCCCGCGCCGCATAGGCGGCGGGGCGATGAGCAGATACTCTACGCCCGCCAGCCCGGCGCTCCCGCGCAGGTAAAGCAGGAAATCCTCCATCCGCTCCGCCACGTCCTCCGCAAAGAAATCCGGCTCCGTCAGAAGATCGTTCCCGCCCAGCATTATCGTAATTATGTCAACTTTACCGCCGCGCGTCAGCTCTGCCAGCGCGCCACGGAGCTGATATTCCCTGTGCGGGATGCAGCGGCCGTTCTCGCCGCGCTCCGTGACCTCCACGCCGGGCAGGGCGCCGAGCAGCGCGGGCCAGCGCACCTGCTCGCCGTACCTGCCGCCAAGGTAGGAGCGCGGGTCCCAGCCGTAGGTGTTAGAATCGCCGAAACACAGGAGTTTCAAGGCCTTTTCACTCCTCCAATACCCGCGCCAGCTCGGCCACGTCGGCCATGACCCAGCCGGGCTTCGTCTCGCTCTCAGCCAAGATCTCCGGCGTCGTCTCGCCTGACATCACCAGCACCGACTGCGCCCCGGCGTTCACCGCCACGGCTATGTCCGTGTAGATCCTGTCGCCCACGCAGCAGATCTCCGCGTTCGGCACGCCGGTGAAACCTGAGATTATGTCAACCATACTCCGGTTCGGCTTGCCTATGTAAAAGGGCTTGACGCCCGAGGCGGCGGTGAGCAGGGCGCAGATGCTGCCGCAGTCGGGCAGCACCTCGCCGGCGGGCATGGGGCAGACCCAATCGGGGTTTGCGGCGACGAAGGCCGCGCCGCGCCGCAGGAAGTGGACGGCCCGGTCGAGCTTTTCGTAGGTGAGCGTGGTGTCGAAGCCGACGCAGACGACGCCCGCCTCCTCGCCGGAGGCGAAGGGCACGCCGTAGGAGCGCAGCTCGTCGAGGAAGGCCGGGGTGCCCACGGGATAGACCGGCACGCCCGGGTATTTTTCATTCAGGTACATCCCCGTGGCCATGCCCGAGGTGAAGACGTTCTCCATCTCGCAGGGGAAGCCGAGGCCCTTGAGTCGGTTGACATAATCCACACCGGCCCGCGAGGAGTTGTTGGTGAGGTAGATGTAGCGCCGCCCGGTCTTGGTGAGGGTGCGGATGAAGTCCACGGCGCCGGGGAAGACCTCGTCGCCGAGGTAGAGCGTGCCGTCCATGTCTAGCAGGAAGAGCCTGCAGGCTTTGAGTGCGTTGTAGTTCAAGTTTTGTCCTCCTCGTGCAGGTCCTCCGGCAGGAGGGCCATGAGCTCTTCGCGGCTGGGGTCGTCCATGAGCGCCACGCGGTCTGCCTGGCGGGCCACGGCGTCTTCGAAGATGTTGCGGACCGTGCGGCCGTTGCCGAAGTTCTCGTCGCGGCCCTCGTAGAGCTCGTCGAAGAGCTTTTGGGCCTCGGCCTCGGCCTCGGGCGTGAGCGTGTAGCCGTTTTTATCGCATTGCAGGCGGAACATCGCCATGAGCTCCGGGCCATTGTAGTCCGGGAAACGGATATATTTGTTGAACCTGGATTCCAGGCCGGGGTTCGAGTGGATAAAGGCCTCCATGGGCCCGTCGTAGCCTGCGACGATGACGACGAGCTCGTCCCTGTGGTCCTCCATGGCCTTGAGCAGGGTCTCGATGGCCTCGCGCCCGAAGTCGTTCTCGCCGCCTGAGGCGAGGGAGTAGGCCTCGTCGATGAAGAGCACGCCGCCGATGGCCTTTTTGATGACCTCGCTGGTACGCAGGGCGGTCTGGCCGACGTAGCCGGCGACGAGGCCGGAGCGGTCGACCTCCACGAGCTGGCCCTGTTTGAGCGCGCCGACGGCGGCGTAGAGGCCGGCGAGCAGCCTGGCGACGGTGGTCTTGCCCGTGCCCGGGTTGCCGGTGAAGACCATGTGCAGGCTCATGGGCGCGGAGGGCAGGCCCTTTTCCTCGCGCAGCTTGCGGACTTTGACGAGGTTTATGAGGCTGCGTACCTCGCGCTTGACGCTGTCGAGCCCGATGAGCGAGTCGAGCTCGGCCATGAGCTTGTCGAAGTCGGGCTTTTCCTCCGTCTTTTCCTCTGAGCCTGCGGCCTCGGCGCCGCGCTCGCCCGAGGCCTGGGCGCTGCTCCCGGCGGGGTGCTTGTCGATGAAGGAGGGCTCGCCGCTCGTGACGAAGTCTTTGGCGTTGAGCGCGCTTTTGGAGGGCTTCACGCCCGATGAGTCGCAGACGGCGGAGAGCCGGTCGGCGCAGTCGGTGATGAACTCGGCCTCGGCGTAGCTGACGTCGTCGTCCACGGCGGCGAGGTGGAGCAGGATGTTGGTCACCATGCGGACGAAGACGCGGGAGTAGTCTCGGCCCTCGCGCGCGTCGCGTTCGGCGAGGCTCCAGAAGAACATGGGCGGCAGGACCTCCTTGGCGGAGCAGACCTCGCCCGTGAGTTCCCAGAGCAGCCTCGTGCCCCTGGAGCGGCCCTTGGAGTAGAGCTCGTTTATGGCGTCCACCTGCGCCTGGGTGACCGAGCCGGCCCTGGCCCAGAGCCCGAGGGCGCAGCTTTGCATGAAGGCGTCCAGCTCACGGGCGCAGGCCCTTCCCGCGACGCGGTAGAAGGCCTCGGTATTCTCGATATAGACCTTGTGCAGCTCCTCGGGCGAGCGCTTCCAGGACGTTGGCATAGGGCACCTCCGAACCATCTCAATATACCGACTATTATATACCGACATCAGGGGCCGAGGCAAGAGCAAACGCCCGCTTTGCGAGCTCAATAAAGGCCTTGAGCTCAGGTTTTCCGGCGAGGCTCTTGTAGTAGACGCCGTAGCTCATGGGCTCTGGCCCTCGGATGGGTATGCGCCGCAGCCCGGGCAGGGCGCAGGGCGCTATTTTGGGCAGGACGGCAATGCCGAAGCCCGCCGCGGCGAGCGCCGAAGCGCCCTCGCCCGAGTCGCAGAGGTAGACGTCGAGCGCGGACTTGTCCTCGATGAGCGCGTACTGTGCCGCGCGCAGCTGCTCGGGGCAGCTCCAGGGCTCGCCGGCGATGAGCTTTTCGCCTTTGAGCTCCTCGGGCGCGATCTCCGTCCGCCCGGCGAGGGGGTGCTCCTGCGGCACCAGGGCGACTATAGGTATTTTCGCCAGCTCGCGGTAGTTCACATACTTGTTCAGCCCGCCCTCGCGGAAGCCGATCACGACGTCGAGGTCGTCCTCGATGAGCTGCTGGTACAGGTGCCGGAAGGGTATGACGCGAAAGACCGGATATACCTCGGGCCAGCTCTCCCTCAGCTCGCACAGCAGGGCGGGGAAGAGCTCTATCTCGTGGTGGGCGTGGCAGCCGATGCGCAGCTGCACGCGCGTGTCCTCAAAGCTCTCGCCGCCGCGCTTTTTCGCCCGCACCAGGGTCTCGAGCACGTTTTTGGCGTCGTTTATGAAGAAGAGCCCAGCCTTCGTCAGCTCCACCGTCCGCGTCGTGCGGTTGAAGAGCTTGAAGCCCAGCTCGTCCTCGAGCGTGCGTATCTGCTGGGTCACGGCGGGCTGGGTGATGTGCAGCCGCTCCGCCGCCATGGCAAAGTTCAGCGTCTCCGCCACCGTAAGAAAACAGGCCAGCTGTGAGGTATTCATAAGCCGCACCTCCGAATAATTAATAAGATTTACTTATTGATGATAACATTTTCTGAATTCACTTTCAAGCACATTGGCGTTATCATTATTCCGTTTGAAAGAAAGGAGTATGATATCCGCCCATGTTAAGGCTGCTAAGATACCTCAAAGAGTACAAAAAGCGCGCGATAATGACCCCGGTGTGGGTCATACTCGAGACCGTCTGCGAGCTTTTCCTGACCGTGACCATCGGCAGGTTCATAGACGAGCTCTCGAACACCGAGACGACTATGGCGCTCATCTGGAGCTACGGACTGCGGCTCATCGTGATAGCGCTGCTGTGCCTGGTATTCGGTGCGCTCAGCGGCTGGGAGTCGGTCAAGGCCTCCTCGGGGCTTTCCAAGAACCTGCGCGACGCGATGTTCGACCGGATACAGGACTTTTCCTTCACGAACATCGACCGCTTTTCGACGAACAGCCTCGTCACGCGCATGACCACCGACGTCGTGAACGTGCAGAACGCTATCATGATGATGCTGCGCGTCGCCGCAAAGGCCCCTGTGACCATCGTCTGCGCCTTGGTCATGGCCTTCTCGATAAACTGGCAGATAGGCCTGGTCTACATCATCCTGATACCCATCCTGCTCGTGGCCCTGCTGGTGATTGCGAAGGTGACGCACCCCATTTTCCGCCGCGTCTTCCGCACCTACGACCGCCTCAACGGCGTCGTGCGTGAGAATCTCCACGGCATCCGCGTAGTCAAGGGCTTCGTGCGCGAGGACTACGAGGCGGAGAAGTTCAAGGGCATCTCCGAGGACATCCGCCGCGACTTCACGAAGGCCGAGACGACCATCGCCTTCAACCCCTTCTGCATGCAGTTTTGCATCTACCTCTGCCTGGTGCTGATCTCCTGGCTCTCTGCCCGGGCCATCGTGGGCGCCTCGGGCGGCGGCATCTCCATGACAACGGGCGATCTGCAGAACCTCATCACCTACGCCATGATGATACTCATGTCGCTCATGCTGCTCTCGATGATCTACGTCATGACGATGATATCCCGCGAGTGCGTGAACCGCATAAACGAGGTGCTCGCCGAGCGGCCCACTATCGTGAGCCCCGACGGCGCCGAGACGGAGATAGAAAACGGCGACATCGTCTTCGAGAACGTCGGCTTCAGCTATACGGACGACCCGGGAAAGCTCTGCCTGAGCGGCATCGACCTGCACATAGAGTCCGGCGAGACCATAGGCATCATAGGCGGCACGGGCTCGGGCAAGTCCTCGCTCGTGCAGCTCATCCCGAGGCTCTACGACGCCACGGTGGGCAGCGTGAAGGTCGCGGGCCGCGACGTGCGCAGCTATGACGTGGCGGCCCTGCGCGACGCGGTCGCCGTCGTGCTGCAGAAGAACGTGCTCTTTGCCGGCACGATAAAGGAGAACCTGCGCTGGGGCAATCCGGACGCGACGGACGCTGAGATAGCCGAGGTCTGCCGGCTCGCGCAGGCGGACAGCTTCATCTCGCAGTTCCCGGACGGCTACGACGCGCACATAGAGCAGGGCGGCACGAACGTATCCGGCGGCCAGAAACAGCGCCTGTGCATAGCGAGGGCGCTGCTCAAACGCCCGAAGGTACTCATCCTGGACGACTCCACCTCGGCCGTCGATACCAGGACCGACGCGCTCATAAGAAAGGCGTTCCGCGAATACATCCCCGAGACGACCAAGATAATCATAGCCCAGCGCATAAGCTCCGTACAGGACGCAGACCGCATAATCGTCATGGACGGCGGGCGCATAGACGCCGTGGGCACGCACGAGGAGCTGCTGCGCACGAACAAAATTTACCGCGAGGTCTACGATTCCCAGCAGAAAGGAGGCGAGGAGGATGAATAGATCCCCGCTCGCAAGGCTGCTCCAGTATATAACGCGCAGGCACAAGGCGCAGTTCGGCTTCGTCGTGCTCTGCATACTCATAAGCGGCGTGGCCGCCATGGCCGGCACGCTGTTCATCCAGGTCATCATCGACGACTACATCCTCGAAATGCTCGAGACAGGCGAGGACCTCTTCGCGGGCCTGCTCGGCGTGCTGGCCGTCATGGCCTCGATATACTTCATGGGCGCGCTGGCTACGCTGTTTTATAACCGCGTCATCGCCATCGTGGGCCAGAAGGTGCTCAAGGAGATACGCGACGACCTGTTCACACGCATGCAGCGCCTGCCCATCAGCTTCTTCGACAGCCACACCCACGGCGATATAATGAGCGTCTACACGAACGACATAGACACGCTCCGCCAGTTCATCGCGCAGAGCCTGCCCATGCTGATATCCTCCATAGTGACCATGGTGTTCTCCATCGTGGTGATGCTGTACTACAGCCTGCCCCTGGCCGTCATCGTGCTGGTCATAACCGCCGTCATGGTGATCGTCGGGCGGCTCATGGTGAACTACAGCGGCAAGTACTTCTTCAAACAGCAGTCGAGCACGGGCAAGGTGAACGGCTACTCGGAGGAGATATTCGGCGGCCTGAAGGTCGTGAAGGTCTTCAATCACGAGGCGGCCTGCCGCGAGCAGATGCACGCGCTCAACGAGGAGCTGTACGAAAACTCCCTGCGCGCCAACGGCAGCGCGGTCGTGATGATGCCGCTCATGTCGGCCTTCGGCAACCTCGAGTACCTGGCCGTCGCCGTAGTGGGCGGGGCCATGGCGCTCTTCGGCGACGGCATGTTCGCCTTCAGCATCGGCACGCTCATCTCCTTCCTGAGCCTCATCCGGCAGTTCACCTCCTCCATCACGCAGACGGCGCAGCAGTCGAACAGCGCCGTGCTCGGCCTGGCCGGCGCGGGGCGCATCTTCCAGCTCATGGACGAGGAGCCGGAGGCCGACGAGGGCTACGTCACGCTGGTGCGCGCAAGCGAGAAGGACGGTGAGCTCATAGAGGACGAAAATGGCAGCATCTGGGCCTGGAGGCATCCGCACCACGACGGCACGCTCAGCTACGCGCCCGTGCAGGGCAACGTGGTCTTCGACCATGTGGATTTCAGCTACGACGGCAAAAAGACGGTGCTGCATGACATCTCGCTCTACGCCAAGCCGGGCCAGAAGATAGCCTTCGTCGGCGCGACGGGCGCGGGCAAGACTACCATCACGAACCTCATAAACCGCTTCTACGACCTGGCCGACGGCAAGATACGCTACGACGGCATAAATATCACGAAGATCAAAAAGCCCGACCTGCGCCGCTCGATGGGCATAGTCCTGCAGGACGTGAACCTGTTCACGGGCACTATCATGGAGAATATCCGCTACGGCCGGCTCGACGCGACGGACGAGGAGTGCATCGCGGCGGCGAAGCTCTCGGGCGCGGACAGCTTCATAACGCGGCTGCCGCAGGGCTATGACACGGTGATAAACGGCGACAACAACAATCTGTCGCAGGGCCAGTGCCAGCTCATCTCGATAGCGCGCGCGGCTGTGGCCGACCCTCCAGTCATGATACTGGACGAGGCCACGAGCAGCATAGACACCCGTACGGAGGCCATAGTCCAGGACGGCATGGACCGGCTCATGGAAGGCCGCACGGTGTTCGTCATCGCGCACCGGCTCTCGACCGTGCGCAACTCCAAGGCCATCATGGTGCTAGAGCAGGGCCGCATTATAGAGCGCGGCAGCCACGAGCAGCTCATCGAGGAAAAGGGCCAGTATTACCAGCTCTACACCGGCGCTTTCGAGCTGGAATGAGCCGCGCGGCCCAAGAATCTTCAGATTTCCTTCAGCAAACTTCAGAGAATATAAAACTTGATTAATTTGACTTGCAGCCTCCAAAATGGTATAACAGCCGTGTCAAACAGACTAATACAGTATCTTTTGGAGGAACAGGGATATGAAAAGAAACAAAAGGGCCCTGTCGGCCGTGCTGGCGGCGGCGCTGACGGCCGCGCTTCTGGCGGGCTGCGGCGCTGCGCCGGGCAAGGCTCCGACGGGCGGGCCTGAAACGGGCGCTGACGGCAAGGTCTGGGCCTCGGAATTCACGCAGCTCAAGGGCCTGGCCAGCGTGCAGCAGGCCTTTGCGATACCCGGCGGTTTCCTGGCGGCGGGCACGGGCCGCGACGGCGAGACGACGAAGTTGTGGCGCTGCGACACCGCCTCCGGCAGCTGCGAGGAGCTCAGCGGCTATGAGAAGTATACCGCGCCCGAGGAGCTGGAAGGCGGCTACAGCGAGATGCGCAGCGCGGCGGCCTGCGAGGACGGCAGCCTGCTGGTGCTCGAGAGCGTCTCGGGCCTCAGATACGCCCTGCCCGAGGGCTTTTCGGGCAGCGAGGAAGACAAGTACGAGTACATGGAATATGTGAGCAGCACCGTGCTCCGCCGGCTGGACAGCAGCGGGCGCCAGCTGGGCGTCATAGACCTGAGCCAGGCGAACGCGGCGGCGGCCGAGAAGGTTGAGGCCCTGGGCGAGGGCGGCATGGACGGGGTCGAGCCGACCAAGGCGGCTCCTGCGCCCGAGGGCGGAGCGCTGCTGGTGTACAACCAGAACGTCGTGGTCGCGGCGGACGCCGAGGGCGGCGTGCGCTTTGCCGACGGCCTGGAAGGCTGGTGGGAGGGCCCCGTCAGCCTGGGTGACGGCCGGCTGGGCTTTGTCGGCTTCGGCGGCGAGGGCATACAGCTGCGCGCGGTGGATTTTGAAGCCAAGGGCTTCAGCCAGCCGGAAAAGCTGCCCGCCGGCGCCTATACCCTCTACGCCGGCGGCGGGGAATTCAGCGCCTGCTATCTTGACAGCTCGGTGGTCTACGGCTGCCGGCCCGACAGCGACGAGGGCGTGCGCCTGGCCTCGCTGGTAAACTGCGACGTGGACGAGGACAGCATCCGCTGCATGAGCGTGGACGCGCAGGGCGGCATAAACTGCCTAGTCTCCTACGATTCCGGCGGTGACGCCCAGCTGGTGCGCATCAGGCTCAGGGACGCCTCCGAGCTGAAGGACACGACGATCCTGCGCCTGGCCTGCAGCTACCTGGAGCCGGAGCTCAGGCGCGCCATACTCAAGTTCAACCGCCTGAACAGGGGCGTGAGGATAGAGGTCAAGGACTATTCGCAGTACGCGACGCAGGACGACTACTCCGCGGGCGTGACGAAGCTGAACACCGAGATAATAAGCGGCAACGTACCGGATCTTTTCGTGGCGGACAACCTGCCCATAGAGCGCTACGCGGCGAAGGGCCTGCTATACGACCTCTACGGGCTCATCGACAAGGACGCGGAGCTCAAGCGCGGCAGCTTTTTTGAAAACATCCTGGCGGCCTACGAGACGGACGGCGGCCTGTACAGCATAGCGCCGAACTTCCGGATAATGACCATAGCCGGCAAGGCCGAGACCGTGGGCGAGGAGCCTGGCTGGACGCTCGAGGAGCTGATGGCGGTGGTGAAGGCGCATCCCGAGGCGCAGTATGTGTTTGAGCCCTACATGACGCGGCCTTTCATGCTGACGAACCTGCTGACGCTGACGCTGGGCCGCTATGTGGACTGGAGCAGCGGCAAGTGCAGCTTTGACGGCGGCGACTTTGCGAGCCTGCTGGAATTCTGCCGCCTGCTGCCCGAGGACTACGACCCCGAGCAGGAGAGCGACGGCAGCGAGCTGCTCTCGAGCGGCAGGCAGCTGCTGGAGCAGCTCAGGGTGGATGACTTCAACGGTTTCAGGATGAACAAGGGCATGTTCGGGGCGAGATCCGTGCTCAAGGGCTATCCCTCGGCGGACCGCCAGGGCAATGTGGTGCAGTTCGTGGGCAGCCGCCTGAGCATCAGCTCCAGCTGCAAAAATGTGGACGAGGCCTGGAACTTTGTGCGCAGCCTGCTGACCGAGGACGCCTATGACAGCAGCGACCGTTTCCTGGACGGCTTCCCCATAAACCGCGAGGCCTACGGCCGCGCCGAGGCCGAGGCCATGAAGAAGACCTACATGACCGACCCCGAGACAGGAGAAAAGAAGGAGCAGCCCATATTCAGCTGGAACATAGGCGATCACGAGGCCGAGCTCTACGCCCTGAACGAGGCCGAGGCCGCCGAACTGCGCGCGCTCATAGGCTCCGTGAAATATGCCTACAGCTACGACACCACCATCATGGACATGATAAAGGAGGAGACGGACAACTACTTTGCCGGCCGGAGCAGCGCCGAGCAGACCGCGGCCCTCATCCAAAACCGCGTGTCCATCTATGTGAACGAGCAGCGCTGAACGCCCTGGCATCCCTCCGGGGACGGACAGCGGAAAAAACGCAGAAAAGTGCGCGGCATCTGCCGCGCACTTTAATATTATGCACTTTTCCGCGCAGCGCTCAGGAGCAGACCTCCCGGGCATAGCGCACGGAGGCCATGGCGTCCTTCCCGTAGAAGTCCGCGCCTATCTGCCTGGCGTAGTCCTCCGTCAGCACCGCGCCGCCGACCATGATCTTCACGCCCGGCAGCCGCTCGCGCAGGAGCCTTATCGTCTCCTCCATCGAGGCCACCGTCGTCGTCATGAGCGCCGAGAGGCCCACGAGCCGCACGCCCTCCTGCGAGGCCGCATCGAGCACCGCCTCGGGCGGCACGTCCTTGCCGAGGTCGCGCACGTCGAAGCCGTAGTTCTCAAGCAGCGTGCGCACAATGTTCTTGCCGATGTCGTGGATATCGCCCTTCACCGTCGCGATGACTATCTTTCCGGGGTACCCGCTGCCCTTGTCCTCCTTCATGCCGGCCTTGAGCGCCTCGAACGCCGCGCCCGCCGCCTCCGCGCTCATGAGCAGCTGGGGCAGGTAGATAGCGCCGGTCTCAAAGCCCTTGCCCACCCGGTCGAGCGCCGGGATGAGCTCCGCGTTTATGATGTCCAGCGGCTCCGCGCCGCCGGCGACGAGCCTCTGAGCCTCCGCCGAGGCCGCCGAGCTCAGGCCCTTTTCGATGCAGCCGCCCAGGGACAGCGGCCCGGCCGCCGCCTGGGGCTTCGGCTCCGCGCCCGCCTCATGCGCTATATAGTCCTCGCAGCGCTCGTCCCGCGCCGTCAGCACGGCGAAGGCCCGCCACGCGCTCATCATCGCCGCCGAGAGCGGGTTCATGATCGCGCAGTCCAGCCCGGCCTCGAGCGCCAGCGTCAGGAAGGCCGAGTTCACCTTCTCGCGCGCCGGCAGGCCGAAGCTCACGTTCGAGACGCCCAGCGTGGTGCGCCCGCCGCGCTCATGGATGCGCCGCAGGGCCTCGAGCGTCACCTGCGCCGCGCGCGGCTCGGAGGACACGGTGAGGGTCAGCGTGTCGATGACCACGTCCTCGTGCGCGATGCCGTACTCCGCCGCCGTACTGTATATGCGCTCCGCGCACGCGACGCGGCCCTCGGGCGTCTCCGGTATGCCGCCCTCGTCGAGCGCGAGGCCCACGACCACGCCGCCGTACTTCCGGATGAGCGGGAACACCGCCGCCATGCTCTCGGCCTTCGCGCTGACAGAATTTATCATCGGCTTGCCGTTGTAGCGCCGCATGGCGCGCTCGAGCGCCGCGGGGTCGGAGCTGTCCAGCTGCAGCGGCAGGCCCGTCACGCCCTGCAGGGCGCAGACCGCCCTCTCCAGCATCGCGGGCTCGTCCACGCCCGGCAGGCCGACGTTCACGTCCAGTATCTGCGCGCCCGCGTCCTCCTGCGCCGCGCCCTCGGAGAGCAGATACTCGAGCTTCCCGGATCTGAGCGCCTCCTTGAGCCTGGGCTTGCCCGTGGGGTTTATACGCTCGCCCACTATGACCGGGCCCGTGCCCAGCTCCACCGCCGTGGAGAAGGAGCTGACGACTGTCCTGTGCTTTCTCACCGGCTCCGCGAACGGCAGCTCGCGGCAGCGCCCGACCAGCGCCGCGATGTGCTCCGGCGTCGTGCCGCAGCAGCCGCCCAGCAGCTGCGCGCCCGCCCGGGCGACGGCCTCCATCTGCTCCGCAAAGCCCTCGGGCGAGAGGTCGAAGACCATCCGGCCCTCCACCTGCCTCGGCAGGCCCGCGTTCGGCGCGGCGGCGACGGGTATGCTGGCAGCCGCCGCAAAGCGCTCCGCTATGGGCAGCATCTCGCGCGGGCCGAGGCCGCAGTTTAAGCCCAGCGCATCCACACGCAGGCCCTCGAGCAGCGCCGTCACCGCCTCGGGCGTGCCGCCGGTGAGCAGCCGCGCACGCTCGTCGAAGGCCGCGGTGGCGATTATTGGCAGCACCGAGTTCTCCTTCGCGGCCAGCACCGCCGCCTTGAGCTCGTAGCTGTCTCCCATCGTCTCGATGACGATGAGGTCCGCGCCCGCCTCGGCGCCGTATCTCACGACCTCGGCAAAAAGCTCCACGGCGTCCTCGAAGTCCAGATCGCCCAGCGGCCGCAGCAGCTTGCCGGAAGGCCCGATGTCCAGCGCGACCCAGGAACTGTCCTCACGCCCACAGGCTTTTTGTGCCCCTTTTGCGATGTTTACAGCGCTTTTCACAACTTCCTCGAGCGAATGGTCGCCGCCCTCGGGGTACTTGAGCCGGTTGGCTCCGAAGGTGTTCGTGTAGATGATGTCCGCGCCCGCGTTGAGGTAGGCCCGATGCAGGGCCTCTATCCTGTCCGGGTGCAGTATGTTCCAGACCTCGGGCCGCTCGCCGGCCCTGAGGCCCATCTTTTGCAGGCTGGTGCCCGTGCCGCCGTCCAGGAAGAGGCGGCGCTTGCCCAGTATATCCCTTATGTCCATTTCAGAGCCTCCTGAAATCGCAGTCTGTCTTCGCGCAGGCCTCGCACTTGCCGTCCGGGCAGCCGGTCGTCTCAGACAGGCCGATGACCGCCGTGACGGATTTCATGGGCGCGAGCATGAGGCTGTCTGTGACCGTGAGGCCGATGCGCCGCGCCGTGTCGAGCACGCGGGCGATGTCGCGCTGGTGCTCTATCGAAAAGTCGCCGTAGCCGGGGCTGAACCGGGGCCGGAGCTTAAGGCCGCGCGCGGCGGCGATCTTGCGCATGCTCTCGCCCGCCTCGTCGCAGACGTCCTCGATGAGCGCCGCGGCGGCGGCCTGCGCGGCGGCGGCCTCGCTCACATGCCCCAGTGCCGTGAGCCGGGAGATGAGCCGGTCCACGTCCGCGCCGAGCGTGGCGGCGAGCAGGAAGGCGCCCGCGCAGCCCTCGAGGTTCCGCCGCAGCGCCGCGCTCTCTATGCGTATGTCGCCTATCTCCACCGCGCCGTCCCCGTGGAACACCAGCGGGAAGCGCTGGTAAACGGACTTCGCCTCCGCCATGCCGCGCACGGCGGCCTCGGCGCGCTCTATCATCTCCAGCACCGCGCCCTCGGGGCGCGCGCCGTTATTGTAGCCCAGATAGCGGAATATCTCCCGCCAGTTCGGGGTACCAGCGCTCACTTGAGCAGCTCGGAGAGGCTCGCGTGGATGCCCTGCGCGACCTCGGGCTTGTTCATGGTGAAGACGTGGATGTGGTTCACGCCGTTGGCGATGAGGTCTATAATCTGCCCCGTGGCGTAGGCCACGCCCGCCTGGTGCATGGCGGCGGGGTTGTCGCCGAAGCGGTCGACGACGGTCTTGAACTTCTCCGGCAGGTAGTTGCCCGACAGCTGGGTGATGCGCTTGACCTGCTTGGCGTTCGTGACGGGCATAATGCCGGCGATGACCGGGACCTCTATGCCGCGCTCGCGGATGTGGTAAAGGAAGTTGTAGAATATCGTGTTGTCGAAAAACATCTGAGTGATGAGGAACTCGCAGCCCGCGTCCACCTTCTCCTTGAGGTGCTCGATGTCGTTGAGCTTGCCGCCGGCCTCGGGGTGGCCCTCGGGATAGCAGGCGCCGCCGACGCAGAAGTCGCCCTGGGCCTTGATGTCGCGCACGAGCTCGGGCGCGTATTTGTAGTCCTCGCAGGCGGGGCCCTCGAGCGGGATGTCGCCGCGCAGGGCCAGGATGTTTTCGACGCCGTGGGCCTTGAGCTCACGGAGCACGGAGGCGACCTGCTCCCTGGTGGAGGACACGCAGGTGAGATGTGCGAGGGATTCCACGCCGAAGCGCTGGGAGATGTCCGAGGCGAGCTCGACGGTGTAGGCGCTCCTGCCGCCGCCAGCGCCGTAGGTGACGCTCATGAACGCGGGACGCAGCTCGGCTATCGTCCTGGCCTTCTCCACCACGGACTCATAGGTATCGTTCCTGCGGGGCGGGAAGACCTCGTAGGTCAGGGTGACTTTGTCCTCTTTGAGTATGTCGCTTATCTTCATCTTGGCTTCTTTCCCTTCAAAAATACTAATTAATTAGTTTACCACAGCCATTTCCAAAACGCACGAACTTTTTTGAAGCGTTAAAAAATTAATTTCCCCTATTCCATTTTGTATGGGCATGGTATATACTCGTGGTATGGCCACAGAATTTGAATGAAAGGTTTGGTGATATAATTTGGCAGCTTTGCACTACGACGCCGTAGTCATCGGCGCGGGCAACGGCGGGCTTGCGGCGGCGCTCACGCTGGCGGACGCGGGCAAGCGCGTGCTGCTTGCGGAAAGGCACAATCTGCCTGGCGGCTTTGCCACCAGCTTTGTGAGGGGCCGTTTCGAGTTTGAGGCCTCGCTGCACGAGCTGTGCGACTTCGGCACGCCGGGCAACAGCGGCAACCTCTACGCCCTGTTCGAGGAGCTGGGCGTGCTGGACAAGATCGAATTCGTCACGGTGCCGGAGGCCTACAGGGCCATCACGCTGGACACGGGCGAGGACTACTCCATGCCCTTCGGCGTGCAGGCCTTCATCGACAAGATGGAGTCCTACGTCCCGGGCAGCCGCGAGTCCACGACCACCTTCTTTGCCCTTGCGGACGAGTGCCGCAGGGCCATGGCTTACCTTACCCAGATGCGCGGCAACCCCGACACCGCCGTGCTCAAGCGCGACTACGCCAACTTCATGCGCGTCGCCGCCTACCCCATCGACAAGGTGCTCAACGCCATCAAGATGCCCAAGAAGGCGCAGGAGATCATTAACGTCTACTGGTCGTATCTGGGCACGCCCGAGGACCAGCTGAGCTTCCTGCACTACGCCATGATGGTGAACCTCTACGTCAGCTACGGCGCCCAGATACCGAAGAACCGCTCGCATGGCATCAGCTGCGCCCTGGCGGACACGATCATCGAGAAGGGCGGCGAGATCTGGTACAACGCCGAGGTCGAGCACATCATCACGAAAAACGGAAAGGTCGCCGGCGTGCGCTTTGCCGACGGCAAGGAAGTCGCGACGGAGCACGTCGTCAGCAACGCCTCGCCGCACCTCGTGTACGGCAGGATGGTCGATAAGGCCGACATCCCCGAGGAGGAGCTGAAGCTCGCGAACGCGCGCGGGCTCGCCGGGCGCGGCGTGTCCATGTTCCTGGGCCTGAACAAGTCCCACGAGGAGCTGGGCCTGAACGACTACAGCTACTTCATCTACCACTCGCTGGATACCAAGGCGGAGTTCGGCGGCATGGAGAGCATCGAGAACCCGGCGCAGGTCACGGTCTGCCTCAACGCCGCCCTGCCCGACTGCTCGCCCAAGGGCACGACCATCCTGTACTTCACCTCGCTGTATTTCTCCGACTTCTTCGGCGATATCGCGAACGAGGAGAACTACTTCGACGTGAAGGAGAAGATGGCCAACTGCCTCATCGACGGCTTCGAGAAGGCGACGGGCGCCAAGATACGCGACTGCATCGAGGAGATCGAGGTCGGCACGCCTGTGACCTACGCGCACTATACGGGCGCGCCGCAGGGCAGCATCTACGGCTACCTGCTCACGGGCCTGGACAACATGATGCCGCGCATCATGTGCATGTACAACGAGAAGCACCTGCCCGGCCTGCACTTCTGCGGCGGCCACGCCATGCGCGGTTCGGGCTTCAACTCGTCCTACCAGTCCGGCAACCTCGCCGCCAAGTTCACGCTCATGGACATGAAGAAGGAGGCTGAGTAAGATGAAGGTAAAAGTCGGGCTCATCGGCGTGTTCGACATGCTGAAGTTCAAAAATCTGCGCCGCGACCGCGCGGAGATGATAGCCTCCACCGAGGCCAAGCCCCTGCCCGCGACGGATAAGGTAAACGAGCTGGCAAAGCGGCTGCACCCCAAGGCGCAGTACCTCAAGATAGCCGAGATCGTGCAGGAGACGCACGACGCGAAGAGCTTCATCCTCGTGCCGGATGCCGAGGCGGGCACGGCCCAGCTCGCGCCCTTCAAGGCCGGCAGCTACATAAACCTGCGCACCGAGCTGGCAGGCTCCGTCGCAAGGCGCACCTACTCGCTCTCGTCGAGCCCGAAGGAGGCGCTCGAAGGCAAGTACCGCGTCACCGTGAAGCTCAAGGAGGGCGGCTTCCTCTCCGTCTGGCTGCACAACGAGGCGAAGGTGGGCGACAGGCTCACCGCTACCGAGCCGGGCGGGCACGTCACCCACTCCGGCATCCGCGACTGCAAACACGTCGTGGCCCTCGCGGGCGGCAGCGGCATAACGCCCTTCATGTCCATGGCCAAGGCCATAGACGAGGGTACCGAGGACTTCGAGATGACCCTGCTCTACGGCGCAAGGACCGAGGCCGACCTGGTCTTCAAGGCCGACTTCGACGCCATCGCGGCGAGGTGCCCGAAGGTGAAGGTCGTGTACGTCCTCAGCGAGGAGAAGAAGGAGGGCTACGAGTCCGGTTTCATCTCCGCGGAGCTCATAAAGAAATACGCGGGCGCGGAGCCGTACAGCATCTACGTCGTCGGCCCGGGCGCGATGTGCGACTTCCTCGACAAAGAGCTGCCCAAGCTGGGCCTCGCGCAGAAGTTCATCCGCATGGAGCGCACCGAGGACGTCTACGATGCGGGCGCGGCGAAGGAGTATACGCTCACCGTGCACTACCGCGACGAGACGCACACGATAAAGGCGCGCAGCGACGAGACCGTGCTCACCGCCTTCGAGCGCGCGGGGCTTGCCGTGAACAACAAGTGCCGCGTGGGCTACTGCGGCTTCTGCCGCAGCCGCCTCGTGAAGGGCGAGTACCACGCCAA
>CALXEH010000020.1 GCA_944387285.1 uncultured Oscillospiraceae bacterium | reverse complement strand
GTCAAGGGCGGCCGTGTCATGAAGTTCTCGGCGCTGTGCGTCGTGGGCGACGGCAAGGGCCGCGTGGGCTACGGTCTGGGCAAGGCCAACGAGGTCTCCGAGGCTATCCGCAAGGGCCTCGAGGACGCGAAGAAGCACATCGTGAGCATCACGCTTCAGGGCACGACGATACCGCACGAGGTCATCGGCGAGTTCGGCGCGGGCCGCGTACTGCTCAAGCCGGCCCCGGAAGGCACCGGCGTCATCGCCGGCGGCGCCGTCCGTGCGGTGGTCGAGGCCGCTGGCATCAAGAACATCCGTACGAAGTGCCTGAGGTCGAACAATCCGCAGAACGTCGTTGCGGCGACGATGGTCGGGCTCCAGTCTCTGAGGAACGCGCAGCAGGTCGCGGCCTACAGGGGCAAGTCCGCCGACGAGATAGTCGGTTAAGGGGGGCTCGTGAAATGGCTAAGAACATCAAGGTTAAGCTCGTAAAGAGCCTGAACGGGCGTCTCGACAAGCACATTGCCACGGCCCATTCCCTGGGCCTGCACAAGATAGGCAACGAGACCGTCCAGCCCGACAATCCCCAGACCAGGGGCAAGATAGCTCAGATAGGTTATCTGCTTCAGGTGACGGAAGAATAAGGAGGGTACGCAATGAAACTCAGTGAACTTTCTCCGGCTGCTGGCAGCACGCAGGTTGCCAAGCGCAAGGGCAGAGGGCACGGCACCGGCAACGGCAAGACCGCGGGCCGCGGCCACAAGGGCCAGAAGGCCAGGAGCGGCGGCGGCGTCCGCGTCGGCTTCGAGGGCGGCCAGATGCCGCTGGCGAGGCGTATCCCCAAGAGAGGCTTCCACAACATTTTTGCCGAGCCGCTGGAGGCCGTGAACGTCTCCGCGCTCAACCGTTTTGAGGACGGCGCCGAGGTCGATGCGGCTGCGCTGCTCGACGCGGGCGTGCTGTCCAAGTGCGTCTACGGCGTCAAGATACTGGGCAACGGCAGCCTCGAGAAGAAGCTGACCGTCAAGGCTTCCGCCTTCTCCGAATCTGCAAAGCAAAAGATAGAGGCGGCAGGCGGAAAGGCCGAGGTGGTGTAAGGTGCTTAAGACTCTCAAGAATGCGTGGGGCATCGAGGAGCTTCGCAAGAAAATACTCTTCACGCTGTTCATCATTCTGGTCTATCGTCTTGGCAACGCCGTCCCCGTGCCCTACGTCAACACGACCCTGCTGGAGAGCTACTTCAACACGGTCAACAACACGATACTCGGCCTGTGGAACACCATGTCCGGCGGCAGCTTTTCGATGGCGACCATCTTCGCGCTGTCGATACAGCCGTACATCAACGCCTCCATCATCATCCAGCTGCTGACGATAGCTATTCCGGCTCTGGAGCGGCTGCAGAAGGAAGGCGGCGAGGAAGGCCGCAAGAAGATCGCGTCCATCACCCGTTACACCACTGTGGGCATCGGCCTGGTCATGGGCTTTGCCTACTACATGCTCATCAAGAACGGCCAGAACGGCCAGAGCATGCTGACGGCCGACGGCACGGGCATTTGGCCTGCGATAGTCATCATCATGACCTTCATGGCCGGCTCCGCGCTCATCATGTGGATGGGCGAGCAGATCACCGAGTTCGGTGTAGGCAACGGCATCTCCATCATCCTGTTTGCAAGCATCATCGCGAGGTTCCCGACCTCCATCAGCACGATGATCACGAACGTCTCCACTGGCAGCCTGTCCTGGTGGGCTCTTGCGCTCGTCATAGTCGGCGCCCTGGCGATAATCGTGCTCATAGTCATCGTGAACGATGCGGAGCGGAGGATACCGGTGCAGTACTCGAAGCGCGTCGTGGGCCGCAAGCTCTACGGCGGCCAGAGCACGCACCTGCCGATGAAGGTGAATATGTCCGGCGTCATGCCCATCATCTTCGCCCAGTCCATCGCGAGCATACCGGGCACGATCTGCGCCTTTGTCCCGAGCTGGCAGGACTCCTGGGTCATGAAGCACATGTTCAATATGAACACCGTGCCCTACGCGATAATCTACTTCCTGCTGATCATAGCGTTCAGCTACTTCTACGCTACCATCCAGTTTGACCCCGTCGAGATCTCCAACAACCTGAAGAAGAACGGCGGCTTTATCCCCGGCTTCCGTGCCGGCAAGCCGACCAGCGAGTATATCAGGAAGGTGCTCAACAAGATCACGCTCATGGGCGCTCTGTATCTGAGCATCGTGGCCGTAGTGCCCATCCTGATCGGCTGCTTCACTACGGCGACGAGCCTTTCGGGCATATCCCTCGGCGGCACCTCCATAATCATAGTTGTGGGCGTTGCACTTGAGACCGTCCGCGCTGTTGAGGCGCAGATGCTCATGCGCAACTACAAAGGCTTCCTTGACTGATCGGAGGTTAAAATGAAGCTGATACTTTTGGGCGCGCCTGGCGCCGGCAAAGGCACCCAGGCGGAGATTATCAGCCACAGGCTGGGAATACCGACCATCTCCACCGGCAACATCCTGAGGGCCGCCATGAAGAATGGCACGCCCGTGGGGCTGAAAGCCAAGGAATACGTTGAAAGCGGCAAGCTCGTTCCCGACGATGTCATCATCGGCATCGTCGAGGAACGCCTCGCGGAGCCCGACTGCGCGAATGGATATATCCTCGACGGCATGCCGAGGACGATCCCGCAGGCGGAGGCGCTGGAGGCGAGGGGCATCGACATTGACTGCGCGCTGTCCATCGAGATAGCGGACGAGACGATAGTCGAGCGCATGTCCGGCAGGCGGACCTGCCCGAACTGCGGCGCCACCTACCATGTAGTGTCCGCGCCTCCGAAGGCGGAGGGCGTGTGCGACAGCTGCGGCGCGGCGCTGACGATAAGGAAGGACGACGCGCCGGAGACGGTGAAGGCGAGGCTTGAGGTCTACCACAAGGAGACGGAGCCGCTCAAGGCGTTCTACGCCGAGCGCGGCAAGCTGAAGTCGGTGAACAACCAGCCGACGATCGAGGCCACGACGGCCGAGATAGCAAAGACCCTGGGGATCGAGCTATGATAATAGTCAAGTCCCCGCGAGAGATCGAGTTCATGCGCGAGGCCTGCCGGATAACGGCAGGCGCGCGCACCGTGGCGCGGCAGGCGATAGCGGCCGGCGTGACCACGCGGGAAATCGACAGGGAAGTGCACAAGTTCATACTGCGCTCGGGAGCGACGCCGTCGTTTCTGAACTACAGCGGATTTCCGGCGAGTGCCTGCGTCTCCGTGAACGAGGAGGTCGTGCACGGCATACCTGGCCGGAGGATCATAAAAAACGGCGACATCGTGAGCGTAGACGTGGGAGCGAAGGTACACGGCTTCAACGGCGACTGCGCGGGGACATATCCCTGCGGCGAGGTGAGCGAGGAAGCGAAGCGGCTGATGGAAGTCACGCGGCAGAGCTTTTTTGAAGGCATCAAGTACGCGAAGCCGGGCTATCGGGTATCGGATATCGGACACGCCATACAGGAGTATGTGGAATCGCACGGCTTTTCCGTGGTGCGGGCCTATGAGGGCCACGGCGTCGGCGCGGCGCTGCACGAGCAGCCGGAGATACCGAATTTCGGCGAACCGGGGCACGGGCCGAGGCTCGTCAAGGGCATGACCCTGGCTATCGAGCCGATGGTGAATGCCGGGACCTGGGAAGTGTATGTGCTGGACAACGACTGGACGGCGGTGACGTCGGACGGGCGGCTGTCGGCGCACTACGAGAACACGGTACTCATAACAGATGGCGAACCCGAGATCCTGACGATGGCAGAGGATCTGTGACGATCAACCGCGAGGGAGGTTATATAACTTGGCAAAAGACGATGTGATCGAGCTTGAGGGCACGGTCGTCGAATCCCTGCCCAACACGATGTTCAGCGTGGACATCGGCGGCGGCCACACGATACTGGCCCACATATCCGGGAAGCTGCGGATGAACTTCATCCGCATACTGCCTGGCGACAAGGTGACGGTGCAGATGAGCCCGTACGACCTGACGCGGGGCAGGATAACCTGGAGATCGAAGTAAGGGACGCTGAAGCGTCCAGCGCGAAGCCGAATAGGAGGAGCTTAAATGAAAGTCAGACCTTCGGTAAAGCCCATGTGCGAGAAGTGCAAGATCATCAAGCGCCATGGCAAGGTCATGGTAATTTGCGAGAACCCGAAGCACAAGCAGCGTCAGGGCTGAGACCCTAAGAGTTGAAAGAGCGAAAGACACATCCCCCGCGGGACGGAGGCTCCCTCCGGCGGGACCAAGCCTCCGCCTGAATAGCGCGGGGAAAATCATCGAAAGGAATGATTGCGAAAGATGGCACGTATAGCCGGCGTTGACCTGCCCAAGGACAAGAGGATAGAGATCGGCCTCACCTATGTCTACGGTATCGGCAGAACCAGCGCGAAAAAGATTCTCGAGCCTACTGGAATCAACCCCGACACTCGCGTGAAGGACCTGACCGATGAGGAAGAGGCCAAGATCCGTGAGTGCATAGACCATCATTACGTCGTGGAAGGCGACCTGCGCCGCAGCGTGGCGCTGGACATCAAGCGTCTGACCGAGATAGGCAGCTACCGTGGCCTGCGCCACAGGAAGGGCCTGCCCGTCCGCGGCCAGAGGAGCAAGACGAACGCCCGCACCCGCAAGGGCCCGAAGCGCACGATAGCAAATAAGAAGAAGTAAGGGAGGGATATGTAATGGCAGCACCTAAGAAGAAGGTCCGCACTCGCCGCAGAGAGCGGAAGAACATTGAACGTGGAGCCGTGCATATCAGCTCTTCTTTCAACAACACGATGGTGACGATAACCGACACCAACGGCAACGCCATTTCCTGGGCCTCCGCGGGCGGCATGGGCTTCCGCGGCAGCAAGAAGAGCACTCCGTTCGCGGCTCAGACCGCGGCCGAGACTGCTGCGAAGGCTGCCATGGAGCACGGCCTGAAGACCGTTGAGGTGTACGTGAAGGGCCCCGGCTCGGGCCGTGAGGCGGCGATCCGCGCACTCCAGACCGCGGGTCTTGAGGTCACGATGATCAAGGACGTGACGCCGATACCGCACAACGGCTGCCGTCCGCCGAAGCGCCGCCGCGTCTAAACAGAGGAGGTAAGAAGAAATGGCAAGATATACCGACGCTGTCTGCCGCCAGTGCCGCAGGGAAGGGCAGAAGCTCTTTCTGAAGGGCGACAGGTGCTACACCCAGAAGTGCGCCATGGAGAACCGCGCTTATCCTCCCGGACAGCACGGCCAGGGCAGGAGCAAGACCTCCGAGTACGGCCTGCAGATGCGTGAGAAGCAGAAGGCGAAGAGGTACTACGGCCTTCTGGAGAGCCAGTTCAGGAGCTATTTTGACATGGCCGAGCGCCGTCCCGGCCAGACGGGCGAGAACCTGCTTGCCATCTGCGAGAGCAGGCTGGACAATGTAGTGTACCGTCTGGGCTTTGCGATGAGCAGGGCTGAGGCTCGCCAGCTGGTGAACCACGGCCACTTCACCGTGAACGGCCGCAAGGTGAACATTCCGAGCTTCCAGGTGAAGCCGGGCATGGTCGTGACTCTGCGCGAGCGGAGCCGCGGACTGGAAAAGATAAAGGCGAATGTGGAAGCGAATGCGTTCCGTCAGCCGCCGAAGTGGCTTGAGTATGACGCCGCGAACATGATAGCGAAGGTCTCCGCTGTCCCCGCCCGTGAGGACATAGATCTGCCGATAGAGGAGCACCTCATCGTCGAGCTCTATTCCAAGTGATAAATAAACCCTCGATTGGAAAGCTGAACCACGCGCGCGCCCCCCAATGGCGCAATTAATAAAGGAGGGTTAGTTCGCAAATGATTGAAATAGAAAAGCCGCGCATCGAGTGCATCGAAACTCCGTCGGACGATTCTTATGGCAAGTATGTGATCGAACCGTTGGAGCGCGGCTACGGCACGACTTTGGGCAACTCTCTACGTCGGGTGCTGCTGTCGTCCCTGCCCGGGACGGCGGTGACCTCGATACGGATATCCGGCATCCAGCATGAGTTTTCCACGATCCCCGGCGTGAAGGAAGACGTGACCGAGATCGTCCTGAACATCAAGCGCATCATAGCGCGGCTGCACAGCGACGAGCCCAAGACGGTGTATATAGAGGCATCGGGCGAGGGCGAGATCACGGCGGGCGACATCAAGGCGGACGGCGAGGTCGAGATCCTGAATCCGGAGCTGCACATAGCGACTCTGGGCCCGGACGCATCGCTGTCGATGGAGCTGACCCTCGACCACGGCAGGGGCTATGTTCCGGCGGACAAGAACAAGAACCCGCAGCAGATAATCGGCACGATACCTGTGGATTCGATCTACACGCCGGTCCTGAAGGTGAACTACGCGGTGGAGAACACGCGCGTCGGCAACCAGACGGACTTTGACAAGCTGACGCTGGAGGTCTGGACGGACAGGACCATCAGCCCGCGCGACGCGGTATCGCTCGGCGCGAAGATACTGGTAGACCACTTCACGCTGTTCACCGACCTGTCGGACAGCATAGGCAGCCGTTCGACGGTGGTGGAGAAGGTAGAGACGCAGCGGGACAAGGTGCTTGAGATGACGATAGAGGAGCTTGACCTTTCGGTCAGGAGCTTCAACTGCCTCAAGCGCGCCAACATCAATACTGTCGAGGATCTTATCAGCAAGACCCAGGACGAGATGATAAAGGTTCGCAATCTGGGCCGGAAGTCCCTTGAAGAGGTCGAGCACAAGCTCGCAATGATGGGACTGAGCCTGGCCAGCGACGACAACCAGTAAGGAGGAAACCACAATGCCCGGTACAAGGAAACTCGGCAAGCCGACTGCGGCGCGCATGGCGATGCTGCGCCAGCAGGTGACTGATCTCCTGGACAAGGGCCGGATGGAGACGACCTTCACCCGCGCCAAGGAGATCCAGCCGCTGGCCGAGAAGATGATAAGCCTCGGCAAGCAGAAGGACATGGCGGCCTACCGCCAGGCCCTGAGCTTCATCACCCGTGAGGATGTGGCGCACAAGGTCTTCAACGAGACCGCGGCGAAGTATGCCGACCGTAACGGCGGCTACACCCGCATCACCCGCACCGCTCCGAGGCGCGGCGACGCTGCCGAGATGGCGGTCATCGAGCTCGTATAAGCTAATAAAGCTCAATTCCCCGGCACCTGCGTGCCGGGGAATTTTTATACGCGCAGAAAGCGAGGGCGCGGGCAGCTATGGGCCCGCGCCCTCTGTCAAAGGAGGAGAAAAATCTTCAGAGCAGGATGATGACGAGCGCGAGCACGGCCGCGGCGGCGGCTGTGCCGAGGAAGAGCCAGCGCTTCCAAGCCTCCGAGGGCGCGGCTGGCGAGGCGCTCTCGCGCAGATACTCGCCTGCGGCGCGCCGGGCCTCCTTCAGCACATCCTCGCGGCTGACGCCGCCGGAGCTGGCGTAGTCCTCGCGGACTATGAAAATGGCCTCTTCAAAGACCCTCTGATCCGGCGGGCGCACGATTACCACCCTGCGCGCCACGCCCTTTACCGTACCTTGCCTTTTCATACGCGCGCTTCCACCTTTACAGCCAGCACCGTCATGTCGTCGGCGGTGCCGTATTCCTCGGCGGCCCGGCGCAGCACCTGCCTGGCCAGGCCCTTCATGTCGGGCTGCTCCTTGTCCTCGCGCATGAGCTCGCGCAGCCAGGCGTCGTCGTCGCCGCTTATGACGCCGTCGGAGGCGATGACGGCGAGGCTGCCGGGCTTGAGCCTCATCCTGACCACATCCGGGGCTGCGCCCTCGCCGGCCATGAGCCCGGCGGCCAGGCTCTCGCCGGAGACGCGGCGCACGCTCTTGCCCGTGCGGACATAGGAGGGCGCGGCACCGTATTTGTAGAAGCAGGTCTCGCCCGTGAAGAGGTCCACGCACATGAGGTCCACGGTGGCGTAGCCCCAGTCGTCGCCGTTGCGCAGGAGCATGACGGAGTTGAGTATCTTCATGGCGGTCGCCGGGTCTACGCCGGAGCGCAGGAAGCGCTCGAGTATCTCGACGGCCTCAGAGCTCTCGGCGGCGGCGCCCTCGCCCGTGCCCATGCCGTCGGAGAGGATGACGCAGAGCACGCCCGCGTCGGTTTTGAAGTAAGTACCGTGGTCGCCGGAGACGTTCTCGCCCTTTTTCTTCATGGCCGCGATGCCGACGGAGACGGCCAGGGGCTCGGCCTCGAGCAGGGTCAGGCGGCCTTCAGCGCCGGTGTTCGGCCTGCAGAGCCGGACGCCGAGCACGGCGGAGAGCTTGTCGAGCCAGGCGGGGTCGCCGGTGAGCGAGGCCAGCTTGCCCGATTCGATAACGGCGCGCAGGCGGCCTGTGGAGTCGCGGAAGACCGCCGCGTCCGCCTCGATGTCCTGCGAGCGGAGGTAGCGCATGAGCCTGCGCTCGGCGAGCGGGTCGGCGCCGTTGAGGCTGCCGAGCTCTCGGGCGACGCCGGCCAGTATCTCGGCAAAGTCCTCGTATTGGCCCCAGGCGGCCGTGCGGCTCTCCTCCATGCGCGCGCGGAACTGCCTGCGCCCGGCCGAAGCTCTCAGCTCGGCGTTGACCGCGGTCACAAAGGCGGGCAGGTTTTTGCACTTGTCGCGGAAATGCTCGGGTATGTCCGCCGCCTCGAGCAGGCCGCGCTCGGTCATGGCGGCCGTGGCCTGGTTGAGGGCGTCGAGCGTCTCCATGTAGCCGCCGACCCAGCACTCGTCGCGGCGCTTGCAGCGCAGGCAGGCGGCGTCGGCCGCGCGGTCGAAGACCCGCGCCACGTCGTTGTCGTTGACGAACTCGCTCTGCCTGCGCGCGACCTCCGAGACCTCGCCGAAGGCCCTGGCGATGCCCTCCACACGTCGGGAGGCGTATTTGCGCAGCCCGCTCTCGCCCATGCCCGCCGAGAGCGGCTGTATGAGCGCGCCGATGCGTGCGAGCAGGCCCGGCGGCAGCAGCATGAAGGCCACGGAGGCTGCGAAGACCTCAAAGAGGGCGTCGAGCCTCTGCGTGAAGCCCCAGACGCAGAAGACGGCAAGGCCGTTGGCCAGGATGAAGCTCAGGACAAAACTCAGCCGCCCGAAGCGCGAGAACATGCCGGACACCAGGCCGGCGAAGGCGTAGGCCATCGTGAACACCGGCACGCCGCCGGCAGCGGCGTCCATGGCCAGGCCGAAGGCGGTGCCGGCGGCCGCGCCCGCGAGCGAGCCGCCCTTGAGCGCCGAGGTCATGACGAGCACCAGGGCCAGCGCCCGGCCGATGGAGATGACGTCCATGATAACCAGCCGCGAGAGCGCCATGAGCGCGCAGGCGGCGAAGATGATGACAGCCGCGTCGTGCCGCTTTTCGGAGGCCTCGGTGCTCCTGTCGCCGAGCGAGAGCGCCTCTCGGAAGAAGCAGACCGCCCCGGCGGAGAGCACCGCCTCGACCACGGCGGGCAGGATGAGCTCAAGCGGCTCGTCGCCCGCGGCCAGGCCGCCGAGCAGGCCGGTCGCGGCCATCACCGCGGCGGTCAGCACCGGCATGAACCAGAGCCGCGCGCGCACCTTGTTGTCGATGAAGATGAAACCGGCCGTGAATATGAGCACACAGGCGGCGGCATAACGTATGCCCCAGGCCATGCCGCCGACGGCGAGATAGCCCAGACAGGCCCCGGCCAGGGACGCCACGCCGTTGAGCCCTGCGCCCGCCTGGGCCACCGCCGCCGCGCCGAAGGGCGCCGCCGTGCCGGCGAACCTCGCCGCCGACATCAAAAAGCCCGTGAGAAAATAAACGCCCGCGGCGCCCAGCGCCCCGGCCTTGCCAGATAGTATGCCGCGCCTGGCCGGAAGCTCCGACCCTCCGCTCCTGTCCCTGTCCGCCATGTTCTCGCCTCCTGCGATGAAGTTGACATAAGTATAGATTATCTCGTTATGAAAACCATGTCGCACGGCGCTGTTGAGTTTTGGGTTTTTAGCGGCGGATTTGAGGGCGCGCCTGCTAAAACATGGCTATCGACAAAAATTGAGAGGCATGTTAGACTAAAGGAACAAAGAGCGGGCCGGAGGCGTCAGAAACAGGGGAGGTGTGGGCAGTGCTGCTGATTTTGAACTCGCTCGCACATTTTCTGACCGACGCGGTCTGCGCGGCGGCGCTTTTCGGCATGGTACGCGCGACGGCGGCGGATTTTTCGCTTGCGGTCGTCATATATAATACCGCGGCCTTCACGACCCAGTGCCTTGTGGGCCTTGCGACGGACAGGCTGAGGCGGCATGAGCCGCTGGCGGCGCTGGGGCTCGGCGTGTGCGTGCTGGGCGCGCTTGTGCCCCTGCCCGGCGCTGTTACGGCCCTGACGATAGGGCTGGGGAACAGCCTGTTCCACGTCGCCGGCGGCACGGTGACGCTCAAGCCGGCGAAGGACGCCGGGCCGCTGGGCGTGTTTGTGGCGCCCGGCGCGGTAGGTCTCGCCCTGGGCACGCTCTGGCCCGGGCTGAGGCTCTGGCTGTGCGCGGCCGCGCTGTGCACCTGCGCGCTGCTGCTCGCCTTCAAGGGCAGAGAGGGCGAGCTGCACGCGCCGGAAAGGGGCCCGGACGCGCCCTGGGGCGCGGTGCTGCTCCTCACCCTGGCCGTGGCGATACGGGCCGTGGGCGGCTGCGCCGTGGATTTCCCCTGGAAGACGGGCTCGGCCCTGACCATGCTGACGGCCGGCTTTGTCTTCGCGGGCAAGAGCCTGGGCGGCTTCGTCTGCCGCAGGCTGGGCGCTTCGCGCACCGCGCTCCTGTCCCTGCCCGCCGCCGCGCTGCTGACGGCCTTCTGCTTTGCCTGGGCCGCGCCCTCGCTGGCCGGCCAGCTGCTCCTGAACCTCACCATGCCCGTCACGCTCTGGCTCATGTACCGCGCCCTGCCGGACAGCCCCGGCTTTGCCTTCGGGCTGGCCGCCTCGGCGCTCTGGCCCGGGACGATAGCGGGCACGATGATAAGCCTCACGGGCCCCTGGCGCGCCGCGCTGGTAATAGTCTGCTTTGCCGCGGGGATCGCGGCCATAATATACGCCGAGAAAAGACTAACGGAGGTGCCGGTATGAAAAAGCTCAAAACTGTTCTCCTTGCAGCCTTCACCGCGCTGGCCCTGGCCGTGCCCGCCTTCGCGGACATCGCCATCGACCCGGAGCCGGAGCCCACGGGCAATAACGCGCCGCTCATCGCCGCCCTGGTGCTGGTGGCGGTGGTGGCGGTAGTGCTTATCGCCGTGTTCATAAAGAGAAAGAGAGGGCGGGCGAAGTGAGGAAGCTGCTGCGCACCCTGCTGTTCGCCGCCATATTCACCCTCTGCCTGATGCCCTTCGCGCATGCGGACGTGGCCTATGGCTGGACGATACCGCTTGTCGCCATCGGCGTGCCGGTGCTGATCATCGCCGTGGCGGTCATCATAATCGCCGTGGTGGTGAAGGCGCTCCGTTCCGGCCGCAAAGACAAGTGATGCTGCCCGCGCTGGCCGCGGCGGGCCTTACCATGGCCGCAGAGTGCCTGTTTTTCGCCCTGCTCTACCGGCGGGACGCGCTGTTTCTGGCGCTCTGCGCCGCGCTTAACCTGGCCACCAACCTGGGTTTGAACCTCGCGCTCCAGTACATGCCGCGCGGGCAGCTCCGGCTGCTCGTCTACCCGCTGGAGCTGCTGGTCGTACTCGTGGAATACGGCGTCTACGCCTGCGCCTGCGGCGGCTCCAAGCGGCTGTTTTTACTCACGCTCGGCGCAAACGCGCTGAGCTATTGCACCGGCCTGCTCATTTTCGGCCACGTCTGAGAAAGGATCGACCATGAAGAAACGTCTGCTCTGCCTTATCCTCGCCTGCATGCTGCTGAGTACCTGCGCCCTCGCCTATGGCAGCGGCACGGGCGAGGCCGTATACGTGAACCGCACGGACCTTGCCGGAGGCTTCACCTACGAAAACGCCTTCTGCTACAGCAGCTCCGGCAGCCGGAACGAGAGCTTTATCATCGAAAACTCGCCCGGCAGCTCCGTGTACCCCATCGTCCTCGCCTGCGACACCATCTACGGCGGCATGAATATAAAGACGATGATAAACTACGCCGAAAGCCTGGGCTACAACGTGGTCGGCGCTGTCAACGCGGACTTCGGCTACTCGCAGACGCTCATCCCCTGCGGCATGGTCGTCGAGGACGGCATCTACAAATCCTCGCCCGAGGGCTGCGCCGCAGTCGGCTTCACGGACGGCAGGGCCTATGCCAGTGTCAAGCCGGAGGTTTACATAACGCTTGAGAACGAGGACGGCGGCGGGGCGGTCACGACCACGCACCTGAACAAGACCCGCACGGACAGCGGGGTCTGGCTGTACAGCGAGTATTTTTCCACGGTCTCGACCCGGACCTCGAGTTCGGGCTGGTATGTGCGCCTGAAGGTGCTCTCGGGCGAGCTGACGCTCGACGGGCAGATGCAGCTCGAGGTCACGGAGCTGGTCGAGGGCGAGAAGAGCGTTGGCATAGGCGAGGGCTATCTCATCCTCACGGCCTCGGACGCCGCGGGCGAGGAGGCCGCGTTCTCGAAGTTTGAGGTCGGCGACCGCGTGACGCTCAGCACCGAGTGCTCGGACGCGCAGCTTGCGGCCCAGGATTGGGTCACGGGCAGCGGCAACATCCTGGTAAAGGACGGGGCCATCTTCGAGGAGGAGAGGTGGAACAGCACGATAACGGGCGTGAACCCGCGCACTGCGATAGGCATCAAGCCGGACGGCACGGTCATCTACCTCGTGAACGACGGGCGCAGCACCTCCTCGCGCGGCTCTACGCTCAGGCAGCTGGCCGACGACCTGCTCTCCATGGGCTGCACGACGGTCATGAACCTGGACGGCGGCGGCTCTTCCGCACTCGCCCTGCGTATGCCCGGCACGGAGGGCTTCACTGTGGTGAACAGCCCCTCCGACGGCTCCCTGCGCAGCTGCTGCTCGTATATCCTGTTCATCTCGAAGAACGCGCCCACGGGCGGCGCGCGGAACCTGTTCCTCAGCCAGAACGGCGCCTATGTCCTCGCGGGCAGCTCGGTGGAGCTCGGCTTTGCGGCGACGGACAACGCCCTGCGCACGGTCGAGACGCCCTCGGTCACGGCCTCGGCCTCGCGCGGGAGCATAAGCGGCGGGGTCTACACCGCCCCTGCCTCTGCGGGCACGGACACCATAAGGCTCAGTTCGGGCTCGGCCTACGGCTCGGGCACGCTGCATGTGATAACCAAGGCGGACAGCCTGAGCGTAACGGACGCCGGCACCGGCGCTGTACTCAGCAGCCTCGTGCTCGAGAAGGGCGAGAGCTTCAGCGTGGACGTCGCGGCCAGGTACCTCCTGCGCGAGGTGTACATGGACGACTCCGCGGTGACATACGCCGTCTCGGGCAGCATCGGCACCGTGACGAAGGATGGGCTCTTCACCGCCACGGGCTCGCCTGGCGCGGAGGGCAAGCTGACCGTCGCCGCTGCGGGCTTGAGCTATGACATCACGATAAAGCTGGAATCCGACTTCGCGGACATGGCGGGGCACTGGGCCGAGAGCTATGTGAAGGCGCTGTTCAAGGCCGGCATCGTCACGGGCGTGTCGGACACGGAATTTGGGCCGGAGCTGTCGATGAAGCGCTGCGACTTTGTGCTGATGCTCTACCGCGCGGCGGGCTCGCCGGCGGTGTCGGAGGGTTCGGGCTTTGCCGACGTGCCCGACAGCGCCTACTACGCCAGCGCCGTGGCCTGGGCGTATAAGAACGGCGTGACCCAGGGCAAGGGCGAGGGCCAGTTCGCGCCCACCGACACGCTGACGCGGCAGGAGGGCTTCACCTTCCTGTACCGTGCGCTGGGCCTGCTGGGCCTGAGCGTCCGGGACGGGGACGTCTCGCTGCTCGAGGGCTTCGCGGACTCCGCCTCGGTGGCGGACTGGGCCCGGACGCCGGCGGCGACGCTGATCTCGCTCGGCATCGTCCAGGGCTCCGACACGGGCCTGATGCCCGGCTCCAGCCTGACCAGGGCGCAGATGGCCAAGATGCTCCAGAGCGCCATAGAGCTCGCGTGATACATGCAAATTGCGCCGCCCCAGAGCTGCAATCCGGCTCCGGGGCGGTTTTTTGCGCTTGCGCGGGGACAGAATATTTGCTATACTTGCTATAATTTTTTGAAAGGGGTGTGTGGTGTGAGCGTTACCGTGGAGGAGCTGCTGAAGCTGCCCTCGCTGCGGCGCGCCAAGGTGCTGGGCGGGCACAGGGGCCTGTCCAAGATAGTCTCCTCCATCTCCGTACTGGAATCCACCGACCCCGGCGTGCTGGTGGACGAGGTCTTTCCGCAGGGCGAGTTTTTTGGCAGCGAGATCGTCATCACGGGCTTTCTGAACAGCACGCACAATATCCCGCTGCAGCTGGCGAACATCCGCCGGCTGGCCGAGGGCGGCGAAGTCGGGCTCATCATCTTTTACGTCGGCGTGTACCTGCCGAGCGTGGATCAGCAGCTCATCGACCTGGCCAACGAGCTGGATTTCGTGCTCATATCCATGCCCGAGGGCGAGGCGACGCTGCGCTACGGCGAGGTCATAAACGACGTCATGGACTGCATTTTCCGTGACCGGGCGCAGAACAGCTCCATCGTGCTGGACATCCTCGCGCGGGTCTCGGCGCTGCCCAAGCACCTGCAAACGGTGAACACGGCCATGAAGATGCTCAGCGACCGGATATCTGCCTCGGTGCTGCTCTGCGACCAGGCCTTCAACATTCTGAACCTCGTGGCCTGGCCGCGCGGCTTTGAGTCGGATATCATCTGCGGTTTCAAGGCCCTGAGTGAGTATCCGGGGCCGGGCGGGAGCGAGCCCTGCGCCTTTGTGCCGGATTCGCGGCTCTACCGCCTGCCGATTGGGGCGGACGGCGGCCAGCGCATGGAGCTGCTGCTCATCAAGGCGGGCATGCCCATCGACGCGGCGACGCTGGGGCAGGTGCTGGACGCCACGCGGGTCTGCATAAATATCTGGGGCCGCAAGCACGGCGAGATAGCGATACACGAGCTGGTGCGCGCGATATTGCAGGACGAGCCGATGAAGATGCGCCGCCTGGCGGAGATATTCCACGTTGACGTGGCGGCGATACACGAGATGTGGATAATCCAGTCCGGCGCTGAGGAGGCGAAGGCGCGGTTCAAGCAGGCGCTGCCTGCGCTGCGCGAGTGCTTTGCGGGCTTTTCCGGCTCGCTCATCATGGACGTGTACGGCGGGCGGCTGCTGCTGTTCATGTCCACGCCCCTGTCGCAGCAGGAGGCGGAGCGGATGACCGAGGCGGTCATGGAGACGGTGACGCCCGGGCTGCCGGACGCCGCGCTGTGCCGCTGCTCCGGCCTGATGAATACGGCGGACGTGCGCGCGGCCTACCTCAGCTGCAAGGAGAACCTGGCTGACGTCATGAAGATATATCCCGCGCGCCGGGCGTATACGCTGGGCGACCTGGACTTTGCCCACGGATGCCGCAGCCTGATACAGAGCGGCGAGGCGGCGCTGGCCGAGTGCCTGCGTCCGCTGCTGCCTGTACAAAAGGACAACGAGGAGCTGGACCTGGCCGAGACTCTGGCGGTGTTCCTGCTGGACGGCGAATCGAGCGTGACGATGACCTCGGAGCTGCTGTATCTCCACAAAAATACTGTAAAGTACAGGATACGGCGTATTTCCAACCTTTTGGGGTATAAGCCGGACAAGATGCCGGAGATGTTAGAACTGTATAAAGCCTGCGCCGTCAAGCGTTTATTGTTAGACGAATAGCACAAATGCTTCCCGGCCCATTGTCCAAAAGGACAAAGAGCCGGGCATTGTTTTTTGCCCATGCGACAGTTTTCTCTATCCAATTAAAGTGCTATACTGCATCAAACGGCGAAGCAGCCCTGGGGGAAGGCGCTTCGGCGGGAATATATTGGATCAGGATGTGAGAAACCATGAGCGAAAAACAGAGCGGATTCGAAGTACAGGCGAGCCAGCGCCAAAGCTGGCTGTCCATCGCGGCTGTCTGGGCCGGCGGCATGATCTGCGTGCCCTGCCTGATGATCGGCGGCGTCCTCTCCGGCGGCGGGCTGTCGCTGGCGGAGATAGTCATATCCATACTCATTGGCTACGGCCTCATCTGCGTCTACATGATATTTATCGGCATGCAGGCCTGCGACACCGGCCTTCCCGTGGCGGTCATGGCCTCCGGCGCGCTGGGCGAAAAGGGCGCGAGGTACGTCATAAGCACGCTCCTTGCCATCGCCTGCATCGGCTGGTTCGGCATACAGTCCGCCACCTGCGGCCAGGCCTTTGCGACCATGATAGCGCCTCTGCTGGGCATGGAAGCCACCACGGGCTTTGTGGCGGCATGCTCCATCATCTGGGGCGTCATCATGCTGGCCACGGCCTGCGCGGGCTTCAAGGGCCTCAAGTGGCTCAACTACATCGCCGTGCCTCTGCTCGTCATCGTCTGCCTCTACGGCCTCATCGCCGGCATCACCAAGAACGACGGCGGCTCGGTCATCGCTTCCTACGCGCCCGAGACCTCCAGCGGCCTCGTCTTCGGCATCTCGATGGTCGTCGCCTCCTTTGCGCTCGGCGGCGTCATCTCCGCCGACTACTGCCGCTTCGCCAAGAGCCGCGCGGACGTCGTGAAGAGCTCCATCGTGGGCGTCATGCCCGCGGGCCTCTTCATGCTGCTGACCGGCGCCCTCATGAGCATCGTCACCGGCCAGTACGACATCTCGGCCATCCTCGTCTCCCTCGGCGTGCCCATTCTGGGCCTCATCGCCCTGGTGCTCGCCACCTGGACGACCAATGTCACGAACGCCTACTCCGGCGGCCTCGCGCTGAGCAACCTGCTCGGCTTTGACGAGAGCAAGTTCAAGATCACCACCGGCATCTCCGGCGCCATCGGTACCCTGCTGGCCGCCTTCGGCCTGCTGAACGCCTTCCAGGGCTTCCTGTCCCTCATGAGCGCGCTCATCCCGCCGCTGGCCGGCGTCATCATCGCCGCCTACTGGATAGTCGGCCGCGGCAAGAAGGAGAACTTCCACTTCAGCAAGGGCGTCTCCGCCGTGGGCCTCATCTCCTTCATCGTGGGCGCGCTTGTCGCCTGCATAACCGGCGGCACCTTTGCCAGTTTCCCCGGCCTTGTCGAGGCCATGCCCTTCCTGAACTGGCCCTTCTTAGTCGGCCCGGTGAACGGCATCGTCGTCTCCCTGGTGCTCTACGTCATCCTCTACGGCGTCGTGTCGCTGATCGATAGGAGCGTCAGCAAGAGCGAGAAGTGAGTTAAAATTAAGCACGCGGGAAAGAGCGGGGCGCGGCTCCGCCCTTTTCCGCGTGATATAGTAGACAAAGGAGTTGTTATAATTGCGCAAGATCGGTATACCCGAGGTAGAAGACATAGCGACCGGCGCTGCGCTGCTGGGTGCGGGCGGCGGCGGCGACCCCTACGTCGGCAAGCTGGTGGCGATAGGCGCCATCCGCGACTGCGGCGAGGTGACGCTGCTCGACCCGGATGAGGTGCCGGACGACGCCCTGGTCGTGCCCATAGCCATGATGGGCGCGCCCACCGTACTGGCCGAGAAGGCCATAGGCGGCAACGAGTACAAGAGCCTCTACGAGATGGTGTCGCGCTTCTTCGGGAAGAAGATATACGCCTTCATGCCCATCGAGGCAGGCGGCGTGAACTCCATGCTGCCCATCGCCGCGGCGGCGAGGCTGGGCCTGCCGCTCGTGGACGTGGACGGCATGGGCCGGGCCTTCCCCGAGCTGCAGATGGTCACCTTCACGATAGGCGGCATCAGCGCCACGCCCATGGCGCTCACGGACGAGAAGGGCAACACCGTCATCTTCGAGACCATCACGAACAAGTGGACCGAGGAACTGGCCCGCTCGGTGACGATGAGCTGCGGCGGTTCCGTCTCCGTCTCACTCTACTCCATGAGCGGCGCGCAGATGAAGAAGTACGGCGTGCGCGGCATAGTCACCCGAAGCCAGAGGCTGGGCGAAGCCATCCGCACCGTCAAAAACGCTGAGGACCCGGAGAAGTTCTTCTTCGACTTCACCGAGGGCTACAAGCTCTTCAAGGGCAAGATAGTTGACGTCCTGCGCGAGACCCGCGCCGGCTTCAACTTCGGCCGCGTGGTACTTGAGGGCACCGGCGAGTGCAAGGGCCGCAAGGCCGCCGTCGAGTTCCAGAACGAAAACCTCACCGCAGAGGTGGACGGCAAGCTCGTAGCCACGACGCCGGACCTCATCTGCCTCGTGGACACCGAGACCTTTGCACCCGTCACGACGGACGCGCTCAAATACGGCAAGCGCGTCATTGTCCTCGGCCTGCGCTGCTTTGAGATGTGGCGCTGCGAGGCCGGCATAGAGCTGGTCGGCCCGCGCTACTTCGGCGTGGACACGGACTACATCCCGCTCGAGGAACGCTGCAAGGAGGTGTGCCTGAATGTATAAGCTCGGCATAGACGTCGGCGGCACGAATACCGACGCCGTACTGATAGACGAAAACCTGAACGTCGTGGCAGACATCAAGTGCCCGACCACCGGCGATATATATGACGGCATCCTCGCCGCCCTGCGCACCGTGCTGGCGCAGTCGGGCGTGGACCGCAGCCAGATAAGGCAGGCCATGCTGGGCACCACCCAGTGCACGAACGCCATCGTCGAGCGCAAGAACCTCGCGCCCATCGGCATACTCCGCATAGGCGCGCCCGCCACGCTCGGCATCCCGCCTATGGTGGACTGGGCTGAGGACATCAGCAAGATCGCCGTCGGCAGCGCCGTCATAGGCGGCGGCTTCGAGTACGACGGCAAGCAGCTCGCGCCATTCGACTCCGAGGCTGCGAAGGCCTTCTTCCTCGAGATGAAGGAGAAGGGCGTCAAATCCATAGCCATCTCCTGCGTGTTCTCCACCGTGCGCAACGACCACGAGCTCGAGGCCGCGAAGCTCTGCCACGAGGTCATGGGCGAGGACGTACACGTCTCCATCTCGAGCGAGATCGGCTCCATGGGCCTCATCGAGCGCGAGAACGCCACCATCCTCAACGCCGCGCTCTGGAAGGTCGCGGAACGCTTCACCGAGGGCTTTGCCCAGAGCCTGGCCGACGAGGGCATCACGAACGCGGACGTCTACCTCAGCCAGAACGACGGCACGCTCATGACCATGGAGCACGCGCGCCGCTACCCGATACTCACCGTCGCCTGCGGCCCGACTAACTCCATCCGCGGCGCGAGCTACCTGAGCAGCCTGCAGAACGCCATAGTCATCGACGTCGGCGGCACGACCACGGACCTGGGCGTCATCCAGAACGGCTTCCCGCGCGAGTCGAGCGTGGCGGTCACGATAGGCGGCGTGCGCACCAACTTCCGCATGCCGGACGTGGTCTCCATCGGCCTCGGCGGCGGCTCCATCGTGCGCGAGCACGCGGACGGCAGCGTCACCGTCGGCCCGGACAGCGTGGGCTATGAGATAACCAGCAAGGCCCTGGTCTTCGGCGGCGACACGCTCACCGCCACGGACGTGGCCGTGAGGCTGGGCATGTTCGAGCTGGGCGACCCGTCCAAAGTCGCGCACATCCCGGAGGAGCTGGCGAAGAAGGCCCTCGAGGCCATCGGCACGCTGGTCGAGGACGCCATCGACTCCATGAAGGTCTCGAGCGCGGACAGCGACGTCATCCTCGTCGGCGGCGGCTCCATCGTGCTGCCGGAGAAGCTGGCGGGCGCGGCGGCTGTCGTGAAGCCCGACCACTTCGGCTGCGCGAACGCCATAGGCTCGGCAATATCCAAGGTCAGCGGCACCTTTGAAAAGCTCATAAACTACGACGAGGTCCCGCGCGACAAGGCCCTCGAGCAGGCCAAGGCCGAGGCCATCGACCTCGCCGTCGCCGCGGGCGCCATCCGCGAGACCGTCGAGATCATCGAGGTCGAGGACGTGCCTCTGGCCTACTACGCGGGCAATACCAACCGCGTAAAGATAAAGGCCGCCGGCGACCTCGCAGGGAACTGAACACCCATACTTTTTTCCTCCCAGCAATGGAGCCGGGCGTCCAAAACGGGCGCCCGGCTCTGATTTGTTATTATCCGCTTGCTTGTTTTTCAGCTCCGCTTATAAGAAATGAACGATGTTAACCGCTGCGGCAAAACGACAGGCCGGCCGTAGGGGCCGGCGTCCTCGACGGCCCTTTCGCCCGGGCACGCACCGCCCCTGCGGCAACGCACCGACCCATGTAGGGGCGGGGTTCCACCCCCGCCCGGACGCGGCGGCTCCGCACCTCGCCGGGGCGCGCAAAAAGGCCTCCCGGCATTTTGCAAAACGCCGGGAGGCGAAGGGGGAAATGGGTCTCAAACCTGCATTTGCCGGAGCATTTCGCGGTGCAGCCTGGCGATTATGCGTTTTTCCAGGCGGCTGATGTAGCTTTGGGAGATGCCCATCATGTCGGCGACCTCCTTCTGCGTGTACTCGGTGCCGCCGAGGAAGCCGAAGCGCATGAGGATGATCTGGCGTTCGCGCTCGGCGAGCATGGATATGGCCCGGTGCAGCATCTCGCGGTCTGCGTCGTCCTCGAGCGGGCGGACTATCTCCTGCCCGTCGGTGCCGAGGATGTCGGAGAGCAGCAGCTCGTTGCCGTCCCAGTCGGTGTTGAGCGGCTCGTCGAAGCTGACCTCGGCCTTCTGGCTGCCGCACTTGCGCAGGTACATGAGTATCTCGTTCTCGATGCAGCGGGAGGCGTAGGTGGCGAGTTTGATGCTTTTGGCGGCCTTGAAGGTGTTGATTGCCTTGATGAGCCCGATGCTGCCGATGGAGACCAGGTCCTCGAGGTTGATGCCGGTGTTCTCGAAGCGGCGTGCGATGTAGACGACGAGGCGGAGGTTGTGCTCGATGAGCAGCTGCTTTGCGGCCTCGTCGCCCTCGGACAGGGCGAGGATAGCGGCCTCCTCCTCGTCGCGGGGCAGGGGCGGAGGCAGGGTGTCGCTGCCGCCTATGTAGTGGATGCGCGGCCGGCACAGCCGCAGCCGAAGGCGCAGGAAGAGCAGCCGGAGCCTGATGAATACTGACATTGAGCATCCTCCTTTACAAATCAGAAAATTGCCTCATAATCCCCGTCCTGCGAGAGCCGGCCGGGATAGAGCCCGACGAGTATGTCTGCGGGCCGGCCGTCGAGCGCGGCGGAGTCTGGCCTGAGCGCGGCGAGCAGCCCGCTTCGCGTGCCGAGGGCGGAGTAGAGCAGGAGCGTCACGCGGCCCTGGAGCCCGTCGAGGGCGGATAACTCACCGAACAGGGCGGCGGCGTCGGTGAAGGCGCGGCCTTGGAGCTCGGGCAGCAGCGGCCGCAGGGCGTCGAGCTCGGCGACGGCGGCGTCGCGGCCGGAGACGGGGTCGCACAGGCCGTTGCCTGTGTCGCGCAGGGCGCGGAGCGCAAGGCTCCTGCCGCGCAGCGTGACTTCCAGCGTGAGCAGCTCGCGCTCGGGCCGCTTGCCGATGCGGCGGAAGACCAGGCTGACCGCGGCATAGCACAGGGCGAAGGAGAGCACGAGCACGCGCATGGAGACGGGCAGGTAGACTCGCCCGGCGTACATGCCGCCGCCTGCGAGCATGGAGGCGGCCCAGGCGGCGCCGCCGAAGGCCGCGGAGACGCCGAGGAAGATGACGAGACAGCGCGCGAGGCGCCTCTCGCCGCCGAAGGCGATGAGGGCCATGAATAAGGCGGGCAGGAGCTTCATGGGCGCAAGGCGCAGGAAATCGAAGCCCGGCAGGACGCAGGCGACGGCCCATAGCCCGCCCAGCACGGCGGCGAGGGCGAGGCGCAGCCGGCGTATGACGGCCCCGGCGGCCTTTGCCGAGCACAGCAGCAGGAAATAATCTATGATGGCGTTCAGCGCAAAGAGGCTGTCAAGGTAAATTGTCTCCACGGACAAAGCATACACCCGCGCGCTCGCGGAGATTGTCATTTACAAGGCGGTGCGGGCTGTGGTAAAATAGGTCGGATAAGAAAATTTACAAATTCGGCCTTTTAAGCGGGGCCGGAAGCTATTAAAATAAACGGTACATGAGGTGATGGGGATGGACACTCCGGTGTACAAGCGCGTGCTGCTGAAGATAAGCGGCGAGGCGCTGGCAGGGGAGAAGCACAGCGGCCTGGATTTCGGCGTGATAGGCAGCGTCTGCGAGGCGGTCAAGAAGTGCGTGGACATGGGCGTGGAAGTTGGCGTCGTGATAGGCGGCGGCAACTTCTGGCGCGGAGTGAAGGACGGCGAGGGGAAGATAGAGCGTACCCGTGCCGACCACATGGGCATGCTGGCGACGGTGATGAACTGCCTTGCGGTGGCGGACGTGATGGAGCAGCACGGCGTGGACGTGCGGGTGCAGACGGCCATCGAGATGCGCTCGATAGCGGAGCCGTATATCCGCCTGCGGGCGATGCGGCACCTGGCGAAGGGCCGGGTGGTGCTGTTCGCCTGCGGCACTGGCAGCCCGTATTTCTCGACGGACACGGCGGCGGTGCTGCGCGCGGCTGAGATAGAGGCCGACGCCATCCTGCTGGCGAAGAACATAGACGGCGTGTACTCGGCTGACCCGAGGATAGATGAGAGCGCCGTGAAGTACGACAAGATAAGCTATGACGAGGTGCTCGCGCAGCATCTCGCGGTCATGGACACGACGGCGACGAGCCTGTCCATGGATAATGACATCCCGGTGATCGTATTCGCGCTGAAGGACCCGGAGAACATCGTCCGCGCCGTGCTGGGCGAGAAGGTCGGCACGGTAGTAAAAAAGTAAAGTAACAGGAGGAACTGTCATGGCCAAGGGATATGAAGAATTTGAAGCGAAAATGAAGAAGACCTCGGAGCTGCTCTCGACGAGCTTTGCCTCCGTGCGCGCCGGCCGTGCGAACGCGGCGGTGCTCGACCAGATACAGGTGGAGTACTACGGCACGCCGACTCCGATACAGGGCATAGCGACGATATCGACGCCCGACCCGCGCAGCCTGCTCATCCAGCCCTGGGACGCCTCGACGCTCAAGGCGATAGAGAAGGCGATCCTGGCGTCCGACCTGGGCATCAACCCGCAGAACGACGGCAGGAGCATCCGCCTGGTGTTCCCGCAGCTGACGGAGGAGCGCCGCAAGGAGCTGGCCAAGCAGGTGAAGAAGTACGCCGAGGACGCGAAGGTCGCCGTCAGGAACATCCGCCGCGACGCGATGGACAAGTTCAAGGCGCAGAAGAAGGCCTCGGAGATAACGGAGGACGACTACAAGATCGCCGAGAAGGACATGCAGAAGCTGACGGACGATTGGATAAAGGAGATCGACAAGATCGCCGAGAAGAAGGAAAAAGAGCTCTTCGAGATATAAGGACATGGCCATATTCAGGACTAAGAAGGCGGAGGAGACGGGCGAGGCCCGGCTCCCCCGCCACATTGCCATCATATTGGACGGCAACGGCCGCTGGGCGAAAAAGCGCGGCCTGCCGCGCACGGCGGGCCACGCCGCGGGCGCGGAGACCTTCCGGCGCATAGCGACCTACTGCAAGGACATAGGCATCGAGTACCTGACGGTGTACGCCTTCTCGACGGAGAACTGGAAGCGCCCGCCCGAGGAAGTCACGGCGATAATGAACCTGCTGGGCAAGTACCTGCGCGAGTCGGTGGAGACGATGGAGCGCGACCACATAAAGCTCAAGATACTTGGCGACCCGGCGGTGCTGTCGGAGGACTTGAGGCAGCTCATTGACGAGACGGCGGAGATATCGACGCGCTACGAGGGCTTCCAGGCGAACGTGTGCCTCAACTACGGCGGGCGCGACGAGATCGTGCGCGCCGCGATGCGCTACGCGGAGGACTACAAGGCCGGCAGGGTCGGGAAGATAGACGAGGCCGGCTTTTCAAACTACATGTTTTCGGCGGGCATACCCGACCCGGACCTGGTCATCCGCCCGGGCGGGGAGATGCGGCTGTCGAACTTCCTCATGTGGGAGTCGGCGTATTCGGAGCTCATTTTCACGGACGTGCTCTGGCCGGACTTCACGCCTGAGGACATAGACGCGGCGCTGGAGGAGTACCGGCGGCGCGACAGAAGGTTTGGTGGGATAAAGAAATGAAGCAGAGACTTATCGTGGCGGCGCTGGGCATACCCGCGCTGCTGCTGGTGCTGCTGGCGGCGCCCGTTTGGGCGACGGCGGTGCTGTGCGCGCTGCTGGCGGCCGTGGGCTGCTACGAGCTGATGCACGCAGTCGGACAGGACGAGTGGAAGCTCCTGTGGCTCATGCCGGTCATCGCGGCCTGGATGTGCACGAATATCGGCCTGGGCGAGGGCTGGACGCCCAATCCGGGGCTGTATATGGCCGCCGCCTGCTTTATCGCGGTGGTGTATACCTTCGCCATGGCCGTGATGAGTCACGGCAGGCAGCGGCAGCTGAGCTTCAGGACCGCCATGGCCGGGCTTTTCGCCGCGACGGGTATAGCCGCGGGCTTTGCCTGCCTTGTGATACTGCGCGGCGTCTCGCCGGCGATAGTGCTCACGCCCTTTATCGGCGCGTTCATGAGCGATACCGGCGCGTTTTTCGCGGGCCGGGCCTTTGGAAAGCGCAAGCTGGCCCCGGCGGTCAGCCCGAACAAGACCGTTGCGGGCTGCATCGGCGGCTTTGCGGGCAGCGTGGCGGGCATGGTGGTGTTCCACCTCGTGGTGAAGACCTGGTTCCAGCTCGACCTCGGCTGGGGGAACATCCTCCTGATGGGCGTCGCGGGCAGCCTCTTCGGCCAGCTGGGCGACCTGAGCTTTTCCGTCGTGAAGCGCGAGTTCGGGATAAAGGACTACGGCACGATCTTCCCCGGCCACGGCGGGGTGCTGGACAGGTTCGACAGCGTGCTCTTCGTCGCGCCGGCGTATATGTTGTACATGTTTATTTTCATGGCCTGAGGTGCGTGAAATGGTGGATAAGGTCGTCATCCTCGGCTCGACGGGCAGCATAGGCCGCCAGAGCGTGGAAGTGTGCAGGAGGCTGGGCATCAAGGCCGCGGCCCTGACCACGAATAAGAATATCGGGCTGCTCATGGAGCAGATAAAGGTCCTGAGGCCGGAATATGTCTCGGCCTTCGACAAGGACGCGAGCGAGCGGCTGCGTGCGGAGCTGGAGGGCACGGGCGTGACCGTCGGCCCGCCGGGCGAGGCGGGGCTCATCGAGGCGGCGTCGCTGGAGGGCGCGGACTGCGTGGTGACGGCGGTGTCGGGCGCGGTCGGCCTGCGCCCCACGCTCGCGGCGATAGAGGCGAAAAAGCGCATAGCGCTGGCGAACAAGGAGACGCTGGTGTGCGCAGGCACGGTGGTGATGCGCCGGGCGCGCGAGACGGGCGCGGAGATAGTGCCGGTGGACTCGGAACATTCGGCCATATTCCAGTGTCTAAGCGGCAGAGCCGGAGAGCTTCGGCGGATACTGCTGACGGGCTCGGGCGGGCCTTTCCGGGGCTGGAGCCGCGAGCAGACGGCGGGCGTGACGCCCGAGCAGGCCGTGAAGCACCCCAACTGGTCGATGGGCGCGAAGATAAGCGTTGACTCGGCGACGATGATGAACAAGGGCCTGGAGTTTATCGAGGCGATGCACCTGTTCTCGGCGCGGCCTGAGGACATAGAGGTGCTCATCCACCCCGAGAGCGTGGTGCACTCGGCGGTGGAGCTGGTGGACGGCACAGTGATAGCGCAGCTGGGCGTGCCGGACATGGCCCTGCCCATACAGTACGCGCTGACCTGGCCGGAGCGCTGCGAGTCGGCCTCGGCGCGGCTGGATATGACGGCGCTGTCGGGCCTGCACTTTTTGAAGCCGGACTATGAGAAACTGCCCTGCCTGGCGCTGGCGATGGACTGCGCGAAACGGGGCGGCACGGCCCCGGCGGTGCTGTCCGCGGCGAACGAGGCGGCGGTGGCGCTGTTTTTGGCGCGCCGGTTGGGGTATAATGAGATATACGACTGTGTTGCCGCGGCTCTCGGCAGCATAGATTTCATTGCGGAGCCCTCGCTCGAGGACATACTCGCGGCGGACACGGCGGCCCGCGCATTTGTAAGGGAGCGTATTTCCTGATGTATATTATCCTCGCGATCATTTTTTTCGGCATCCTGATAGCGATACACGAATTCGGCCACTTCTCGGCGGCAAAGCTGCTGGGCGTGAAGGTGAACGAGTTCGCCATAGGCATGGGCCCGGCGATATTCAAAAAGCGCAAGGGCGAGACCCTGTATTCCCTGCGCTGCCTGCCCATAGGCGGCTACTGCGCCATGGAGGGCGAGGACGAGGATACGGGCGACCCGCGCAGCTTCACCTGCCAGCCGGGCTGGAAGCGTTTCATCATCCTCGTGGCGGGCAGTTTCATGAACTTCCTGCTGGGCTTCCTCATCGTGCTCATACTCTACTCGAGCGCGGCGGGCTTCTACTCGCCGGTCATAGCGGACTTCGTGGACGGCTGCCCCTACGAGGGCGAGAACGCCCTGCAGGTCGGCGACGAGATCTACTCCATCGACGGGCACAGGATATACTTCGCCTCGAACGTGACGACGATACTCTCGCGCGGCGGCACGACGCACGACGTGGTGGTCATCCGCGACGGCGAGAAGATAAAGTTCGAGGACTTCAAGCTCACGCCCCAGGAGTACGAGGGCTATTCGGGCCTGATGTACGGCTTTTCCTTCGGCATAGAGGAGGCGAACCTGTGGACGACGCTGAAATATTCGTGGTATAATACGATTGATTTCGTGCGGACGGTGTGGTTCGCGCTCTCCGACCTCGTAGCGGGCACGGTGGGCGTGGATGAGCTGGCCGGGCCGGTCGGCATCGTCGACCTCATAAACGACGTGGGGCAGAGCGCGGAATCGACGAAGATGGCGCTGTCGGATATCGCCTACCTGGGCGCGCTGGTGGCCGTGAACATCGCGGTCATGAACCTGCTGCCGCTGCCCGCGCTGGACGGCGGGCGGATATTCTTCCTGCTGCTCAACGGCCTGGTGCACCTGCTCACAAGGCGGCGCATCCCGGCGAGGTACGAGGGCTATGTCCACGCGGCGGGCATGGTGCTGCTGCTGGGGCTCTCGGCCTACGTCATGTATAACGATATTGCGAGGCTGATAACATGACCACGAGGGAAAAAACCAGAAAAATAAAGGTAGGAGGCGTCGCCGTGGGAGGCGGCGCCCCTGTTTCAGTTCAGTCGATGTGCTGCACCAAGACCCAGGACGTGGACGCCACGCTGCGGCAGATATCCGCGCTTGCGGCGGCGGGCTGCGATATCGTCCGCCTCGCCGTGCCGGATATGGAGGCCGCCCGGGCCATCTCCGCCATAAAAGAGCGCTCGAGCCTGCCCATCGTGGCCGATATCCACTTCGACTACAAGCTCGCCGTCGAGGCCGCGCAGCGCGGCGCGGACAAGATCCGCATAAACCCCGGCAATATCGGCGAACCCGAGAACGTGGCCAAGGTCGCGAGGGAGTGCGGTTTACATAACATACCGATACGCATAGGCGTGAACGGCGGCAGCCTGGAAAAGCCGCTCCTGGCGAAGTACGGGCACCCGACGGCGGAAGCGATGCTGGAGTCGGCGAAGGGGCATATAAAACTGCTCAACGACTGCGGGTTCGACGACATCGCGCTGTCGATGAAGGCGTCCTCGGTGCCGCTGACGGTAGAGGCGTACCGGCTGGCGGCGCGGGAGCTGCCGTACCCGCTGCATCTGGGCGTGACGGAGACGGGTACGGCCTACGGCGGGGTGATTAAGTCGGCGGTGGGCATAGGCGCGCTGCTGATGGAGGGCATAGGCGACACGATACGGGTCTCGCTGACGGCGGACCCGGTGGAGGAAGTGCGCGCGGGCGTGGAGATACTCAAGGCGGCGGGCCTGAAGCGGGGCGGCGTGCGTTTTGTGTCCTGCCCGACCTGCGGCCGGACGGAGATAGACCTCATCGGCCTGGCGCAGGAGGTGGAGGAGCGGCTCCGGGGCCTTGACCGGGACATCACGGTGGCGGTGATGGGCTGCGTGGTGAACGGCCCGGGCGAGGCGCGGGAGGCCGACTACGGCGTGGCGGGCGGCAAGGGCTGCGGCCTGCTGTTCCGCAAGGGCGAGATAGTGCGGAAGGTGCCGGAGCACGAGCTGTGCGCGGCGCTGATGGAGCTTATAGAGAGCGAGGCGGGGGAATGAGCGGAAAGAGCCTGGGTTTTTTGGAGCTGTTCCCGGGCTGTGAGGGCCTGTCCGGGATGTGCGGCGGGCTGGACAAGGCCACGGTGAGCGCCGCTACGGTGGACGAGGACGCATATACGATGCGGGTCGAGGCCAGCTTTGCCCGCATGCCTGCGCCGCAGGAGCTGGAGCTGATAGAGCAGGAGCTGGCGGAGGAATTCGGCTTTTTCTCCGTGAAGATAGACGCCGACTACGCGCACTCGGACAAGCAGGCGTCAAAGCTGCTCTACGGCAAGGGCCTCAAGGAGCCGAAGCTTGCGAGCATGGGCGAGATAAACCTCGAGAGCGGCACGGTGACGGTGAAGGGCGAGGTCTTCGCCGTGAACAACCGCGAGATACAAAAGCGCGGGGCCTCGGTGCTGTCCTTCGACATGACGGATTATACCGGCAGTATCCGTGTGAACAAGTTCTTCGACAAGACGGAGGACGCCGCGGTACTCGGGAAGATAAAGGCGGGGCAGACGCTCATAGTCCGCGGCCGCGTGACCTATAACAAGTTCGACAACGACATGGTGCTCGAGCCGTACTCGATAATCCTCGGCGAACCGGACATAAGGCCGGACGAGGCGAAGGAAAAGCGCGTGGAGCTGCACCTGCACACGCGCTACTCGACGCTGGACGCGCTCACGGACATAGAGAAGGCCGTCAAGCGCGCGTCGTACTGGGGCCACAGGGCGATAGCGGTGACCGACCACGGCACGGCGCAGGCCTTCCCGGAGATGTCCAAGTTCGGCAAGAAATACGGCGTCAAGATCATCTACGGCCTGGAAGGGTATTATGTAAACGATCTTGAGGAACGTCCCGCGGTGCGCGGCAGGTGCGGGAACCTGCTCGACTGCGAGTTCGTGGCCTTTGACGTGGAGACGACGGGGCTTTCTGCGATGACGGACAGGCTGACGGAGATAGGCGCGGTGCTGTTCCGGGGCGGCGAAGTGAAGGCGAAGTTCAGCACCTTTGTTGACCCGAAGATGCCGATACCGGCGAACATCACGGAGCTGACGGGCATACGGGACAGCGACGTGGCGGGCGCGCCCTCGGAGGCGGAGGCGATGCGCGCTTTTTTGGACTTCGTGGGCGACCGGCCGATAATCGCGCACAATGCCAGCTTTGACACGGGCTTCATGGCGGCGGCCTGCGAGCGGAGCCGGATAAGGTTCAGCCCGGTGGTGCTTGACACGCTGGTGCTCTCGCAGCGGCTGCTGCCGGAGCTGAAGCGGCACAAGCTGGACATCGTCTCGAAGCACCTGGGCCTGCCGGAGTTCAACCACCACCGGGCCTTTGACGACGCGGAGGTCGTGGCGCGGATGATGGAGAAGTTCATCCCGATGCTGCAGAGCCACGGTGCGGAGCGGGTCTCGGACATAGACGGCGTACTGCACAAGCTGGCGGGCGGCGGCTCGAAGAAGGTGCGGCACATCTGCCTGCTGGTGCGGAACAAGACGGGGCTGAAGAACCTGTATAAGCTCATCTCGGCCTCGTATCTGGAGCATTACAGCCGCAACCCGATAATCCCGCGCAGCCTGCTCGAGCGGCACCGTGAGGGCCTGCTGATAGGCTCGGCCTGCGAGGCGGGCGAGGTGTTCGACGCGGTACTGCGCGGCGCGCCGGGCGCCGAGCTGAGGAAGATAGCCTCGTTTTACGACTACATAGAGGTCATGCCCCTGGCGAACAACCGCTTCCTGGTGGAAAACGGCACAGTGCGTGACGACGAGGGCCTGCGCGACCTGAACCGGCGCGTGGCCCGGCTGGCGGCGGAGCTGGAAAAGCCGCTGGTCGCTACGGGCGACGTACACTTCCTCGACCCGAAGGACGAGATCTACCGCCGCATACTGCAGGCCTCGCGCAAGTTTTCGGACGCGGACCGGGAAAACCCGCTGTACTACCGCACGACGGAGGAGATGCTCGAGGAATTCGCGTACCTCGGCCGGCGCACCTGCTACGACGCGGTGGTGACGAACCCGAACCGGATAGCGGACATGTGCGAGGAGATAAAGCTGCTGCCGGACGGCCTGTTCCCGCCGAAGATAGAGAATTCGGCGGAGATACTCAAGGAGCTGGTCTACGGCCGCATGCACGAGATCTACGGCGAAAACCCGCCTGAGATCGTGACGAAGCGCGTGGAGACGGAGCTGGGCGACATCCTCTCGCGGCACTACGACGTCATCTACATGTCGGCGCAGAAGCTGGTGGCGGACTCGAACGCGCACGGCTACCTGGTGGGCAGCCGGGGCAGCGTGGGCTCGTCGATCGTGGCGTACATGTCGGGCATAACGGAGGTGAACAGCCTGCCGCCGCACTATGTCTGCCCGAAGTGCCACCACACGGATTTTGAGTCGGGCGCGGGCTACGGCTGCGGCGCGGACATGCCGGACAAGGCCTGCCCGGACTGCGGCGAGAAGATGAAGAAGGAGGGCTTCGACATCCCCTTCGAGACCTTCCTGGGCTTCGGCGGCGACAAGGTGCCGGATATAGACCTGAACTTCTCGGGTGAGTATCAGGCCAGGGCGCACAAGTACACGGAAGAACTGTTCGGCTCCGACCACGTCTTCCGCGCGGGCACGATAGGCACGCTGGCGGAGAAGACGGCCTTCGGCTACGTCAAGAACTACCTTGAGGAGCGCGGCCGCCAGGTCTCGAAGGCGGAGGAGGCGCGGCTGGCGATGGGCCTGGTGGGCGTGAAGCGCACGACGGGCCAGCACCCGGGCGGCCTGGTGGTCATACCGCAGGACATGGAGGTCGAGGACTTCTGCCCGGTGCAGCACCCGGCGGACGACCCGGACAGCGGGATAATCACGACGCACTTTGAATACCACAGCATGGAGGACAACCTGCTCAAGCTGGACGAGCTGGGCCACGATGACCCGACGATGCTGAAGATGCTCGAGGACATGACGGGCGTGAACGTGCGCGAGATACCGCTGGACGACCCGGAGACGATGCGGATATTCAAGAGCCCGGAGCCGCTGGGCCTGGGCGACGACGACCCGATAATCGGCAAGACGGGCACCATCGGCATACCTGAGTTCGGCACGGGCTTCACGCGGCAGATGCTGGTGGACACGCAGCCGGAGCAGTTCGACATCCTGGTGCGGCTGTCGGGCTTCTCGCACGGCACGGACGTGTGGCTGGGCAACGCGAAGGAGCTCATCCTCTCCGGCACGGCGAGCGTCAAGGAGACGATAGGCTGCCGGGACGACATCATGCTGTACCTGATCTCAAAGGGCATGCCGGACAAGCGGAGCTTCAAGATCATGGAGTCGGTGCGCAAGGGCCGGGGCCTGCCGGAGGGCGCGGAAAAGGAGATGCACGACGCGGGCGTGCCGGACTGGTATATCGGCTCCTGCCGGAAGATAAAGTACCTGTTCCCGAAGGCGCATGCGGTGGCCTATGTGATGATGGCGTTCAGGATAGCCTGGTTCAAGGTACACCGGCCGCTGGAGTTCTACAGCGCGTATTTCTACAGGCGCAGCCAGAAGGACGCCTTTGACGCGGGCATGATGCTCAAGGGCAAGGACTTCGTGCGCCGGAAGATAAACGAGATACGCGGCAAATCCGACGCGACGGCGAAGGAAGACGACCTGCTGACGACGCTGGAAGCGGTGTACGAGTTCTACATGCGCGGCTTTGATTTTGCGCCGATGGAGCTGTACGAGTGCGACGCGGTGAAGTTCCTGATAGCTGACGAGCGCCGGCTGAGGCCGCCCTTCGTGGCGATATCCGGCCTGGGCCTTGCGGCGGCGAACGACCTGGTAGCCTGCCGCGCAGGCAGCAGGCAGTTCATCTCGGTGGAGGAGCTGTCCCTGGCCTGCCCCAAGGTCAGCCAGGCGCACCTGGAACAGCTCAAAAGCATAGGCGCCCTCGGCGACATGCCGGAGGAGAGCCAAATGACCCTGTTCTGAGCGCCGGGCCTTGCAAGTTCAGGAAAAATGTGATAGAATGTCGAAAGCTGGTTTTGGAGGTCTGGTACTATGGAAATGAAAATCATGTACGGCGCGCTCATGTTTGTGGGCGGCTGGTTTTACTTCTACATCTGCCTGAGACAGCTTATCTTCAACTTCACCGTGGCCTACCCGCTCATAGCGAAGTTCGGCAAGGCGGGCGAGCAGGTCTTCGCCCCGACGGGCGCGAACCGGCTGAACACCATCTCGGTCATCATCTGGCTCGCCATCTGCGTGGGCCTGGGCTTTGTGGTGGTGCACTTCGCGGCGCTGTACCTGACGCTGTGCTTTGCCGGCGGCGTGGTCATCGGCCTTGTCGTGTTCGCAAAGAAGCTGGGGCCGAAGACGAAGAGCAATTTTGAGGCCTTCTGCCACACCTACTGCCGCTTCGTCCCCGACGACGACCTGCGCCAGGCCATGGCCCTTGCCGACCTGCCCAAGATGCGTGCCGCCCTGCGCGCGCTGAACGTCGAGCTCAAGCTCGAGGTCGAGAAATAAGGCTCAGGAAAATTCATAAAAGATTCACAGCGCCGCCTGTTGACTTTTCACAGGCGGCGCTGTATTATTTATCAGGCATATAGTTAGAAGGCTAATTATTAGAAGGCTAATTAATGGAGGCGGACATGACGGACTGGTTGGAGAATGAGGGCCCGGTACAGATGACGCCGGCCTGGCGGTTCCGTATGCTGCATGCGGCGCACAGGGCGGCGATGGACGCGATGCTGGAGCGGCACGGGCTGCGGGAATATGGGCATCCCTTTGTGCTGTTCCTGCTGGCGCGCGGCGGATGGGACGGCGGACTGCCGACGCAGAAGGAGCTGTCGGAGCGGCTGAGGATAGCGCCGGCCTCGGTGACCTCGGCGGTGAAGGCGCTGGAGCGCCAGGGCTGCATCGAGCGCGAGGCGGGCGCGGACGACATGCGCAAGAAGCGGATACGCATAACGGAAAAGGGCCGCGAGGTGGCGCGCAGGTATGTGGAGGTGTTCGCGGAGGTAGACGAGGCCATGTACGCGGGCTTCACACAGTCGGAGCTGGAAGAGGTCTCGGGCTGCTTTGAGCGGATAACGGAGAATCTGAGGAAGCTGGCAGGCAAGGAGGCGGGAGCATGATAAAGAAGCTCTCTCATTATATAAAGGGCTTTGAGAAGGAAGCGGTGAAGGCCCCGGTGTTCATCTTCATCGAGGCGCTGTGCGAGCTGTTTTTGCCGCTGCTCATGGCGGACATCATCGACGTGGGCATAAACGGCGAGGGCGGCATGAGCTTCATCTGGAAGGCGGGCCTGGGCATGCTGGCGCTGTCGGTGCTGTCGCTGTACAGCGGCATGACGGCGGCGAAGACGGCGGCCGTGGCGAGCCAGGGCTTCGGCCGCAACCTGCGCGGGGCCATGTTCGACAAGATACAGGACTTCTCGTTTGCGGACATAGACCGCTTTTCCTCGGCCTCGCTCATAACGCGGCTGACGAACGACGTGAACTCCATACAGATGACGGTGATGATGTGCCTGCGCATGCTGGTGCGCGCGCCGGTGCAGCTGCTGTCGGCGCTGGTGGTCTGCCTCGTGATGAATGCGCGGCTGACGCTGGTCATCGTGGTGGTCATCCCGGTCATGTGCCTGCTGCTCTGGCTCATCATGCGGGCCTGCGAGGAGCTGTTCACAAGGTTCCAGCAGAAGATAGACGCCCTGAACGACACGGTGCAGGAGAACCTCGTGGCCATCCGCGTGGTCAAGGCCTTCGTGCGCGGCAACTTTGAGCGCAAGAAGTTCAAAAAGTCAAACGACGAGCTGCGCGACGCGGGCCTCGCCGCGGTCATGCGCGTCATAATGATAAGCCCCATCATGATGCTGTCGATGTATGCGTCGATACTGGGCGTCATGTGGTTCGGCGGCGGCTTTGTGGCGAAGGGCGAGCTGCTGCCCGGCGAGCTGTATGCCTTCTTCTCGTATATCGTGCAGGTGCTGATGAGCGTGCTGATGGTGGGCATGTGCCTGCTGATGCTGACGAGGGCCGTGGCCTGCGCGAGGCGTGTCATCGAGGTGCTTGAGGCCGAGCCGGACATCTCCGACTCGCCCGAGAGCCATGAGCGCGAGCTGCCCGAGAGCCGCGGCAGGGTGGAGTTCAAGAACGTCAGCTTCAAGTACAGCGCCGCGGGCACGGGCGACGACGTGCTGCACGGCATAGACCTCACGGTGGAGCCGGGCCAGTTCGTGGCCATCGTGGGCGGCACGGGCACGGGCAAATCGACGCTGGTGAACCTCATCCCGCGCTTCTACGACGTGACGGCGGGCCAGGTGCTGGTGGACGGCGTGGACGTGCGCGACTACCCGCTGGCCGAGCTGCGGTCGCGGATAGGCATGGTGCTGCAGACGAACGTGCTGTTCTCGGGCACTGTGCGCGAGAACCTGCTCTGGGGCCGCGCGGACGCTACGGAGGAGGAGATACGCCGCGCGGCGAAGGACGCCCAGGCGCTGGACTTCATCGAGGCGATGCCGCAGGGCTTCGATACCTGGCTGGAGCAGGGCGGCGTGAACGTCTCGGGCGGCCAGAAGCAGCGGCTGTGCATCGCGCGGGCGATGCTGAGGCACCCGGCGATACTGATACTGGACGACTCGACCTCGGCGGTGGACTCGGCGACAGAGGCGGAGATACGCCGCTCGTTCTCGGAGAACCTGAAGGACACGACGGTCATCATCATAGCGCAGCGGATAAGCTCGGTGCGGTATGCGGACAAGATCGTGGTGCTGGACGACGACCATATCGCGGCGGAGGGCACGCACGAGGAGCTGATGGAGACGAGCGATATCTACCGCGAGATCTACCAGTCCCAGCAGGAAGGAGCGATGGAGAATGGCTGAAAACAGGCAGAGGCACGGCGGCCCCGGCAGGGGCGGGCCGGGCGCGCGCGGCGGCTATCAGAAGCCGAAGAACGCGGGCCGGACGATGCTGAGGCTGCTGGGCTATATAAGCGGGAAGAAGTGGCTGCTGGTCATAGTCTTCCTGTGCGTGGCGGCGAGCGCGGGCGCGAGCCTTGCGGGGACGTACCTCATAAAGCCGGTGCTGAACGACCTGGTGGGCGACGGCACGCTCAGTGAGAAGCTGCTGTACCTGGGCAAAATGCTGGCTCTGATGGCCGCGGTGTTCCTGGTGGGCGCGGCCTGCACCTATGCGCAGTCGGCGATCATGGCTCAGCTGGCGCACCGGGGCACGAACCGGCTGCGCGGCGAGCTCTTCGACAAGCTGCAGGAGCTGCCCCTGTCATTCTTCGACAGGAACCCGCACGGCGAGCTCATGAGCCGCTTTTCCAACGACGCTGACTATGTGCAGCAGATGCTCGAGCAGAGCATAGTGTCGATATTCTCCTCGAGCCTGATGTTCGTGGGCATCGTGGCGATACTCATCGTGACCTGCCCGCCGCTGTTTCTCATAACGCTGCTGGTGCTGGGCGGCAGTTTCCTGGCGATACGGACGATAGGCGGGCGCAGCCGCCGGCTGTATCAGGAGCAGCAGAGGGCGCTGGGCGAGATGAACGGCAACATCCAGGAGATGATAGAGGGCCTGCGCGTGGTGAAGGCCTTCACGCACGAGGACGCGGCAAGGACGCAGTTCGGCAAGCTGAACGATGCGTATTTCGGCGTCGCGAAGGACGCGAACTTCTACGCTACGGCCATGATGCCCATCGTGGGCAACGTGATGAACATAGGCTACGCGCTGACGGCCATCGTGGGCGGGCTGTTCGCCTTCGGCGGGATGCTGGATTTGGGCGGCCTGGCCATCTATCTGCAGTTCGGGCGTCAGATATCGCAGCCGATGAGCCAGGTGTCGCAGCAGATGACGGCGCTGCTCTCGGCGCTGGCAGGCGCGGAGCGGATATTCGAGATAATCGACACGCCGCCGGAGACGGACGAGGGCAAAGTCACGCTGGTGCGCGCGCAGAAGGACGAGAACGGGGCGATAAGCGAGAACAAGGGCGCGGAGCGCTATCACACCTGGGCCTGGAAAGTGCCGCGCAGCTCACGGCTGGTGCTGGTGCCGGTGATGGTGGAGCCTGACGGCACGCCGGTGGAACTCGGCCAGGCGGTGCACGAGGACGGGCGGCTTAAAATGCTGCCGCCGAACGTGGACTCGCCGGAGGGCATCTGGGCCCGCGCGGAAAAAGACGGCAGCGTCACAGAGGTCACGGACATGGCGGCACTCGCCGCCCACGGCTGGGCCTGGAAGTACCCCGACAGAGACGGCAGCAGCACGCTGCATATCATAAGGGGCAGCGTGAGGAACGTGCCGGGCGAGGACTACTGCCTGACCGAGCTCAAGGGCGCCGTGCGGCTGAACGACGTGTGCTTCTCGTATGTGCCGGAAAAGCCGATACTCAAGCATGTGAGCGTGTACGCAAACCCCGGCCAGAAGATAGCCTTCGTCGGCTCGACGGGCGCGGGCAAGACGACCATCACGAACCTGATAAACCGGTTCTACGAGATAGACTCGGGCATGATAACCTACGACGGCATCGACGTGTGCGATATAAGGAAGGACGACCTGCGCCGCTCGCTCGGCTCGGTGCTGCAGGACACGCACCTGTTCACGGGCACGGTGATGGAGAATATCCGCTACGGGCGGCTGGACGCAACGGACGAGGAGTGCATCGCGGCGGCGAAGAGCGCGAACGCGCACAGCTTCATCCGCAGGCTGCCGGACGGGTATGATACCATGGTGACAGGCGACGGCGCGAACCTGTCGCAGGGCCAGAGGCAGCTGCTGGCAATCGCCCGCGCGGCGGTGGCCGACCCGCCGGTGATGGTGCTGGACGAGGCCACGAGCTCGATAGATACCCGCACGGAGCGCCACATCGAGCGCGGCATGGACGCGCTCATGGAAGGCCGCACAGTGTTCGTCATAGCCCACAGGCTCTCGACGGTGCGCAACTCCAACTGCATCGTGGTCATAGAGCACGGCGAGATACAGGAGAAGGGCGACCACGAAGCCCTCCTGGCAGAAAAGGGCCGGTACTATATGCTCTATACCGGACAGCATATATTGGATTGAAGAAAAGGTGAAAAACGCCGCTCAAAAAGAGCGGCGTTTTTCCATGCCCAAAACCCAACGAAACCGCCCCGCAGGCCGCCCTCGACCCCGCCCCTACGGCTACGCTTGTGGTAAAACAACAGACAACCCGTAGGGGTCGGCGTCCTCGACGACCCTTTGTAACGATATGCACGACGTCAAACCCAACGCGAAACCGTCACCCGTAGGGCGCATCGACCCCGATGCGCCGCCCGC
>CALXEH010000019.1 GCA_944387285.1 uncultured Oscillospiraceae bacterium | reverse complement strand
GCGGCACGCCCGCATCTGACCCGACCGAGCCGCCTGCCGACGCGACCGACGCTCCCGGCACGGACGACAACCAGGGCGGCGACGCCGCTGCCACCGAGCTGACCGTCTGGCTGCCTGTCTACCAGTTCGGCGACGGCATCAGCGACGAGGATTTCTGGAACGAGAAGTTTGACGCTTTCGAGGCTGAGAACAACTGCACCATTAAGGTCGAGATTCAGAGCTGGACCGACTATGCGACGAACATCTACACCGGCCTGCTCTCCGCCGAGGGCCCGGACGTCGTCTATGTCACCGAATACTACGACATCATCGCCGCCGACCTGATAGTTCCCCTGGACTCCTACCTGACCGAGGAGGACTATGACCTCTATCTGTATCTGGAGCAGGGCGCTTACAACTCCAACGGCGAGCTGTGCACCTTCCCGATGATGCCGGGCAACCCCTGCGTCATGTACTTCAACATGGATATGCTCGAGGCCGCGGGCATCACCGAGCTGCCCAAGACCTGGGACGAGTTCTATGATGTCTGCCTCGCGCTCAAGGAGGCCAACCCCGATGTCATGCCCTTCACCTCTTCCTGGGGCGCTTCCAACGGCGTTTCCGCGCTGCTGACCAGCTTCTGGCCCTTCTTCTTCCAGGCCGGCGGCTCCGTGCTGACCGAGACCGGCGAGCTGAACATGGACAGCGAGGCCACGCTCGAGGCCCTGAACTTCATCAAGAAGCTGCGTGACGCCGACATCCTCGACGAGAGCGCCGTCTCCATGGACGACCCGGGCGGCAAGTTCGCCAACGGCGAGACCGCGATAGTCATCGTGGGCACCGGCACCAGCGGCAGCTTCACCAGCGCGGGCATCAACTGGGAGTGCATCTTCGCGCTCGAGGGCCCGGCCGGCGCCGCCACCAACTTCTCCGTTGACTCCCTCGCCATCAGCAAGTTCTGCGAGGCGCCCGACCTGGCTGCCAAGCTCATCAAGTACATCACCAGCGCAGCGTGCATGGACGATTTCCACACTGAGATCTACGGCATGCCGTCCCTGACCACCGACGCCACCTACACCGAGCCCGAGCCGTTCCAGAGCATGTACGTCGACTACGCCGACGCCATGTATGCCGTGCCGTCCTTCGAGGGCAGCGCCTCCTTCATGGACACCTTCCAGCAGAATGTCCAGGGCATGCTCATGGGCCAGCTCACTCCTGAGCAGGTCATCAGCGAGACCATGACCTACTACAACGACCAGATAAAGCAGTAACAGCATAGACCCGGAAACCGGGCAGGGCCGGAGAACGACTTTGCCCGGTTTCTCCTTATTCTTTGCAAGGCGTGGTGAATGGTATGAACAACGCGAGGCGGCGCTCGCCTCTCATGCGGCGGCAGGCGGCCTACGGCATAGCCTACATAAGCCCGGGTATGCTGATTATCCTGGCCTTCTGCATATTGCCTATTTTTATGACCCTCTACTACAGCTTCACGAGCTACAATCTGGCGCAGTCACCCACCTTTGTCGCGCTGCAGAACTACGAGAAGCTGTTTACCAACTCTCAGCTGCGCAAGGCGCTGTGGAACACGGTCATCTACGTCATCATAACCGTGCCGCTGCAGACGCTGCTGGCGATGTTCGTGGCTAACTTCCTGGCGGAGTACCTGAACAACCGCTACGGGCGCTTCCTGCGCAGCGTCATCTTCATCCCCACGCTGGTGAGCTACGTTGCGGCGGCCACGGTGTGGGAGATCATCTATGCCGACAAGGGCGGCCTCATCAACGAGTTTCTGGGCCTCTTCGGCATCAAGGGCATGAACTGGCTGGGCGACCCCAAGACGGCGCTCATCTGCGTTTCCATCGTCGCGGTGTGGAAGAGCGTGGGCTACTTCACCATCATCTTCTACGCGGGCATCATGAACGTCTCGGTGGACGTGCGCGAGGCCTCTATAATCGACGGCGCCACGCCGAGGCAGAGGTTCTGGCACATCACCGCGCCGCTGCTCAAGCCCATCACCTACATGAACGTCACCCTGGGTATCATCTGGTCCTTCCAGGCCTTCGACATCGTCTACAAGCTGACCGGCGGCGGGCCCTTCAACGCCACGTCTACGATCGCATACGTCATATATTCCTACGCATTCCAGGACTACCGCATAGGCTACGCCTGCGCGATAGCCATTCTGCTGCTGCTCGTGATACTGTTTATCCACCTCATCCAGCAGCAGTTCTTCGAGGGGAAGGAGGACTGAGCCATGACAAAATCGGACAGAAGAAGCGCGCGCTATTATATCGGCGTCGTACTGGTGTCGCTTTTCGCCCTGATGTGCGTGGTGCCGCTCATCTACATGATCTGCGTGTCCTTCGCCCACACCTCGACCATGTACATCAAGTTCGACGACATAGATTTTACGGATTTCTCCAACTATGTCTACCTCTTCGTGAACAAGGACTTCGGCAAGCCGCTGCTCAACAGCCTTATCGTGGTCGTCGTCAGCGTCATCATCGTGGACATCGTCTCCTGCACTATGGCCTACGGCTTTGAGAAGAAGCCCATCCCGGGCAAGAAGCCCATGTTCAACATGGTGCTGGCGACTATGATGATACCGACGCAGGTCGTGTTCATCTCGCTCTACGTCATGATGCGCAAGGCAAACATGATGAACACCTACGTCGCGCTGGTCATCCCGCTCGTGGGCGCCTTCGGCATCTTCATGATGCGGCAGTTCATCAGGGGCGTGCCCAACGACTTCATCGAGGCCGCGCAGATAGACGGCTGCTCCGAGATACGCATATTTTTGCAGGTCGTGCTGCCCATGGTCAAGCCCGCGCGCGTGACCCTGGCGGTGTTCACCTTCAACTCGGCCTGGAACATGTTCCTCTGGCCCCTCATCATCACGACCAGGAACGAGATGCAGACCCTGACCGTGGCGACGTCCTCGCTCACGAGCCATCTGGCTACCAACTACGGCTATCCCATGGCGGCGGCGACGCTCTCCTTCGCCGTGCCCTTCCTGCTGTACTGCCTCATGCAGAAGCAGTTCGTCGAGGGCATAGCGCTCGGCGGCGTCAAAGGCTGATGACGAGGCCGGACGCAGCAAAAATACTCTTGCGCTGGCCCTATTCTGACGCGGTGGTCGCGGCCTACTCCACGGCCATGACCGCCGCGTTTTCAGATGCCCGCGTGCGTGGTATAATAGAGGCGATATGCGCCGATTACGCCGGGGACAGGCCCATCGACATGCGCGCGCGGCTGGCTGAACTCGCCGGCCTCGCCGGGGCGCTCGGCGAGCACGAGTACACGGTGAAGATGCTGCCGTATATCGCGCTGCTGGACGCGGCTTGGGAGAAGTACCGCGAGCGCGGTATTCCCCGGGAAATATACCTGGACTCCTTCGCCGACTTGCTGTGGAAGACGCGCGAGTGCCGGACTCGGCACGGCGTATACGGCTCTGCCGTCGCGTTCTGGCACTGGCGGTTTTTTGAGCTGAAGTGCTTTGCGCTCGGGCGGCTGCAGTTCGAGCCTGTGGAGTACGATAGTGCGCCCGCGCTGAATGTACACATACCGTCCTCCGGCCGGCTCATATATGAGGACTGCGTGAGCTCATACCAGAGGGCGCGGGAGTTTTTCGGCATGAGCCGCTTCGTCTGCGACTCATGGCTGCTGCACCCGGCCTGCCGCGGGCTCGGAGAGGGCAGCGGTATACGGCGCTTTGCGGCGGATTATGAGCTGCAATACGTCACGGACGACCCGCAGTTTCTGGACGTTTGGAACATCTTCGGCATGCCCTTCACGGGCGACTGCGCCGCTCTGCCCGCCGATACCAGCCTGCGCAGGCTCTGGCGGGACTATCTGCTGGGCGGCGGAGTGCCCGGGCGCGGCTTCGGACTGTATAATGGTGGTGGACTATGACAGATATTGAGATCAAGACACGCAGTATATACGACCAACTCAGCCCGGCCGAGCAGAAGGTCGCGTGGTACTTCCTGCAGAACCTGGGCTCGGTCTTCGACGACCCCATCGCCGTGCTGGCGGAAAAAAGCGGCGTGAGCCAGGTCATGTGGGTGCGCTTCTGCAAGGCGCTGGGCTTTTCCGGGCTCAAGGACATGAAAAAGAACCTGTTCTTCCAGCTCAGCCAGCAGCGCACCGAGAGCGCCGCGCCGAGCATGGATTTCCTCGACACGCGCACCTACTCCAGCGTCGAGGGCATCATAAACGGCGTGGAGGCAGGTTCGCTCGAGGCCCTGCGCAGTACGGCCCAGATACTCGACGCCGGCCTGATAGAGGAGGTCGCGGCCAGGATGACCGACGCCGACACCGTGCGGCTCTTCGGCGTGGGCGCTTCCGGCCTGGTCGCCAACGACCTCTATTACAAGCTGCTGCGCATAGACATGAACACCGTGTTCTGTACCGACCTGCATGTGCAGCTGACCTATATCACGGCGGCCAAGCCCGGCGACGTGGCGATATTTTTCTCCAACTCCGGCAACACGACGGAAATACTCGAGCTGGCGCGCGCGGCGCGTGAGCGCGGGGCCTGTACCGTGGCCGTGACGAAATACGGCCCCAACCAGCTGGCCGAGCTGGCGGACTATGTGCTGCCCATCTCGTCGCCCGAGCTGCAATTCCGCAGCGGCGCGACCAGCAGCAGGCTCGCGGCCCTCTTCGTCGTGGACGTGCTCTTCACCACGCTCTGCAACAAAAACTATCAGACTGTGGCAAAGCCCCTGGCCGAGAGCTACACCCAGTGCAGCCGCCACCACGAATAGGAGGGGAGAGGCATGAAGATAACCGGCTTCCGCATCGGCCTGCTCTCCGCCAGGCTGCGCGTGCCCTTCAAGACCGCGCTTAGGACCGTGAACAGCGTCGAGGACGTCGTGCTCGAGCTGGAATGCTCCGACGGCAGCACAGGAAGGGGAGAGGCCCCGCCGACCGCCGCCATAACAGGGGAGACGACGGACTCCATCATCGCCGTCCTGCGCGACCATATCTGCCCAAGGCTCGTCGGGCGGGACGTCGCCGACTTCCAGGCGCTCTGCGAGGAAGTCCAAAGCGCCCTCGTCGGCAATTCCAGCGCCAAGGCCGCGGCGGATATCGCGCTCTGGGACCTCTACGCGCGCTCCTGCGCGCTGCCGGTCTACAAGCTGCTCGGCGGTGGGGTTCCCCTATTAGTTACAGATTTAACAATCTCGGTGAATGAGCCTGAAATCATGGCAAAAGACGCCGAATATGGGGTAAAATGCGGCTATGATGTACTGAAAATCAAGGTTGGCGTAGACCCGGGGCTGGATCTCGCGCGACTCAAGGCCGTGCGCGGCGCGGCCAAGGACGCGAAGATACGCATAGACGCCAACCAGGCCTGGACGCCCAGGCAGGCCGTGCGGCTGCTGGGACAAATGCAGGACGCGGGCCTGGATATCGAGCTCGTCGAGCAGCCGGTCAAGGCCCGGGACATCGAAGGGCTCAGGTATGTGACGGCCAATTCGCCCGTGCCGGTCATGGCCGACGAGAGCGTTTTTACGTCGCAGGACGCGCTGAAGCTGATGCAGGAGCGCGCGGCGGATCTGCTCAACATAAAGCTGATGAAATGCGGCGGGCTGACGAACGCGCTGCGCATCGCCTCGGCGGCGGAAGTGTACGGCGTGGAGTGCATGATGGGCTGCATGCTCGAGGCCAAGGTCAGCGTCACGGCCGCGGCGCATTTGGCCTGCGCAAAGCGTATAATCACAAGGATCGACCTCGACGGCCCGGCGCTGTGCAGCGAAGACCCGGTGAACGGCGGAGCCGTGTTCGACGGCCGCGAGATACGCCTGCCGGATGCGCCCGGCCTCGGCATCAGCGGCGTCAATAATATAAGGTATATTGTCTGAAGCCTCCGGACGGGCCCCAAACCCCGTCCGGGCGGTTTTTGACTCCCCTGAATTAAACAAAATTTTTATTTTGTTTAATTCTCTGTGTTTTTGCTGTTTACAATCGGCTCCCCTTGCCTTACAATAGATGAGCTGGAGGTGAAGCGTTTTGGACTACCGCAGCGAGGCCCCGGCGGTCATCCGGGACTTCCTCACTTATCACGAGACCATCAAGGGCCATTCCAAGGCCACGGTCGATGAGTATTTCCTCGACCTGCGGAACTTCTTCCGCTACATTAAAATAGAACGCGGGCTCGCGCCGCGCTCCGCCGAGCTCGACGAGATATCCATACTGGACGTCGATCTGCCGCTCATCGCCTCGGTGACGCTCAACGATGTCTACGAGTACCTCGCCTTCCTCTCGCGCGACAAGGTCAAGAACGAGCGCAGCCGTGAGCCGGAATATGGGCTGATGGCTTCTTCCAGGGCCAGGAAAATCGCCACGATACGCAGCTTTTACAAGTATTTGACAGTCAAGGTCAAGCTCCTGGAGACGAATCCTGTCGAGGGCCTGGACACGCCCAAGACGACCAAGTCCCTGCCCCGCTATCTGACGCTGGAGGAATCCCGCGCGCTGCTGGACGCCGTGGACGGCGTGAACCGTGAGCGCGACTACTGCATCATCTGCCTGTTCCTCAACTGCGGCCTGCGGATATCGGAGATCGTGGGCCTGAACATGGGCGACGTACGCTCGGACAACCTGCGCATCCTCGGCAAGGGCAACAAGGAGCGCGTGGTCTATTTGAACGAGGCCTGCCAGGCGGCCATCGAGGACTACAAGGCCGTGCGCGCACGGATGGTGGACAGCTCCGAGCGGGCCTTCTTCGTCTCGAACCGGCGGCAGCGCATGAGCCGTGAATCCGTCCACGCCATGGTGAAAAAGACCCTGCTCAAGGCCGGGCTGGACCCGGACAAGTACTCCTCGCACAAACTGCGGCACACGGCGGCGACGCTGATGCTGCAAAACGGCGTGGACGTGCGCACGCTGCAGGAGGTGCTCGGGCACGAGCACCTGAACACGACGCAGATATACACGCACGTTGACAGCTCCGAACTGCGCATAGCGGCGGAGGCCAATCCCCTCTCGGATTACGTTCCGGAAAAATCCTAGCTGTTTATACAAAATTTATGGACGATTTTTGAGAACTTTTCCGATTCTATTTCGTCTTTTGGCATTGCGTGACCAAAATTTGATTAGGAGAGAAAGACATGAAACTGAGAAAGATCACCGCGCTGGCCCTTGCCCTTGTAATGCTTCTGGCCCTGGCGGCCTGCGGCAGCACCCCGCCTGAGGACGTGACGCCCAGTGATGAGATAGGCGACATCGCCTCCACCCAAGCGCCCAGCGAAAAGCCCGAGGAGACTGAGGAGCCCGAGGAGACTGAGGAGCCCGAGGAGACCGTCGAGCCGACGGTGGAGCCCACTGTGGAGCCGACCCCGACGCCCGTGCCGCCCACTGTGGAGCCGACCCCGACGCCCGTGCCGCCCACTCAGGCCCCGGTACAGACTCCCGCCCCGACTGAGCCGCCTGTTGAGAGCACCGAAGAGCCCTCCAGCGACGACGGCGAGAGCGTTGACCTCTCCGCCTTCTTCACGAGCATCAGCGCGACCTACGAGTTCGCCGCCCTCACCGATATCGAGACTTCCCTGCTCGACGGCTTCTACCCCGGCCTGAGCGCCGTCAACACCCTGCAGCTCATCGCCAAGATGCCCATGATAACCGCCTCCGGCCATGAGATCGTGCTCGTCCAGTGCGAGAACGAGGACGACGCCGCCACGGTGCAGAGCATCCTCGCCGCGCGCAAGCAGTCCATGATAGACGGCGGGGCCTTCTACCCTGCCACGGCTGAGCTCTGGCAGAACGCCGAGCTGTGCGTCTCCGGCTGCTACCTCATGCTCGTTTCCCATGAGAATGCCGCGGACATAGCCGCGAGCTTCTACGCGCTCTTTGCCTGAAACATCCAAAACTGACCGGGGGTTTAGCATATGGTATTTTCCAGCATACTCTTCATGTTTATATATCTGCCCGTGGTGCTGTTTTTGTACTATATCTCCCCGGTCAGATGGCGAAATCCCATACTTTTTGTTGCGAACCTGGTGTTCTACGGCTGGGGCGAGCCGGTTTTCATCGTCCTCATGCTGTTCTCCATCACGGTGAACTACATTAACGGCATGCTCATCGGCCGCTGGCGGCTCGAGAAGCAGAAAAGGGCCAAGGCCGTGCTGGTGATAAACGTCGTGATAAACCTCGCGCTGCTGGGTTTCTTCAAGTATTACGACCTCATCGCCGAGACCCTGAGCCTCATACCCTTCATAAACATCAAGCCCCTGGGCATCGCGCTGCCCATCGGCATTTCGTTCTACACCTTCCAGACCATGTCCTACCCCATCGACGTCTACCGCGGGGATGCGGACGTGCAGCGCAACTATGTGAGCTTCGGCACCTTCGTGGCGCTGTTCCCGCAGCTAATCGCGGGCCCCATCGTGCGCTACAAGGACGTCGCCGACCAGCTGAACTTCCGCGCAAGCAGCATCGACCAGTTCTCCTCCGGCGTGGAGCGTTTCATGGTCGGCGTGGCGAAGAAGGTGCTCATCGCCAACAACCTCGGCAAGCTCTGGGACTATTACGCCGCCATACCGAACGGGGAACTCACCTTCCTCGGCTCCTGGCTCGGCATAATCGCCTTCAGCTTGCAGATATACTTCGACTTCTCCGGCTACTCCGACATGGCCGTCGGCCTTGGGCGCATGATAGGCTTCGAGTTCAAGGAGAACTTCAACTACCCCTACATCTCAAAGAGCGTCACCGAGTTCTGGCGGCGCTGGCACATGTCGCTCGGCACCTGGTTCCGCGACTATGTCTACATCCCGCTGGGCGGCAACCGCTGCAGCAAGGGCAGGCAGTTCTTCAACATCCTCGTCGTCTGGGCCGCCACCGGCATCTGGCACGGCGCGAACTGGACTTTCCTGCTCTGGGGCCTCTATTATGCGGTCTTCCTCATGATAGAAAAGCTTTTCCTGCTCAAGCGGCTCGAAAAGCTGCCCGCCGTCGGGCATATCTACACGGTTATCGTCGTCATCTTCGGCTGGGTCATGTTCCAGCTGAGCACGCTCGGGCAGATCGGCGCGTACATGAGCGCCATGCTCGGCTTCGGCGCCTCCGGCTTTGCCGTCTCCGACGACCTCTACTACCTCGTGAGCTACGCCGCGACCTTCGCCATCGCCATTCTCGCCTCCCTGCCGCTGGGCCGGGACCTCTTCAACAAGCTGCCCGGCAAGGTCAGGCGCTTCGCCGCGCCGGCGCTCATCGTGCTTGCGCTGCTGTTCTCCACGGCGTATCTGGTGGACGCGACCTACAACCCGTTCATCTACTTCAACTTCTAAGGAGGGCCCGACATGAGTAAAAAAACGCTTTGGGCCGAGGCCCTCATCTTCCTCGCCTTCATCGGCGTGTTCTTCATCCTGAACCTCGTCATTCCCGACCGCCAATTCTCCGAGCAGGAGAACCGCTACCTGCAAATGCGGCCCGAGTTCAGCTTCAAGAGCCTGTTTTCCGGCGACTACACCTCCAAATTCGAGACCTATACCACCGACCAGTTCACCTTCCGCGACGAGTGGATAACGCTCAAGGCCGCAAGCGAGCTGGCCCTCGGCAAGCAGGAGAACAACGACGTCCACCTCTGCGAGGACGGCACCCTCATCGAGGGCTACGAGCGGCCCGCGGACTCGGTCTTTGACGCGAACATGTCCGCGCTCAATACCCTGGTCTCGAACGTGGACGCGGACGTCTACTTCGCGCTCATCCCCGACAAGTCCGAGCTCTACGCCTCCCTCCTGCCCACGAACGCGCCGAACGACAGCGAAAAAGAGGTCATCGACTACTGCTACGGCCAGTCGAACGCCGCGAATGTGGACATGTACTCCGCGCTCAACGGGCACAAAGACGAGTACATCTTCTACCGCACCGACCACCACTGGACGAGCCTCGGCGCGTACTACGGCCTGACAGCCCTGTCCGACACCATGGGCCTCAGCTGCCCCGATATCGGCTCCTACGCCGACCGCCACGTCGTTTCCGAGGAGTTCTACGGCACCACCTGGTCGTCCTCGGGCTTCTCCTGGGTCGACCCGGACTCGATGGAGATCTTTGTGAATGTGCCCGAGGGCCTCAAGGTCACCAGCTACCCCGAGGGCAGCCCCGTCGAGGGCAAGCTCTACGACTTCAGCTACCTCGAGAAAAAGGACAAGTACTCGATGTTCATGGGCGGCAACTGCCCGCTGCACGAGATAGTCACCGGCACAGAGGGCAAGCCGAGCCTGCTCATCATCCGCGACTCCTACACCGACAGCCTCATCCCCTTCCTGCTGGACGACTACTCCGAGATACACGTCCTTGACCTGCGCTACTACCGCGCCAGCCTCAAGGCCTACATCGAGCAGTACGACTTCGACGACGTCCTCGTCTGCTACAGCGTCTACAACTTCAGCACGGACACGAATATCTTCCTTCTGGGGCTGTAATTACTCACTGCCAGTGAAAGTATAACGGCACGACCCGAATGGGCCGTGCCGTTAATTTTATTCACTCTTTTCAGTCCGCCGGGGTAAACACCATTTTGCAGGACGGGCAATACTGTGCGCGAGCCTTGGCGACAGTGAAGATGTCAGACCAGAAGCTATCCGCAGTTCTGCGTAAGCGGATTTTGCCCTCTTCTTCCGGGCGGCCTTCGGCGTCTACCGGGTAAAACCAAATTGGATAGGTGCTGCACAGCGCGCCTTCCACGAGCTCAGCGCCGCAAATCGCGCACTTCATGTCATTTCGCCTCGTGCCTGCCCTTGGGCTGCCTTATCTCGCCGTTGTAGGCCAGGATGGAGACCAGGACCGCGCCGACTGCCGCTATCGCGTCGATGAAGGCGGAGAACCAGAGCGTCGAGAAGCCCAGGCCGGCGATGATGAGCAGTACCACCTTCACCGCGGCCGTGCCGCCGAGGGCGGCCATGGAGAGCATCTTTGCGTATCTGGAAATCGCTATGGACAGGGCGACGCGGTCAACGTGGCCGCCGAAGATCGTGATATCGGTGCCAACGGGCATGGTCAGGGCCTCGAGCCCGGCCATGGCGACGTCGAGATCCGCCGCGGTATGCGAGCCGGCGAAGGTCTCGCCGCTGCCCACATACATGAGCTCGCGGCCCTTCACGCAGCCTTGCTTTACGTCCGCCAGCAGCGCGCGCACCTTTTCGCGGTCACATTCGGAGTAGTATTCCGGTATGCCGAGGGCGGACGCCGTCCTGGCCGCGGAATCCCGCGTCTCGCCGGTGAAGAGCACGACGCTGTCCATGCCGCAGCCGCGCAGCTCGCCTATGCCGTCCACCGCGTCGGCGCGCAGGGTGTCGCTCATCACGAGGCGGCCGGCGTACTCGTCGCCTATCGAGACGTAGAGCGAGTAGTCCTCGGTCACGTCCGAATCCGGCACGGAGATGCCCTTGATGGTCATGAGGTCCTTGCTGCCGACGCAGATGCGTATGCCGTCCACGCGGACTTCCACGCCGCTGCCGGGGATCTCCACGAAGTTTTCTATGAGGTCTATGTAGATGGTGTCGCCGTAGGCCGCTATTACGGAGCGCGCCTGCGCCGTGTTGGAGTAGGCCAGAGCGTGCGCCGCTATCTTGAGCAGCACATTCGGCTCCATGCGCTGGGCCTTGATGGCCACGACCTTCGGGCTGCCCTCGGTCAGGGTGCCTTCCTTGTCGAAGGCCACGACGCCGACGGTGGCGGCCTCGTCCATGGCGCTGCAGCCGTCGAAGATTATGCCGGCCTTCGCCGCGCCGCACATGCTGCTGAGCCTGATGAGCGGTATGGCGATGAACAGCGAGCAGGGGTCGGCTATGACCAGGAACATCGCGCCGCGGCGCACCGCCTCGCCCAATGAGACCTCAGACAGCAGCGGAAGCAGCACGATGAGCAGTATGGCCAGCAGCGTGACCGCCGGGGTGTAGTACATTTGAAGGGCAGAGAGCGACTTGGGTATGACCTCTCCCCTCTTTGCGCCGTTTTCGACGCTGTTGTAGAGCGCGCGGGCGGCCGAGTCCGCGGCCGTGGAGGTGACCTCGCAGCGGAGTTCCCCGCCGCGGTTGAGGCTGCCAGCCAGCAGCTCGTCGCCTTCCTTGGCCAGCACTTCCCCGCTGAAATCGCCCAGGGCGCTGCGGTCGAGGCTCGAGCGGCCCTCGAGCACTATGCAGTCGCAGGGCACGCGCTCGCCGGGCTTGACCACCACATGCTCGCCCACCTGTACGCTGTCCACCGGGACAAGCTCCTCCGCGCCGCTGTCGTCCACGACGTGGGTGAAGTCCTGCTCGCAGTAGATGGTGTCAAGCACCGTGTGCTTCGTGCGCGTGCAGGCGTAATCTACGAAGATGCCGCCTATCTGGTACAGCAGCAGCAGCGCCGTGCCCTCAATGTTCGCGCCGAAGCACATGGCGAGAATGGCGGACAGGGTCAGAAGTACCGTCCTGTCCAGGTACTTGCCTTCGATGATGCTCAAAACCGCGCCGGCCAGGATGTCATAGCCCGCGACGACGGCCGAGAGTATCAGCAGCACAAGCGGCCACGGTTCCGGTATGCTCTTCACGAGCAGGGACACGGCAAACGCGGCGCAGGAGACGATGAGCCTTACTATGAGCAAGACGTCAAAATCCGGCTCCCCGGAATCGCAGGCCGGTCTGGCGTAGGCCGCGCCGCAGCAGCCGCCTGAGCAGCTGAAGCGTCCTCCGGTTATGCGTTCGAGCAATTCCTTAAAGGTCATCGGACCCCCTCCTTACAGACTTTGCTTCGCTTGGTTTCAGTCAGCCTTGCCGTCGCAGCCGAGCACATCGACGATCTTGTGCTTGACCATCTCCTTGATGGCGGCGCGGGCCGGCTTCAGGTACTGCCTCGGGTCGAAGTCCGCCGGATGCTCGGCGAAGTACTTGCGGATGGAGGCCGTCATGGCCAGGCGCAGGTCGGAGTCGATGTTGATCTTGCACACCGCGCTGCGGGCAGCCTGGCGCAGCTGGTCCTCGGGCACGCCGATGGCGCCGGGCATGTTGCCGCCGTACTTGTTGATCTCGGCCACGAACTCCTGGGGCACGGAGGAAGCGCCGTGCAGGACTATCGGGAAGCCGGGCAGGTTCTTCTCTACCGCCGCGAGCACGTCAAAGCGCAGCTGGGGCTTCGTGCCGGGCTTGAACTTGTAGGCACCGTGGCTCGTGCCGATGGCGATGGCCAGGGAATCGCAGCCCGTGCGCTCGACAAACTCCTGGACCTCCTCGGGCCTCGTGTACGAGGCATGGCCCTCCTCGACCTTGACCTCGTCCTCGATGCCGGCCAGGGTGCCCAGCTCGGCCTCGACGACCACGCCGTGGTCATGCGCGTACTCGACGACCTGCTTCGTGATGGCGATGTTCTCCTCAAAGGGTTTGGAGCTCGCGTCGATCATGACGGAGGTGAAGCCGCCGTCGATGCAGCTCTTGCACAGCTCAAAGCTGTCGCCGTGGTCAAGGTGCAGGCAGATGGGCAGGCCAGTCTCGATGACGGCGGCCTCGACCAGCTTCATGAGGTAGGTGTGGTTCGCGTAGGCCCTGGCGCCCTTGGAGACCTGGAGTATCAGCGGGGCGCGCAGCTCGGAGGCAGCCTCGGTGATGCCCTGGACTATCTCCATGTTGTTGACGTTGAAGGCGCCGATGGCGTAGCCCCCGTCGTAGGCTTTGCGGAACATTTCCTTGGATGTAACGATGCTCATAAAAATTATCTCCTTTATCTGCGGTAAATTTATGCTATTGCTTATTTATTATATCTCAAACGTATGATATAATCAATACAACCTTTTTAAGAATTTAGGGGGTACAACATGGAAAAGACACTTAAGGGAGCCTGCATCATAGGCCAGTCGGGCGGTCCGACCTCTGTTATCAACTCCAGCGCCTACGGCGTCATCAGGACTGCGCTTGACAACGAGGCGATCACGAAGGTCTACGGTGCAGCGCACGGCATCAAGGGCGTCCTTGAGGACAAGCTCTACGACATGGGCGAGGAGGACGCTTACGAGCTCAGCCTGCTCATGAACACTCCGTCCTCGGAGCTCGGCTCCTGCCGCTACAAGATGGCGGACCCGGAGAAGGATGACACCGACTACAAGCGCATCCTCGAGATATTCCAGAAATACGACGTCCGCTACTTCTTCTACAACGGCGGCAACGACTCTATGGACACCTGCGACAAGATCAGCCGCTTCATGGAGAAGTCCGGCTACGAGTGCCGCGTCATGGGCGTGCCGAAGACCATAGACAACGACCTGTACAACACCGACCACTGCCCCGGCTTCGGCAGCGCGGCGAAGTACATTGCCACCTCCTGCGCCGAGGTCTACAAGGACGCGCACGTCTACGACACCGGCATGATAGTCGTGCTCGAGATCATGGGCCGTCACGCGGGCTGGCTCGCCGCCAGCGCCGCCCTCGCCAACCTCACCGGCTGCGGCCCCGACCTCATCTACCTGCCTGAGACGGATTTCGACATGGATAAGTTCATCGCCGACGCCTCCCGTATCTACGCCGAAAAGGGCAACTGCATCGTGGTCGTCTCCGAGGGCATCCACTACGCCGACGGCAGCTTCGTCGCCGAGGCCAAGACCAGCGCGACGGACGGCTTCGGCCACGCACAGCTCGGCGGCCTGGCCGCCCTGCTCGCCTCCGTCATCAAGGAGAAGACCGGCGCCAAGGTGCGCGGCATCGAGGTCTCCCTGCTGCAGCGCTGCGGCGCGCATGTCGCCTCCGCCACCGACGTGAACGAGGCCTTCATGGCCGGCGAGGTCGCCGTGCTCTCCGCCGTCGGCGGCGAGACCGGCAAGATGGTCGCCTTCGCCCGCGAGTATGTGGACGGCAAGTACACCTGTCTGCCCAAGCTCGTGCCGCTGACCAGCGTCGCGAACTTCGAGAAGAAGGTCCCCGCCGAGTGGATAACCCCGGACGGCTGCGGCGTGACCCAGGACTTCATCGACTACGCCCTGCCCCTCATCCAGGGCGAGCCCGAGCGCCCCACCGAGAATTCCCTGCCCAGGTACGCCAGGCTCAAGAAGGTACTCGCGAAGTAACATCATATTACGCCACGGCGATGCGCCGCCCTCTACCGAGGGCGGCGCATTTGCATTTCACCGCTTCAAGCCGCCCCGCATAACATGGTTTGAGGGTCTCATCCTCTTCTACAACAATTAGGAGGCACTTGAATTGGAAAATATGGATATGCAGACCGGCTGCAGCTATAAGCAGGGTGTGCTGCCCGGGTGCTCGCCGCTGGCGCTGTCGCAGACGCCGCCGCAGCAGAGCAGCGAGCCGGCCTACAAGAGCGGCGAGGCGCTCTCGAGGGGCACGCTCTTCCCCGGGCTCGACCTGCCCTTTAAAAACATCGTGAACCAGATGCCCGCCGAGACTACCGAGCTGCGCGAACTCATGGCGCTCGACTTCGTCACCTCCGAGCTCGGCCTGTACCTCGATACACATTCCGGCGACACCCAGGCATTCGGCACCTTCCAGTCCTTCCTCAAGCTCTACGACGAGGGAAAAAAGGAGTACGTCGCCCGCTTCGGGCCGATCTGCCTCTCCGACCTCGTCTCGGCCAAGAGCTACACCTGGCTGAAAGACCCCTGGCCCTGGGACTACTCAGGCGAAACGGAGGGCTGAACATGTTCGTATATGAAAAGAAGCTGCAATACCCCGTAAAAATCAAAAACACCAACCCCGCGCTGGCCAAATTCATCATCAGCCAATACGGCGGCCCGGATGGCGAGTTGGGCGCTTCGCTTAGGTATCTCAGCCAGCGCTACTCGATGCCGTATCCCGAGCTGAAGGGCCTGCTCACCGACATAGGCACCGAGGAGCTGGGGCATCTCGAGATGATAGGCACCATCGTCCACCAGCTCACACGCAGCATGACGCCGGAGCAGATCAAGAAAGCCGGCTACGAGGCCTACTTCGTCGACCACACGGCGGGCGTCTACCCTACCGCCGCCTCAGGTTCGCCCTGGAACGCCGCCGGCATTGGAGTCAAGGGCGACGTCATCGCTGACCTCACCGAGGATATGGCCGCCGAGCAGAAGGCCCGCGTGACCTACGACAACATCCTGCGCCTGTGCGACGACCCGGACGTCAGCGACGTCATCCGCTTCCTGCGCGAGCGCGAGATCATCCACTACCAGCGCTTCGGCGAAGCCCTCCGCCTCGCCACGGAAAAGCTCGACCAGAAGAACGTTTACGCCATAAACCCCGCCTTCGACAAATAAGGAAAGGACGCCGCTTCATGCGGCGTCCTTTTTCAGCATATACTCTCTATCCAGTCGCAGACCTCGCCGGGGTAGTCGGCCTCGGCGTGGGGTATGTCCCAGACCAGGGCGTAATCCGTGTCCAGGCCGGCGTTTTGCAGGCTGACCGCCAGTGTCAGGCCGATGATCGACGCGGTGTCGGCGTCGCGCGCGCCCACGCGGATGCGGTAGTGCGCCGCCTGGCGGCTGCCCGTGCTGCCGATGAAGGTGTAGGGGTCGATGAGCCTCACGCGGTTATCCAGCTCGGGGTCGGATAGGTCGAGCCGGAAACGCTCCGTCAGGCCCGCGCAGTCGGCCAGCCACTCGCCCGCCAGGGCGTTCACGGCCTTCGCCAGCTCCTCCGAGAAGTGCATGAAGTCCTGCTCGGGCGATCCGAACTCCTGGTTCTCGCCGCTGTCCGCGCCCAGCTTGTCAAAGCTCGGGCAGGGCTTCATCCGCCGGCGGTGGTTCAGGACGTAGTCGTCCAGGCCCGTGATATGCGCCCTCTCGCCGTCCCAGCTGAGCCACGCGCGCTTGTTATTCCCGCGCACGGGCAGCATCGGCGGCTCCATGAACGGGAAGGGGCTGTCCCTGAGCACCAGCGTGCCCAGATTCGGCAGCGGCGGGGCATCCGGCGGCAGCGGCGGAGGCGGCGCGGGCGCAAGCTCGGTATAGCGCCCGTCCAGATAGTCGTCCACGCTGCATTTGAGCTCCAGTTCCCCGGCCTTGAGCCGGCGCAGGAAGTCCGTCGCCGAGTCCTCCAGCGCGCGCATGAGCAGCTCATACGCGCTGCCGCTGCGCCCGTCCTCGCCCAGCCTCAGCGCCTCGCCCGTATCTGGATGGCTCAGGCCCAGGGCGTTGAAATAGTCCACATACCGCCGCGAGAGTTCCCCGGACAGCGCCTCCTTGAAGGGCGTCATCGTCTCCGCAGGGCCCGCGGGCGAGTCCTCGCAGGTCTTGTCCGCGCGGAAGAACCACTCGTAGGCCAGGTCGGCGTGCTGCAGGTCGATTATCGGGCAGTAGATCTGCGCGGCGAACACCGCGTCGCTCTCGTCCATGTACGCGCCGTTGGCGGCCAGGTACTCGTCAAAGACGGCGTTGTCGCCCGTCACCGCCAGCAGCGTGCTCATCGCGCCGCCCGCGCTCCAGCCGGCGGAGATGAGCCTGTCCCAGTCGCCGGGCAGCTCGGCCCGGTGGTGACGCAGGAAGCGGATGGCGGTCTTGAGGTCCACGAGCGCCGCGGGCGATTTTCCGCAGAGCGTACCCTCGGCGTCGCGCGATTCGCGGCCGCGGCAGCCGCAGCTCACATACACGAAGCCGCGCTCGAGGTACTGCTCCGCATAGCAGCGCGGGCCGCCGAGCCAGGTGTGCGGCATCTCCATGTAGCCCGCAGAGTTGTTCTCGAACACCACCGGCACCGTTGAGGCCGTGTACTTCCCCGCCCGCCCCTCGCTGTCTATGACGCCCGGCGCGCTCATGTAGGGCGCGGGCACGAAGACGCTCAGCTGCTGAAAGCGCGGGCACGCGGCCTTTTCCGTGTACAGGATGTCCTCAAGGCACCAGCAGTTATGTTTTTCGTCGAATTTCCAATCGCCTGTCATCATTTCATCACACCGTCCAGGAACGCCAGCACGTTCGCCAGGTTTTCGGCCGTGTAGAAGGCGTCGTCCTCATGCGCCGCGCCCTCAATGACCGAGAAACTGACGTTTTCCGCGCCGATTTGTTCCGCGAGGCGCTCGGCGAAGTTGACGGACTGGGTATAGGGCACGTTCTGGTCGGCGTCGCCCACCTGTATCCAGGCCCTGAGCGCGAAGTCGGCGGGCAGCTGATCGGCGTAGCTGCCCCAGTAGGAGGCGTAGGTCGCGGCCTCGTCGTCGCCCACGGGGAAGCCGAGGAACTTGCTTTCAAAGGACTCTCTAGTGGCAAAACTCGTGTCCGTGCGGCCCAAGGCGGCGTATTCCGCGTCCATGGTGTAGAACTCCACGGGGCCGTAGAAGTCCACGAGGGCCGTTACGGCGGATGAATATTCAAGGTTATCCGTCACGTCGCCGTTCAGCTCCGCGACCTCGGGCGTGAGAGCGGTCATGAGCGCAAGGTATGCGCCGGCAGATTCGCCCCAGATGGCGATCTTCTCCGCGTCAAAGCCGTAGCCCTCGGCGTTCGCGCGCACGAATCTGACCGCCGCCTTCACGTCGGCCAGCGCCGCCGGGAAGGCCGCCTCGCCGGACTTGCGGTAGTCCACGCTGACGACGGCGTAGCCCGCCTGTGTCGCCGCGTCGATGACCGGCTGGATGATAGGCATGGCCTGGTCGCCGAAGAGGAAGCCGCCGCCGTGCACGAGCACAATGACCGGGTTCGGGCCCGCGCCCTCGGGCTGGTGGATATCCAGCACCTGAGCCTCGGAGTTGGAGGCGTACTTTATGCCGGTCAATTCGCCGGATTCGGCGGTATTATCGCCGGTTTCCGTATATTTCACGGGCTTGCAGTTCTCGCCGTCGAGCGTCCAGAGGCAGCTCTTGTCGGCCTCGAAGAACTCGGCCATGGGCGGTTCGCCCTCGAAGGGCAGGGTCGTGACGGTCTCGCCGTCCCACTCGTACTCGCCCTCGTAGGTCAGGTCGCCCATGAAGGGGTTGTGCTCTATGATGGTGTATGTGCCGTCCTCGCGCAGCTCGAGCTCCCACTCAACCGTGAAGGCGCCGCCCATGGCGCTCTCGGAGAAGCTGTAGCTGCCCGCGGGCAGCGCGGGCGCCGGTTCGGGCGTCGGCTCCGCAGTCGGCGCGGGCGTCTCGACCGTCTCAGCCGCGCCGCAGGCCGCAAGGCTCAGTATCAGCGCCAGGGCCAGCAGCAGAGATATGTACTTTTTGTGCATAATTATACCTCCTTCATCACGCGCTCGAGGAAAGCGCGCACCTTGTCGAGGTTTTCGTCCGTGAAGAACAGCTTGTCCTCGTGGTCGGCGCCGGGGATGGGGTCAAAGCTGACCCGCTCGCCCAGGCCCTTATCGCGCAGGGCCTGCACGAATTCCACGGACTGCTCGAAGGGCACCAGCCGGTCGCGCGTGCCGTGCTGGACGTAGACGGGGCACATCGCCGGGCCGGCGTAGGTCGCGGGGTTCGCCGCAGCGCAGAGCGCCTCCGGCGCGTCCGGGATGGGGCAGCCCAGGTAGCGCGACTCCGGCGAGAAGGGCTCGTCGTGGTCGGCGAGGCTCACGCCGTTGCGCCGGGCCTGCGCGTCCATCGTGCGGAAATCCATCGGCCCGAACTGAGCCACGGCGGCCTTCACAAAGGGCTCGCCGGCAAATTCCGCGCCGTCCTCGCCCGGGAAGGCCCCGTTCGGCAGGTTCATGCCCAGCATGGCGGCGAGATTCCCGCCCGCCGAGCCGCCGATGGCCGCGAAACGCTCCGGGTCTAGCTTGTACCGCGCGGCATTATTTCTCAGGAATCGCACCGCCTCGCGGCAGTCGAGCACCGCTGCGGGGAAGATCGCCTCGCCGCTCAAGCGGTATTCCACGGACACCGCCGCCCAGCCCCAGCCGAGGGCCTTGAGGTAGGCGTTCATGTGGTCGTCGCGCTTGTCGCCGAAGGCGAAACCGCCGCCGTGGACGTGGATTAGCGTCGGGAATGGGCCCTGGCCCTTCTCGGGCAGGTAGATGTCCAGCCGCTGGTTGGGGCTGGCCTTGGCGTAGGGCACGTCAAGGTACTTGCGCTTCACCCAGCCAATATCCGCCATGGGCGGCGCCCAGCCAGGAGGCGGCGCGCCCTGCGGGCGCTTCTCGTTCATTGCCTCCACTTCCCTTCTCAGGCGGCCTTGGCCTTGTCCTTGTGGATGCGCACGACGGGCTTCGGGTAGTTCTTGATGGCGTCAAAGCCGATGGCCAGCAGCAGGATGACGCCCTTGACGATGTACTGCGTATAGGTGCCCCAGCCCGCGAGCTGCATGCCGTTGGCTATCATCTGCATGACGAAGATGCCCGCGACCATGCCCAAGACGTTGCCCTTGCCGCCCATCATGCTGATGCCGCCGATGATGGCTGCGGTCAGGCAGGTTATCTCAGTGCCCGGGCCGGTAGTGGCCGAGGTCTGGTTCTGCTGGGCGAGCATATCTATCGTAGCGATGGCAAAAATGGCGCCCGTCAGTGAAAAACAAAGCGTCTGTACGAGGTCGGCTTTGATGCCCGAGAGCCTCGCGCACTCCTTATTGCCGCCCACGGCCAGCACGTCGCGGCCAAAATGCGTCTTGTTCAGCACTATCCATGTCGCCGCGACGACCAAAATCGCAAGGTACACGTCCAGAGGCAGGCCGAGCAGCTTGGTCTTGTAAAGCGCCCTGAAGGCGTCCGGCATGCCTGAGTACGACTTGGAAGACGTGATGGTATAGGCAATGCCCTTGAAAACTTCGCTTGTTGCTATCGTTACGACCAGCGGGAATATGCGCAGTTTCGCGGCGATGACACCGTTTAGCGTACCCATGGCAAAGCCCAGCGCTATACTGATGGGCCAGACAGTCCAGACGGGCAGGTCGGTGTTCAGCATAATTATCGCCGAGACGCAGCCGCAAACCGCCATCTGATAGCCGACCGACAGGTCTATGCCGCCGCTGATCATTACAAAGCAGATGCCCATGCCCGCTATGACTATGTAGGTGCTCTGGGTCAGCAGATTGTACAGGTTCCTGCCGGACAGGAATGTGGGGTTGAAGATAGAAAAGAACACGACCAGCACGATGAGGATGATATATACCGTGCCTTCCTGGTATATGCAGCGTCCGGCGCCTTTGAGTTTTTCTTTCATGGCTTTGCCTCCTTACATCCCGGACGCGAGCTGCAGCACGCGCTCCTGGGAGAACTCGTCCCTCTGCAGCTCCCCGGCGACCAGCCCCTCGTGCAGCACCACTATCCTGTCGGACATGCCCAGTATCTCCTCCATGTCCGAGGAGATCATTATTATCGCCTTGCCCGCCTCCGCGAGCGTGTTCATGAGCTGGTATATCTCCTGCTTCGCGCCGACGTCGATGCCCTTTGTCGGCTCGTCGAAGATGATTATCTCCGGGTCGGCGGCGAGCGCCTTGGCCAGCACCACCTTCTGCTGGTTGCCGCCCGAGAGGTTCACCACCATCTGCTTTATCCCCGGCACCTTGATGGAGAGGTCGGCGCGGTATTTCTCCGCCACTTCCCTGTTCCTGCGGCCGTTGATGAAGCCGAGCCGGGTCAGCTTCCCCATGCAGGAGAGCGAGGTGTTGAACATCACCGTGTTGTGCAGTATCACGCCCAGCTCCTTGCGGTCTTCGGGTATCAGCCCGATGCCGTGCCTGATGGCAGCGTTCGGGGACGTGATGTGCGCCTTTTTGCCGTGGATGAGTATTTCGCCGTGCTCGAGGTGCTTTGCGCCGCTCACGAGCTCCATCGTCTCGCTCCTGCCGGAGCCGACGAGGCCCGCAAAGCCCAGTATCTCGCCCCGGTGCAGCTTGAAGCTCACATGCTCCACGCTGTTGCCCGTGAGATCGCGCGCCTCGAGCACCACCTCGCCCGGCTTGGTCTTCCGCGCCGGGAAGCTCTCCGTCAGCTCGCGGCCCACCATGAGGCTCACCAGTTCGGGCCGGTTGGTCGAGGCCGTGGGCAGGGTCTTTATCAGCCTGCCGTCGCGCAGGACGCTGATGCGCTCCGTTATCTGGAACACCTCGTCCATGCGGTGCGAGATGTAGATGACCGCCACGCCGCATTTCGCCGAGAGCGCCGGGGTCATGCGCTCGAACCGGCTGCCGTCGAAGTCGATGACGCCGCCCGCGTCCGGCTCTATCGCGCCCGCGATTATCTTGATGAGCGTGGATTTGCCCGCGCCGTTCTCGCCGAGCAGGGCGTGTACCTCGCCCTGCTCGAATTCGAGAGATACGTCGTCGAGCGCCGTCACGCCCGGATAGGTCTTGCTGATGTGTTCCAGCTTCAGCATGCCGGGCACGCTCCTTTCAGCTTATTCGACCGGAGTGAAGGTCCCCGCCGCGTCGTCCAGGGTCACCACCGCGTCGCCGGTGGCGCTGTCGATGAAGCTCCACAGGCCCGGGGTCGGGTAGGGCGAGGAAGCGTCCACATTCGCCAGGCCCGTGATGGTCAGGGTGTCGCCCTCGCGGACGTAGGCGCCCTCGTACACGTCCGTTATCATGGCGTTGCCGGGCAGGAAGAAGCGGCAGGTCGTGTCGTCGATGAGGTCTATCTCCAGCGTCTCCGTGCCCATCGCGCCCGCGAACTCGCAGGTGTAGGCCGTGCCCTCGCTCGCCGGGGCGTCGCCGCCCTCGTCGCTCTCCTGCATGGACTCGTTATAGCCGTTCTCGGCGTCCCAGTAGACCATCAGGTTCTCGCGGGCGAGCACTTCCTCGTAGGTGAAGCTCTCGATATACGGCGAGGTGTCGAAGCACACGAGCGCCGCGTTGCCGCCGTTGAGCTCGGCTTCTATCGGGAAGAACAGGCCGATGCTGTTGGGATTGGACTTGCCGTAGTCCACGCCGGCCTCGCCGAACATGACGTTGTAGGCCAGGTTCGCCAGGGTCACCACCGCGTCGCCGCCGCCGAACTGGCAGGCGCCGCGGAACACGCTCTTGGTGCCCGCTTCAGACACGGAGCCGATGAGGTACTCGTACTCGTCGCCCATGACGCCGCCGGAGAAGAAGGCGAACTCGTCCTGCTCGTCCTCCGGGTAGGTGTCCATTATGTACTGGCTGCCCGCCGTGGAGACCAGGGAGTTGTAGGCGATGATGACGCGCACGTTCGGGTTATCGGTCAGCACGCCCGCCACGACGCTGCGGTTGTCGCCGGAGATGTCCATCTCGGTGGCGGCGTCGTCAAAGCTGGTGACGCGGGAGGCTATCATCTCGCAGTAGACGGGGTTCTCGATGCGCTCGGACTCGGAGACGACCTCGCCCATGAGGTTGACGTACTCGCCCGCCTCGTTCTTGAGCCAGGGCTCGAGTATCTGCGCCTCGCCGGCGCAGCGGCTCTTGGCGTCATCGGAGATGGTGCTGCTCAGGAAGGCCACGTCCCAGTCGCCGTCCGGGTCCATGTGCTCCTCGACCCAGGTCTTCGCCACCGAGGCGACGTACATGCCTATCATGTACTCGTCGTCGGCCGAAACGGCGTCGTAGGCGTCCTCGGAGATCGTGCCCGTGCCGCCGCTGATGACGACCTTGATGCCCGCCTCGCGCGCCTCGAGCAGGTTGTCCTCGAGCGTCTCTATCTCGCAGGGCAGCACGACCAGCATCTCAGCGCCCATCAGGATAAAGTTCTGTACCTGCTGCACCTGGTTGGACACGCTGTCGTCCGCCGAGACGACCTGGACGTCGTAGCCCAGCGCCTCGAAGGTCTCGGTCAGGGCCGTGGATTGCAGCTCCGCTATGCTGCTGGACATGTTCTGCATACATACGCCGATGAGGCCGCTGCCTTCGCCGTCCTCGCCGTCATCGGCCGCGGGCTCGGAGCCGCAGCCGGCGAGCAGAGTCAATATCAGCATCGCCGCAAGCAGAAGACTTAGGAACTTTTTCATTTTCTCTCCTCCATGTTCTTTATAGTTGTGCTTCTAATTCACCCTTGGTACCTCGATTGTATCCCCTGCGAGGCGGCTTGGAAATCGGGCGCGGCGTTTTTGTTATGCGTTTTTCTGTGAGCTCGTTCTAACATCTTAGACAATATTCCAAATAGTCCTTTGTGATAACTGCGCAATGCTTGACAGGTTGGACAAAATAAGCTATGCTCAAAAGCGGGTGTAAGCCTACGCTGTTATGCAAGATTTCGGAGGGATGGCATATGGACCTTGACAGGCTGGCGGAATTTGCCCGGGCGGCGCGCTGCGGCAGCCTCAAGCGGCTCTCGCAGGAGCTGGGCCTGCCGCAGGCCACGCTGGCCGCGCGGCTGAAGGCCTTTGAGGAAGACCTGGGCCTCGAGCTCTTCGAGCGCAGCGCACGAGGGCTCACGCTCACGCAGGCGGGCGAGCGGCTGCTGCCCAGCGCGGAGGAGATACTTGACAGCCTGCGCCAGCTGCGCGGCGAGCTGCGCGAGGCCGAGCGGCACCGTTACCGCAGCCTGCGCATCGCCGTCTCCGGCTCTGGCCTGCCGCTCTATCTGGGCCCCTTCCTCGACGAGCTCAACCTGCGCTACCCGGACATGAGCCTCGAGCTGCTGGACGATTCGCGCTTTTCCATCGAGGACGGCCTGCGCAGCGGCGCGGTGGACATCTTCTTTGCCGCCGTCACGCGGGATTTTGAGATTCCGGGCCTCACGAAGACCATGGTCGCGGCCTCGAGCCAATATGTGCTGCTGCCGCGCTCGCACCGGCTCGCCAACCGCACGACGCTCTCGGTGAAGGAACTCGACGGCGAGAGCTTTGTCCTCTACCCGCGCACAAAGGAAAACAGCATCCGCGACTTCCAGCTGCGGAACCTCAAGGCCTCCGGCATCAGCTACAAGGTCTATGAGAGCGAGACTTCGCCGCTTTTTTACAAGCTGCTGGTGCCCATCGGCAAGGGGCTTATACTCTCGCCGCGCGACATGATGGACCTGCCGCCGAATACGGTGTGTATTTCATTGACGGACATCCCCTTCCCTGCCGCGCCCTGCTTCTTCTACGACCGGGCCTCGTTGGGTGAGGAGACCGAGGCCTTTGTGCGGGACTACGTCATTTTTGCAAAGGAGGCGCACAGGCGTGAACACAGAGCGGCTCTATGAATTCCTGGTGCTCTCACGGGTGCTGAACTACTCCCGGGCGGCGAAGGCGCTGTACATCTCACAGCCCATCCTGACCCGGCACATCCAGGCGCTGGAGGCCGAGCTGGGCGTGCCGCTGTTCAAGCGCAGCACCCACGGCGTGGCCCTGACCGAGGCCGGGCGCCTGCTCTCGAACCAGGCCGAGGCCCTGCTCGAAAAGTGCGACCGCGCCCTGAGCCTCACCAGGGCCCAGAACCTGCCCGTCCGCGGCAGCGTCAGGATCGCCTCCGAGCTCGAGATCTCCTACGCCTCGCAGATACGCGAGTTTACGGCGCGGTTCATGGAGCGCTACCCGGACATCGAGCTGGAATTCGAGGTCGTGGCCGAGAACACGCCGCCTTCCATGTGTACGCGCTACGACCTGGTCTTCACGCCCTGCGAATACGCCCAGCTGCCCCTGGGCGTCACGCGGCGGCTCATCTACAGCCACGGCACCTATGCCGTTCTGCCGCCCGGGCACCGGCTCATGACCAAGTCGCTCATAGCCCTGCACCAGCTCGCCGGCGAGACGCTCATCGTCCCCTTCGCCTGGGAGCCCTTCGGCCCCTACGCGCGCAACTGCCTGCTGGCGGAAAAGAGCACGCGCGGGCGCATCGGCTGCATCAAGGCGCCCAATATCATGACCGCGCTCTTCCTCGTCTCCACCGGCCGCGGCATCGTCATAGCGCCGAGGCATGTGCGCAATATGGTCACTAAGGACACCTTCGTCATCGGCATCTCCGACCGCGACTGCCGCTTCAACGAGTACGTTTACTACAACGAGGCCGCGCAGAACGGCGCCGCGCGGCTCTTTTACGAGGAGTTCCGCTCCGAGCACATCCGCGCCTGAGTGCAAACGTAGAGGCGAAGTTTCGTCGATTTAAACAGTTGCAGTTTTGGAAGAAAGCTTATATAATGGTAATAATGTAAAATCCAAACTGTAAAGGCGGGATAAAGATGAAGCTGGCGGTCTCGGGCAAGGGCGGCGTGGGCAAGTCCACGCTGGCGGGCGCGATCAGCCTGCTGCTGGCGCGGCGCGGCCGCCGCGTCCTGGCGGTGGACGCAGACCCGGACGCGAACCTGGCCCTGGCGCTGGGCATGCCGCCGGAGCTCAGGTCGAGGCTCAGGCCCATTTCGGAGCAGGCGGGGCTCATCGAGGAGCGCACGGGCGCAAAGCCGGGCACCTTCGGGCAGATGTTCAGCCTGACGCCCTATGTGGCGGACATTGCTGACAAGTATGCCGAGCCCTGGCGCGGCGTCAGCCTGCTGGCCATGGGCGGCACGCGGCAAGGCGGCGGCGGCTGCGCCTGCCCCGAGAACGCGCTTTTGAAGGTGCTGGTGCAGAATCTTGTCCTCGAGCGGGATGAGGACGTCGTCATGGACATGGAGGCCGGTATCGAGCATCTGGGACGCGGCACGGCCCAGGGCGTGGACGCCATGCTCGCCGTGGCGGAACCGGGCCTCAGGGCCTGCGAGTGCGCTCTCCAGGTCGAGCACATGTGCGGCGAGCTCGGCCTGCGCAGGGTGGTTTTTGTCGGGAATAAAGTAAGATCAGCGCAGGACGAGGCTTTCCTGCGCTCATTTTTTGCCGGGCGCGACTTTTTCTGTGCGCTGCCGTGGTCGGACGCCGTCGCGCAGGCTGACCGCGACGGGCTCTGCCCGCTGGACGCCATGGACGGCCCGGCGCTCGATATGTTGTCAGGACTGGTTGATCACATTTACAAGGAGGTCGAGGGATGAAAAAAGTCTTAACCGAAGTCTCGAAATGTCTCGGCTGCCACAGCTGCGAGAACGCCTGCGCCGCCGTCCACAGCGAGGCCGCGAGTTTCCTGGGCGCGGTCCTGGCGGGCGAGAAGCCGCGTTCCGCGGTGCGCGTGCTGGCCGGTACCGGCGGGGCCAAGCTGCCGCTGCGCTGTCAGCACTGCGCGGTGCCCGCCTGCGTGGACGTGTGCCCCACCGGGGCCATGCAGAAGGACGCCGTGACCGGCGCGGTCTTCTGCGACGCCGAGCAGTGCGTGGGCTGCCTGCTCTGCGTGGACGCCTGCCCGTTCACCGCCATCGTCGAGGACGGCGGCAAGCCCTTCAAATGCGACCTGTGCCATGACCGCGAGGGCGGCCCGGCCTGCGCCGCCGCATGTCCCACCGGCGCCCTCCGCTTCGGCGAGGCGGAGCAGGGCGCAGTCTCCGCCATGGAGCGGGAGATACTCGATATCTTGAAAGGAGCGAAATGAACGTGGATAAGTGCAAAAAGTCGATAGACGGGGCCTCCCTGCAGATGATAGACAAGGCCTGCGCGGACTGCGTGGGCACGGTATGGGACAGGTTCGAGGCGCAGCAGCCCCAGTGCGGCTTCGGCGAGCTCGGCGTCTGCTGCCGCAACTGCCTTTCCGGCCCCTGCCGCGTGAACCCCTTCGGCGAGCCCTCGGCCGGCATCTGCGGCGCGTCGGCGGACACAATCGTGGCGCGCAACCTGCTCCGCAGCGTCGCCGGCGGCGCGGCCACGCACGTCGACCACGCCTTTGAGGCCGTGGAAATGCTCGAGATGGCCGCGGAAAAGAGCATACCCTACGACATAAAGGACGAGGCCAAGCTCCGCGCCGTGGCGGGCGGGCTGGGTCTCGAGACAGAGGGCAAGGACAAGTTCGAGCTCGCCAAGGAGCTGGCCAAGGCGCTGTATTCGGACTTCGCGCCCGGCAAGGAGACGATGGACTTCCTCAAGGCCACCGCCCCGGCGGAGCGGGTCGAGACCTGGCGCAAGCTGGGCATACTGCCCAAGGACCCCGACCTCGAGATACGCCGCATCATGCACGAGACGACCATGGGCTGCGACGCAGACCCCGTGAACCTGCTGCTCAACACGGCGAAGATGGGCCTTGTGGACTGCTACTCCGGCCTTAAGCTGGGCACGGACGTGCAGGACATCGTCTTCGGCACGCCGATGCCGGTCAAGACCGAGGCCAACCTGGGCGTGCTCTCGAAGGACAAGGTGAACATAGTCATCCACGGCCACATCCCCTTCCTGTCCGAGAAGATCGTGGAGTGGGCGCGGCGGCTCGAGGATGAGGCCAAGGCCGCAGGCGCGGCGGGCATACAGCTCTCCGGCCTGTGCTGCACGGGCAACGAGGTGCTCATGCGCCAGGGCGTGGCCTCTGCGGGCAACTACCTCTCGCAGGAGCTGGCCATCGTCACGGGCGCGGTAGACCTCATGGTCGTGGACGTGCAGTGCATCATGCCGTCCCTGGCCCAGGTAGCGGCCTGCTATCACACGAAACTCGTGACGACGCACGACATAGGCAAGATACCCGGCGCGGAGCACGTCGATTTCCGCGCGGAGCACGCGGACGAGGACGCGGCCCGGATAGTACGCATGGGCATCGCGGCCTACAAAAACCGCAACGCGGCGAAGGTGGAGATACCGCCGCAGAAGGCGGAGATGTGGGGCGGCTTCTCGGTCGAGGCCATCGTCACGGCGCTCTCGAAGCTGGACGCGGAAAACCCGCTCAAGCCGCTGGTGGACAACATCGTGGCCGGCAACGTCTTCGGCGCGGCGGGCATCGTGGGCTGCAACAACCCGCGCTTCCCGCAGGATTCGGTCATCGTGCCGCTGGCGAAGGAGCTGCTGAAAAACAACGTGCTCATCGTGGTGACGGGCTGCGTGGCGCACGCGCTGGGCAAGGCCGGGCTGATGTGTCCCGAGGGCGCGGAGAAATACGCCGGGCCGGGCCTGCTCGCGGTGCTGCGCGCTGTCGGCGAGGCTGCGGGCCTCGGCGGGCCGCTGCCGCCGGTGCTGCACATGGGCAGCTGTGTGGATAACTCGCGCATCGGCGACCTGCTGGGCGCGCTGGCGGGATATCTGGGCGTATCGGTGTCCCAGCTGCCGGTCGCGGCTTCGGCGCCCGAGCTCAACCACGAAAAGGCCCTCTCCATCGGCACCTGGGCCGTGGACCTCGGCCTCTTCACCCACATCGGTATGGCGCCCTTCGTGCTGGGCAGCCCCGTGGTGACCAAGGTGCTCACCGAGGACATCGAGGGCCTGGTGGGCGGCAAGTTCTACGTCGAGCCCGACCCCGTCAAGGCCGCGGAGGCCATGGTCGCGCACATCCGCAAAAAGCGCGAGGCGCTCGGCATCTGAAACAGTAAAACAAAAAAGACGCAGAAACGGCATGGCTCAGGCCATGCCGTTTCCATATGACGCAATATTTCTTCCTTTTTCCTCGCGGGCTTTTGCCTTTCAGTTGTACGCCGCGGCGAGGCGGATGCGGCTCCAGGTGCGGGTGTGCCAGCGCCAGAGGAAGAGCCCGGCGCGCAGGCACTCGTCGCAGGCCATGGCGATCCAGAGCCCGGCGAGGCCGAGGCCCAGGGGCCCGGACAGCAGCACGCCGCCGCCGAAGGCCGTCAGCCAGGCGCTGATTATGCAGATGGTTATCGGGAAGCGTATGTCGCCGCAGGCCTGCAGCGCGCGGCACATCACGATATTCACCGCCCTGCCCAGCTCGAGCGGTATCTCGATGAGCATGATGGTCTTCGCGAGCGCGATGACCTGCGCGTCGCCCGTGAACAGGCCGCAGAGCGGCTCCGCGAAGATGTACAGCAGCACCGACACCAGCCCGGAGATGCAGACCGAGGCGTACATCGTGCGCCGGACGCACTTATCCGTCGAGACGGTGTCGCCCGCGCCCATGAACCTGGCCACGACCACCTGCGCCGCCTGTGCCACCGCGCAGGCGAAGATGTACGAGAGCATGGCGAACATGTTAACATACACGCGGGTGTTGATGACAAAGAGCTCAAAGCGGTTGCAGACCGCCTGGATGCAGATCTGCGAGAGGTTGTAGGAGATGGACTCGCCGCCCGAGGGGATGCCGATGTGGAGCAGGCCCCTGAACTGCCGCCTCGGGAAGGGCCGCAGGCAGCGCAGGGATACCGCGTCCCGGCCGAAATAGCGCCTGAACATCAGCACGATGGCGACGACGCCCGCGACCCTGGACAGGCCGCTGGATATCGCCGCGCCCGCCACGCCCAGGGCAGGCAGCCCGAACAGGCCGTTTATCAGCAGCGCGTTGCAGCCGATGTTCATGAGGTTCACCAGCACCGAGACCAACATGGTCTGGCGCATCAGCTGGCTGCTGCGGAAAAAGGCAGTGAAGGTCAGGTATACCGCCTGGAACACCATGCCCGCGCCGATTATGCGGATGTACAGCACCGCCTCGTCGAAGATCTCCGCCGGGACGTTCATCAGCCTGTAGATGGGCTTGCACAGGAAAATGAGTATCGCGCTGACCGCAAGGCCGAAGATGAGGTTCGCCATGAGCGAAACGCTGTAGGTCTCGCGCAGGCGGTCGGTGCTCTTGGCGCCGAGATACTGCGATATCAGTATCGTCGCGGCGGTGCAGATGACGGAAAAGACGATGAGCAGCAGGTTGACTATCTGGTTCGCGTTGCCGATGGCCCCGACCAGGTCGTGGTCGTACCAGCCGACCATGATCTGGTCAGCGTTGCCTACCAGCATCTGCAGCACCAGCTCTATGAAGATGGGCCAGGACAGGCTCAGAATGTTGTTTTCACGTTTTGACTTGGTCATATGCGCACCCGTAGTTCACTGAAATTTGCTGATTTATTATAGTTCCGGGCACAGAAAAGTCAATCGGCGATTTCAACACATTTTTCCTGCCAGACGGCCGCGCAGTCGTCACTATTCCGCATAGTCCTGGGCATGAAAAAAGAGAGGGGTTTTCCCCTCTCTTTCTTGCTGTACATTGTCAGGTCAACGCTCGAGCCAGGCCTTTATCCTGCGAAAATACAGCCTGTCGCCGATGACCGCGCTGGCTATGAGCACGGCGATGCCGCCGCCTATCAGGACGCACAGGCCGACCATGCTGTCGTAAAAGACGCGCGGCAGGTGCCGGCCCCAGATGAGCTCCGGCACGAATTCCAGCAGCTTATACGTCGCGGCGCCCAGCGCCAGGAAGACGATGACGGTCACGAGCAGCGACAGCCACTTGTCCTTGCCCGGGCAGTCGGGACGCATGAGCCAGTTTCTGAGCCGCTCGCCATAGAGCACATAGCCCAAGGCAAGGCTTGCAATGACAAGTATGACATAATAACCCAGGCCGAGCACGCCCGGGCCGTGCTTCGGCGCGTTCAGCAGCGGCTGGAGCAGCGGCGTCAGCAGCTTATTCAGGGCTAAGAAAACGAAGGCCGCGATTACAAGCGGGACGGTGTTGTCTCTCCTCATGGCAGTGCCTCCTATTCTTGGTATTTCCAGTATAACACCTCTAATCAGGCCGCGTCAAGGGCGCGTTTCTCCTATTTTGCTCACTCGAGCATGGCCTTGAACTCGGCCTCCGTCAGGATGGGGATGCCGAGGGCCTCGGCCTTGGTCAGCTTGCTTCCGGCGCTCTCTCCTGCGACCACGTAGCTGGTCTTCTTCGACACCGAGGAACTCGCCTTGCCGCCGCGGCTTTCGATGATGGCCGCCGCCTCGTCGCGCGTCCAGCCCTCGAGCGTGCCCGTGAGCACGAAGGTCAGGCCCTCGAAGCGGTTGTCCGTGCGCGTCTCGCCGCTCTCGAAGGAGACGCCCGCCTGACGCAGCAGCTCTATCTGGTGCCGCGCCTGCGGCTCGTCCAGCCACTGGCGGATGAAGCCCGCCGTCACCTCGCCGATGTCCGGCACCGCCTGCAGCTCCTCGAGGCTCGCTTCCATGAGCCTGTCCAGCGTGCCGAAGTGCGCCGCGAGCACCTTGCCCGCCTTCTGCCCCACCTGACGTATGCCGAAGGCGCACAGCAGCCGCGCCAGGCCCGCGCTCCTGCTCTTGTCTATGGCGTCGATGAGGTTTTGCGCGGACTTTTTGCCCATCCTGTCCAGCTTTGCGACTTCCTCGGCGCGCAGGTAGTAGATGCCCGCCGGGCTGGTGAGCTGGCCCGACCTTATGAGCGCATCCGCCACGGCCTGGCCCAGGCCCTCTATGTCCATGGCCTCGCGCGAGGCAAAGTGAATGATGTTCCTCAGCCGCTGGGCCGGGCATTCCGCGCCCGTGCAGCGCATGGCCACGCCGTCCTCATCCCGGACGATGGGCGAGCCGCACTCGGGGCAGTACGCGGGCAGGTGGAAGGGCTCCGTGCCCTCCGGGCGCTTTCCCTTCACGACCTCGAGCACCTCGGGGATTATCTCGCCGGCCTTGCGCACGAGCACCGTGTCGCCTATGCGCACATCGAGCTTGTCGATGAAGTCCTGGTTGTGCAGCGTGGCGTTCGTCACCGTCGTGCCCGCGAGCCTGACCGGCTCGATGACCGCCTTGGGCGTCAGTACGCCCGTGCGGCCCACCTGGACGACGATGTCCCTGACCACGCTCTCCTTCTTCTCGGGCGGGTACTTGTAGGCCGCCGCCCAGCGCGGGGCCTTCGCCGTGCTGCCCAGCTCCACGCGCTCGGCCAGCGAGTTTATCTTGATGACCGCGCCGTCGATGTCGTATTTGAACTCTCCGCGGCGCTCGCCGATGCTCTCCACCGCCGCCGCGCAGTCCTCGTAGCTGCGGCAGATGGTATAGGGCACGGCGTCGAAGCCGAATTCGCGCAGGGCGTCGAGCGTCTCGGCGTGGGTCGTGAACTCGCGGCCCACGGACTTCTGGATGTTGAAGACGATGATATCCAGCTTGCGCGAGGCGGCGACCTTCGGGTCCTGCTGGCGCATGGAGCCCGCCGCGGCGTTGCGCGGGTTGGCGAGCAGCGGCTCGCCGTTTACCTCGCGCGCGGCGTTCAGTTCCTCGAACACGGCGCGGGACATGTACACCTCGCCGCGCACGATGAGCCGTTCCGGCGCGTTTTTGAGCCGCAGAGGCAGGCTGCGCACCGTGCGCAGGTTCTCGGTCACATCCTCGCCAGTCACGCCGTCGCCGCGCGTCGCGCCGCGCACGAACACTCCGTTTTCGTACTCCAGCGACATGGAAAGCCCGTCGATCTTCGGCTCGGCGCAGTATTCCACGCCCTCGGGCAGCTCGGCGCGCATGCGCTCGTCGAAGGCGCGCAGCTCATCGAAGGAGAATACGTCGTTCAGGCTCTCGAGCGGCACCTCGTGCACTACCGGCGCAAAGCTGCTCTTCGCCGTGCCGCCCACCTTCTGCGTCGGCGACGAAGCGGAGTAGAACTCCGGGTGCGCGGCCTCGAGTTCCTCGAGCTGCCGCATCAGCGCGTCGTACTCAAAGTCCGAGATTACCGGCGCGTCCTCGTCGTAGTAGTGCCGGTTGTGCTCCATTATCTCCGCCCTCAGGGCTTCTATCTGCTGTTTTACGTCCATATCAAGTCTTCTCCATATCCAAATAGGTCTGCGGCACCTTGCCCACTATCACCGTCTCGGCTATGAGTATCTCGCTCACGACCTGGGTCGAGACGGTGCGCCAGGGCATGATGACGTCTATGTCGATGACCACGTCCAGCTTCATCTGGTGCTTGGTCTGGTTGATGCCGGCCGAGACGAGGTCGTTTTTGAAGTCCACGCGCGAGGAACTGAGCATGGTGATGTCCACGGGGATGTCCGGGCCCTTGCCCAGCAGCAGACTCGAACCGAGCAGGTTGCCGATGGGTATGGACAGCGACAGCTCGCCGCCGTCTGCGGCCTTGACGATGTCCGACAGCAGCTCCGAGGACATGGCGTTTATCCGGGCCATATTCGCCCGCACGGCCGTGACGCCGCCGTCGGCGTCGTGCTCGAGGGTGACGAAGTAGTCGTAGTCGTAGTCCTCATTGGCCAGTTTGCGGCTGATGGTGTCGTTTATGCACAGGGTCATGAGGTCTGTGGCGTCCGAGAGCACCATGGAACAGCTCAGCTCGCGCAGATAGATAGCGCCGCGTATGGCGACCGAGACCACGACCGCCGCGACGAGCGCCAATACCAGCGCCAGCTTTGTCCTGCGCCGCATCGGCGGCAGGTGAACATCCAAATAAAGCGGCCTGCGCCTTCGCATGAGGCTACCACCCCCATGCTATGTATATGAGCGCAGATCGTCCACATATCCCGCAAGTTACGCCCGCGCCCGGCGCCACGGTTTTGTGCGTATCGTTACCGTGTGCGGTGACCGTGGCCGGGTGCGTATCGGGGCGAAGGGTCGTCGGGGACTCCGACCCCTGCGGGTGGTCGGTCGTTTTGCCGCGTGCGTTGCCGTGGCCGCGTGCGGGCGGCGCATCGGGGTCGATGCGCCCTACGGGTGGGCTTGTGGTCTTGCCGTAGGGGCGGGGTTCCATCCCCGCCCGACGTTGTGGGTTCGCGGGCGGGTGCCGTCACTGCTGCATTTCTGATATTGCGTTCATCACGCCGAGGCGGCCGGATTCGTAGGTCAGGCCGCCTTGCAAAAACGCCATGTATGGCTCGCGCATGGGGCCGTCTGCGGACAGCTCTATCGACGAGCCCTGGATGAACGCGCCCGCCGCCATGATGACCTCGTCCTCATATCCCGGCATCTGCCAGGGCTCCGGCGTCACATACGAGTCCACCGGCGAGCCGGCCTGTATGCCCAGGCAGAAACGCTTTAAATTATCGCCTGACCTCAGCGTCACCGTTTGGATGATATCGTACCTCGGCTCCTGCGCCGAGGGAGAGGTCTCAAAGCCCAGCCGCTCCAGCATCGCCGCGCACAGCGCCGCCGTTTTCAGCGCCTGCGCCGTCGTATGCGGGGCCATGAACAGGCCCTGGTACAGCTGCCGGTTAGTACCCAGCGTGCAGCCGCACTCGCCGCCTATGCCCGGCACCGTCAGCCGGTACGCGGCCCGCTCGACCAGCTCGGCCCGGCCCGCGATATATCCGCCCGTCGGCGCAAGCCCGCCGCCCGGGTTCTTGATGAGCGAGCCCGCCGCCAGGTCCGCGCCCAGCATCGTCGGCTCCGTCGTCTCCGTGAACTCGCCATAGCAGTTGTCCACGACGCACACCGTCCCCGGCGAGGCCCGGTGCACCAGCGCGCAGATCTCCCCTACCTCCTCGGCCGAGAGCGCCCTGCGGCTGTCATAGCCCCTCGAGCGCTGTATCAGCACCGCGCGGGGACGCTCCTCGCCCACGCGGCGCGCGATCTCGTCCATGTCCGGGCCGCCGTCCTTCGCCGCGACCTCGGAATATTTGACGCCGTAGAAGCCCAGCGAGCCATATGCGCCGCCGGATATGCCTATCGCCGTCCTCAGCGTATCGTAGGGCGCGCCCATGACGGACATCAGCGTCTCGCCCGGCCCGACAGCCGCGAACAGCGCCGAGGCTATAGCGTGCGTGCCGTTCACAAAGCCCGTGCGCACCAGCGCAGACTCCGCGCCGAACACCCGCGCCCAGATCTTATCCAGCGTCTCGCGGCCCAGGTCGTCGTAGCCGTAGCCCGTCGTGCCCGCAAAGCAGCTCTCGGACACGCGGAACTCCTGGAACGCCTCCATTATCCTTCGCGTATTCGCCCGCGCCGTGCGGTCTATCTCCGCAAAGCGCCCGGCGAGCTCCGCCTCGCAGTCCTCCGCGAGGCGCTCTATCTCCGTCGGTATATCACTCAGCTTCATCGTCTTTGAACCCCATCACTATCTCTCTGAATTTGTCGCCGCGCTCGGCGAAGTTGCGGAACCTGTCGAAGGACGAGCAGGCCGGGGACAGCAGCACAATATCGCCCGGCACGGCCATCTCCTTCGCCTCCAGCACCGCCGTCGTCAGGTCGGGCACTATCTTTATCGGCAGGCGCATCGGGTCGTAGAACACGCTGCGACGCACGGCTATCGCTATCTGCTCCGCCGTGTCGCCGGTCAGCAGCAGCGCCCGCACGCGCTCGCATATCTCGTCCGCCAAGCCGTCGAAGCTCACATGCTTATCATGCCCGCCCGCAATGAGGATGGGCTTTGCACGCATGGCCCGCAGGCCCGCGATGGTCCGCGTCGGGCTCGTGGCGATGGAATCGTTTATGTACGACACCCCGCCCAGCTTGCGGATGAGCTCCAGCCTGTGCGTGACCCCGCCGTAGCTGCGCGCGACCTTGCGGCAGAGTTCCGGCGAGACTATCTCGTCCACCGCCGCGAAGGCGGCCATGTAATTCTCCACGTTGTGCACGCCCGGCAGCAGTATCTCCGAGGCCGGGATGATGCTCTCCACCTCGTAGTTATGGCTCTTGTATATCATCCCATTCCGGCAGAACACGCCGTCGCGCAGCGTCTCCTTGCGCGAGAAGTACAGCACGCGCGACTTCGCCTCCGCGCCGAACCGCGCCGTATAGCTGTTGTCGCGGTTCACGATCAGCAGCTGCTCCGGCCCCTGATGCGCGAATATCTGGCGCTTGGCGTTCACATAGTCGTCAAAGTCCGGGTGCTTGTCGAGGTGGTTGGGCGAGACGTTCGTGATGACCGCGACGTCGGGGCGGATGTCGATGCTGTGCAGCTGGAAGCTCGAGAGCTCGAGCACTGCGATGTCGTCCGGGCCGAAGGTGGGTATCTCGCACAGCAGCGGCTTGCCGATATTGCCGCCGAGGTGCACGGTACGGCCCGCGGCCTTGAGCAGCTCCGCGATGATGGACGAGGTGGTGGTCTTGCCGTCCGAGCCGGTGATGCCGATAGTCCGGCAGGGGCAGAGGCGGAAGAATACCTCCATCTCGCTCGTGACCACCGCGCCGCGCTCCTTTGCGCGCACCAGCGCCGGGTCGATGGGCAGCAGGCCCGGTGTGCGGAAGATGTAGTCAAAGTCGTCCAGCTCGTCGAGGTAGCCCTTGCCGAGGTGCAGTTCGGCGCCGCGCTCGCGCAACGCGGCCGCGGCCTCGCCTAGGGCCTCCTCCGTGCGCATATCGCAGACGCAAACCTTGTGTCCGTTTTCAAGCAGCAGGTCTATGAGCGGGGTATTGCTCACGCCGTAACCCAACACGGCGATTCTCCTGCCGCGCAGAGAATCAACATATTCCTGAAGTGTCATTTTATATCACCTCTCAACCTGTTATTATAACCTGAGCCGGGCCCGAATACAACAGCTACTTGACAGTTGACCGTACATAAGTACTATAATAGTTACATTAATAAACAAAAGGGGTCTTAATATGTCAAAAACCATTGCCCGCAGGCAATTGGCTGAGAAAACCGGCCTTTTGCTTGCGGGTCTCGTTGTCATGTCCTTCGGCGTGGCTCTGTCCATCAAGGCGGAGCTGGGCACCTCGCCGATCTCCAGCCTGCCCTATGTCAGCGCGGAGATCAGCGGGCTTTCGGTCGGTACTACGACCATAATACTCAACAGCCTGTTCGTGCTGCTGCAGATATTGCTGCTGCGGCGGGACTATGAATGGTTCCAGCTTTTGCATATAGCGGTCGCGGTGGTCTTCGGGCTGCTCATAGACCTTTTCGTCTCGGTGCTCGAGCCGCTCGAAGCGGACGCTTATCTCATGCAGTGGCTGCTGTGCGCGGGCGGAATAGTTTTTGTGGCGCTTGGCGTCAGCATCGAGGTGGCCGCAAAGCTGGTGCCCACCGCGGGCGAGGGCCTGGTGCTGGCCGTGTGCCGCGTGACGGGCTTGAAATTCGGGAACCTCAAGGTCGCGCTTGACGTGACGCTGGTGCTGCTGTCCGTGGCGGCGGGATATATCTTCCTCGGCCGGCTCTCGGGCGTGCGCGAGGGCACCATAGCCGCGGCGCTGCTTGTCGGGCAGGTATCCAAACTCTTTTCCGGCGCGCTGAAGCCGCTTGAGAAAAAGCTGGCCCCGGTGGTTGACTAAGCCGGGGTTTGCGGTTACAATGAGGTGTTGAGCGGGCCGGACGGCCGCGCATGTGAGGCGAAAGCCAGCATGTGAGGAAAGTCCGGGCTCCACAGGGCAAGGATAACGGGTAACACCCGCCAGGGGCGACCCTCGGACAAGTGCAACA
>CALXEH010000018.1 GCA_944387285.1 uncultured Oscillospiraceae bacterium | reverse complement strand
GCCAATGACGGCGAGGCCGAAGCCGCTCGCGATGTCGCTTAAGCTGCCGGAGATATAGCTGTCCGCTATGCTCAGGTTCTTCACCACGCCGCCGCTGCCGACATAGCCGAACAGGCCGGTGTAGACATGTTCGCCGTCTTCGGTGCTGCTGGGCCGGCCGCGCTTTCTTGGCTCTCTTTAGTTTTCCTGCGTCTCGCCCGAGACCGTGCCCGCGCTGACTGTGCAGCTCGCGCCGCTCACAAGCTGCGGCGAGCTGTAGATGAACACGTTGTAGTCCAGGCCGGGGCTCCAGCTCAGCAGCGTTTCGCCCTGCGCGTCCGTCACTGTCAGCTCGGTGCCCGCGCTCTGGCTGCCGACGCTCACCGCTATCACGCCCTGCTCCGACGAGCTGAAGCTCTGCGCCATGCCCGACGCGCCCGTGCCGATGAACGTGCCGCCCGTGATGACCGCCGTCGTGTCGTAGTCCAGCGTCGCCGTGTCGCCCTGCGTCGGGCCCTCGACCGTGATATAGCCGCCGCTTATCTCGATGCTGCCGTTGGCGTCCAGGCCGTCGCTATCTCAAAGCTGCCTCCGGATATGCTCAGGTCCTGCTTCGAGAACACCGCGCCGTCTATGTTGTTGTCGTCGATGGCCTCAAAGCTGCCGCCGTTTATGAGGCTGTTCTCCGTGCCCTCTGCCAGGGTCACGAACACCTTGCCGTTCCAGTTCGGTGCCCTCGCCGCCTCCGCCCAGGCGCAGGCCGTTATACAGCAGGAAGGCCGCGCAGAGTATGAGCGTGAAAAGCATCGCGCAGCCCAGGTAGCCCATGCCCGCTATCAGCCCCGCGCCCATCGCCAGGAATATGGCGCATATCTCCCGCGCCGTGCCAGGTACCGAGCGGAAACGTACCAGGCTGAACGCCCCGGCTACCGCCACGCCCGTGCCCACGTTGCCGTTCACCATCATTATCACCACGCACACCACCGCCGGCAGCAGCGCCAGCGTCACCACAAAACTGCGCGTGCAGCGCGTGCGGTACATGTACGCCAGGGCCATCACCAGGCCCAGTACCAGCGAGCAGCCCAGGCAGAGCAGAAAGTCGCCCACGCCGATGACCGCCGTCAGGTCGGTGTCGAACTGGCCCGCAAACAGGTCCTCAGGCATAGCGCGCCGCCTCCTTCCTCTGCTCGGGCCAGATGAGCGTCCGGTAGGCCGTGCCGTACTTGGAAAACGAGGTCTTGTAGATGCGCCCGGCCGAGAGCTCGCGCACCAGCCGCATCGGTATGCCGCCCGTACACTTGAGCTCCATCAGCACGCGGCCCTCGGGCAGCAGCGGAGTGCCGCAGGCCTCCGAGCCCAGGCTTATGTCCACGCGCCGGCAGAGTATGCGCTCGTCAAAGGTCAGGCGGAAGCCCGGCTCCTCCGCCGAGCAGTAGGCCTCGCGTTCGCTGCTGAGGAACACCGTCGGCACCAGCGGGCGGTAGAAGTCCAGGAAATAGTCTATCTCCGCGCCTATCTGGCCCGGGCGCGGGCAGGGATGCTCGCCCGCCAGCCAGCCAAGCGCCTCGTCCTGACTCAGGGCTATGCGCCGCTTGTACACCACCTTGCGGTACTTCTTCTTCAGCTCGACGAAGACCGTGCCGTCCTGTGCCGCGCGGGCTGTGGTGTATCGCGTTGTCCAACAGGATGGAGCACAGCTGCCGCAGTTCGTCCGCGTCGCCCGTGAGCGTTATGCCCTCCTCTATCTGCGTACACAGGCTCAGGCCCGCCTCAAAGGCCACGCTCTCAAAGGGCAGCGCCTCGCCGCAGGCCAGGCGGCTCAGGTCCAGGGCCTCCGCCTTCGGGGCGACGTTCTCCGTGCGCGCCAGCTCCAGCAGCTGCGATATCAGCGCCGACATGCGCTCGTTCTCGTAGCGGATGCGCTTGGCCAGGTAATATGCCAGAAAGAACATAAGCACCAGCGCCGCCAGGGCCTTGATCTCGGCCTTCGAGCCGACGAAGTTGAGCTTTTTGCGCACGAAGGACATGTAGACCTCGACGTTGTTGTACTCGGCCTCGCTGTCGTAGCCCCAGATCTTGAGCGCGAGCTGTTCGCGGGTGAGAATCTGGCCGCGGTTGGAGATGAGGTATTCGAGGATGCGGTATTCCTTGTCGCTCAGGCGGACGCTGAGCTGGCCGCAGCCGAGCGTGGAGTTTTCCGGGCAGAGGCCCTCCGCGCCCTCGGCGAAGCAGTCCACGTCATAGCGCTCCTGCCGGAGCAGCTCGCATAACGCCTTAGCCATCCGCCCCTCGTCCTCGACCAATAAAACGCGCATCCAACTCCCCCCTTTCCCCGCCATTATACCACAAAACCTTGAAAAAGCATTGAACCCGCCCGCAATTTTGCGGGCGGGTTCAAGCCTGTGTACGGCTGCGTTCAATCCATGCGGCTGTAAAGGGACATAAAGGCCTCATAATAGGCGGTATAGAGCCCAAACCGGCTGTCATACAGCGCGGCCTTGCTCCGGTCCGGCGTGAACGAGCGCGCAGGCACGAAGGAATCCAGCTGCTCAAGGCCGCTTATAATGCCTGCCCCGAGTTTGGCAAAGCCAGCCGCGCCGGCGGAACCTATGTGCCGGGAATTCTGCGGCGTTACGATATCCACGCCGAGCACGTCGGCTATCACCTGAGCGAGGAAGGGATTCTTCGAGCCGCCTCCGATGAGCCGTATCTGCTTTGGGCGTTTGCCCTTGCCTGCGAAGAAATCCGTGCAGATGCGCAGCTCGTAAGCAAAGGCCTCATACATTGCCCGGGCAATATCCGCCCGGTTGTGCTCGAGCTTGAGCCCCACGAGCGCGCCGCTGGAGCGGCTGTCGGTATAGCGGCAGTTCCCCTCGCGGAACGAGGGCAGGTACAGCAGGCCGTGCGCGCCGGGCTCCGAACGCTCGGCCAGGGCGGTGGACGCATCGTACTTATCCGCGCCGCTCAGGCCCAGCAGGTTCTCAATGCCCCAGTCCAACGCTGCGCCTGCCGTATGGGAATTCACGCTGCTCCTGTAGCGGCCGAAGCCCAGATAGGTCGAGTTCACATGGTAAACCGGGTCAATGAACGATTCCGGCGCTATGCACGCTATCCATGCGGCAGTGCCCAGCGAGGAAACAAAGACGCCGTCCTCAAAGCAGCCCGCGCCCACGGCGGCACTGGGATTGTCCATCATGCCCAGGACTACAAGGGTCTTTTCACTTACACCAAGCTCGCGCGCTGCCTGCGTGCTGACCGTGCCCAGGCAGCAGGTGCTGTCGCGGGGCTCACAGAGCTTTTCGCGAGGGATCCCGGCAGCTTCAAGCAGCCGCTCGTCATAATCCCGCTTCAGCGCAGAGAACAGGCCGCTGGTCTGCGCCTCGGTATAGTCCGTTATGCCTACCTTGCCCGTCATCCTGGCGATCAGGTATTCCTTGCAGCCAATAAACTTAAAGGCAGCGGCGTAGACCTCGGGCTCATGCCGGCGCATCCACATGATCTTGCAGGAGGGCAGCATGGAGGCGCCCAGCCCGTTGCCGGTTATGCAGTACTGCGTATCCCGGCCCAGCAGGCGCGCAAGTTCCTCTGCCTCTTCACGGCTCCTGGTGTCCATCCATATTATCGCCCTGCGCCTCAGGGGCCGCCCCTGCGCGTCCACCGGCAGGCAGCCCGAGGACTGGGCGCTGAACGATATCGACGCCAGTTCCTCCGGTACGGCCCCGGCGCCGCTTATGACAGCCTTCGAGGAGGCGCACACGGCCCGCCACCACTCCTCCGGGTCCTGCTCGGCCCAGCCCTGGGCGGGATAATAGGTTTCATACGGCACAAAGGCCGAACTGAGCAGCTCGCCTTCGGTATCGTACAGGCAGGCCTTGTTCCCGCTGGTGCCCAGATCGTGGGCCAGCACCAATTTTCTCATATTTCCAACACCTCGCAGAACCTGGGCAAACGCTCAGCTTATTACGACCTTCTCCGCCTCGGCCATTTCCTTCTCACTGAGCTCCTGGCCTATGCCGGGCGCATCCGGCAGCGAGAAGCAGCCGTTGACGGGCTGTATGTCATACTTGCAGGACTCGATGCACTGAGGCCGGTACAAGCCGATGTGCTGCTCGTGTATGACGAAGTTGGGTATCACGGCCTCGACCTGCAGTGCGGCCGCCGTGGCTATAGGGCCGCCGCAGACGTGTATCTGAACGCCCATGTCATAAACATGCGCCATGTCGCATATTTTCTTCGTCTCAGTTATACCGCCGGTGTTGCAGACGTCGGGCTGGATGATACTGAGAGAACGGTCCTCGAAAAACGGCCTGAAACCCCAGCGGCTGTATATCCTCTCCCCGGATGCGAGAGGGATGTTGACCTTGCTGCCTATGGTGCCGAACAGCTTTGGGTTGAGCGGCTGCGTCGGCTCCTCATAATACATTATGCGGTAGGGCTCCAGCCTCTGGCCGAGCTCTATGGCGGTATTAGTATCCAGCAGCGAGTGAACCTCCACGATTATGTCCAATTCGTCCCCGCCTGCCTCCCTGGCAGCGGCGATGCGTTCCTCGCCGAGTTTCAGCAGGTCCGCCGGGAAGGCGCCGCGGACATGCGTGCCCTGATTCCTGAATATCTCGCTCTGGTCCTCAGGCTCGCGCACCGGGGCCAATATGGGGTCTATCTTCACGGCCGTGTAGCCGTCGGCCATGGCCTCCTTGACTACGTCGTAGTACTCAACGGGCTTGTACAGCAGGGTGCGCTTTCCGGGCGCGTGGCGCTTGGAACTCTCGCGCCAGCCGAATTGCAGCTGGCTGGCATAGCTGCGCAGGCTGGTATTAGTGGCGCCGCCCAAAAGTTCGCAGACCGATACGCCCAGCGCTTTGCCCTTGATATCCCAGCAGGCAATGTCTATTGCAGATATGCCCGCCATGACCACGGCGCCGCCGCCCATGCCCCAGAAGGTATGCCTGTGCAGGTGATCCCAGATCTGCTCCGGTTTCGTCGGGTCCATGCCGAGGATCAGCTTTGCATAGTCCTGTATCTGGCCAAAAGCCGCCCTGCGCGAGTTGCCGTATTTCAGCCCGGCCTCGCCGTAGCCGCATATCCCCTCGTCCGTGTTGATCTTCACATTTATCGCATAGCCTAAGAAGACCTCAACGCTGGTTATCTTCATTTGCCCGCCTCCTGCAGATAGTTTGTGAACTTCCCGGCCGAGCACTCCTTCGTTGCCCCGTCAAAGGCCGGGTCAGTGCCGATGCCGCTCAGTTTCCGCCAGCTGCCCGTGTGGATGAAAGACGCGCCGGCCCTGAACATGGCCTCGGCCTTCTCCCTCTGCCTCGTCCTGCCAGCGACCTCTATGCAGAACTCGGGATAGTTCCGGTGGAGCCACTCTATGTGCTCTACGAGCATCTCACCAAAATGTATGCCGGCGCTGGTCTTAACGCTGTCTATGCCCAGCCGCTTGTACACGCGGCACAGGCCGTCCACTGTCTCGAAGCTGAACTTCACCATCCACAGCATTGGCACCAGGCGTATCTCGCCCCGGGCAGCCTCGATTATGCGGCACATCTCCTCCTCTACGGCGGCGTAGTCCTGCGAGGCGGCCGCCGTCACGTTCGGCGCTATGTCCACCTCGTCCATGCCCGCTTCACGCGCCTGCCGGACCAGCTCGCATTTGACCCTCGTAGTCATGCCGCCGTAGGGATAGGACACGACCATGCCTATCCGCGTCTTGCTGTCCGGGAAACGCTCTTTCACACGCCTGATGAGCTCCAGCTGGCCGGGCGCGCATATCTGTGCCCTTATCCCGGCCCGGAAACCGTCCGCCAGCTCGCGCTCTATCAGCGCATTGTCCAGATTTGACGTAAAAGGAGAGCTTATCAGCCGCGCCGCTGCTTCCCTGTCGTACATTTCATGCCCTCCTGCTCACAGCTTTTTCAGTATCTGCGCGGCAAATTCCGTGCAGATATAGTCCGCTCCGGCGTTCAGAAGCTCCATGAACCTTTCCGGGCTGTCTATGCAGCCCATGGCTACCGTCTTCATCTTGCCGCCGGAATACTCCTTCATAAGCCTCACGTCTTCGGCTTCCGCGCCGGCTGCTGCCTCTGCTCCGTCTTTGGCTATGGGATAGACGCCTATGGAGGTGCAGAGCCGGTCTATGCCGGCCGCGGCCGCAAGCCCGCACACGCGCTTTAGCATTTCGGGCTTCAGATACTCCGCCTCAACTATGAATTTCAGCGTCCTGGCCCCGGCCGCCTGACGGCAGAGGGCAAATTCTCTTTCCACCTGCGCCCAGTCGCCTGACCTCACGTTTACCACGTTCAGTACTACTTCCAGCTGGTCTGCGCCCTCCTGGACGGCGTCCTCTATCTCATAGGCCTTCTGCTCCGGCAGAAACGTGCCGTGCGGATACGCTATCACAGCGCACACCGCAGGCGCATCCGGCCTGCCGTCCAGCAGCTCCTTCGCCCTCCTTACTTGGTTCGGAAACACCTGGATGCTCTCCATGCCGTAGTCCAGCGCCTCGTACACCAGATTGGTCAGGTGCGGGTAATCGTAGTAGGCCTCCATGATCCTTCCGCCGGTGACCCGGCCGTAATTCTTGTTGGTCATTTCCTGCTCCTTTTCGTGCTGCCCGACCCGTGCCGTCAGCCGGCCCGCTCAGGCCTCAAACGACTTGACTATGCTGATAGCCGAGTCGGTATTGATGCCCATTCGCTCCACGCCCATCTCGTAGAGCTGCAGAAAGTCCTCGCGCGTCCTGATGCCGCCAGCGGCCTTGACCTTGATGCTGCTGCCGCAGACCTCCTTCATCTTCCTGCACCTCTCGATATTCGCCGTGCCGGGCACCCAGCCGGTGCCGCTCTTCACAAAATCCGCGCCGGAATCTATGACCAGCTTGCAGGCGTCGGTCATCTGTTCGTCGTTCAGATTGTTTATCTCAATGATGACCTTCGTCATCACTCGCTTGTCGGCAAGCCGGATTATCTGCTTGAGCTCGTCAAGCACATAGGCGTACTCCTTGTTCAAAAAGCGCCCGACATTCATAACTATGTCCATTTCCTGCACGCCGTCTTCCAGCAGGCCTTCGGCTTCCAGCAGCTTTACCTTTGTGGTGTGTCCGCCAGAGGGAAACCCTGCCGGCGAGCCAACATAAACGCCGTCTATGTCCTTGAGCATGCCGGCCAGGGTCTTCACCCAGTTGGGCAGCACATGCACGTTGATGAACCTGTACTGCCTGGCAAGCTCTACGTTGCGCTCGATGTCAGCGAGAGTGCTGTGCGTCCTCACCGCGCTGATGTCTATCATTCCCGCCGCTTCTTTTGCTGTCAACATGTCAAATCCTCCTTGCGATTTTGTGCTTACTTTACATACGGCGCCGCGGCCGCGACTGCCTGCGCGGACAGCCGGGTTATCTCGTCGAACTGCCCGGCGTTTATGAGCTTCGCGCTGACCATCCAGCTGCCGCCGCAGGCGATTATGCGGTCATAGGCCAGGAACTCCGCCAGATTGTCTATGTTGATGCCGCCCGTGGGCATGAATCTCAGGCCCGGGAACACCGGAGCCAGCGCCTTTATCGTCTTCAGCCCGCCGTACTGCGCGCAGGGGAAAAACTTTACCACCTCTATGCCCAGGCCCAGGACGCTCATGATCTCGCTGGGCGTGCAGGTGCCGGGATATATGGGCACCTTGTTCTCCACGCAGTATTCTACTACAGGCATGTTCACGCCCGGGGACACCAGGAAGCTCGCACCCGCATCCACGGCGCGCTTTGCCTGCTCCACAGTTGTCACCGTGCCGGCCCCGACCGCCATTTCCGGGAAACGCCGCGCCATTGCACGGATCGAACCCTCGGCCGCATCTGTCCTGAAGGTTATCTCCGCCGCAGGCAGCCCGCCGGCGCACAGTGCCTCGCCCAGGGGCAGCGCGTCCTGTTCCCTGTCCAGCTTCACGACCGGTACCACCTTCAGCGCCTCGATCTTCCTGTTCATCTCGTCATACATTTTTGCTGCCTCCCTGAATTTTTTCCGCAGGCCGAATTCACGGCTCGTCCTTATACTGATGCTCGTAATTGTGCTCGCAGGCCAGGACAAGATGATATATCGTCTCATTCACGGGCGTGGGTATGCCCAACTTCTTACCGTAGGCCACGATGCTGCCGCACAGCGTGCCGATCTCGGTCGGCACCTTGCGCTTGAGCAGGTCCTGAGCCGTGGATGGATAGTGATAAAAGGCCTGGGTCTTCACATGCTCGCTCTGGGCCTTGTACCAGCCCTCATAAGTCACGCCGGGCACGCCCAGGGCATCCGACACCGCTATGCACTCCCTCACCAGCGCCTTCATTACAAATTGCGCGTCCGGGTCGTTGAAGGTATAGCCTATGTTGCAGCGTATGAGCCCGCAGACAGGATTGCAGCCGATGTTCAGCAGCGCCTTGTTCCAGATGGATGTCTGTATGTGCTCGGAGAGCTTTACGGTCATGCCTCCGCCGGCATAGAGCATCTCCTTTATCAGGCGGGCAGTTTCCACGTTTTCCTCATTCGGCTTGAGCGGGTACATGCTCGCATGCGTGCCGTCTGCCGCCGCCGAGGACTTCGACACCGATACCGTGCCCGGCTGCAAAAGCGCACCGGAGACCATCATATTGCCCAGCATTATGTGGCTGTCATCCGCAAACTCCTCCAGCAGCACGTCATTGCCTATCCCGTTCTGAAAAGAAACCAGATAGGTGTCAGGCCCTATGATGTTCCGCGAGGCGGACAGCGCCGTTTCAGTGAAATTACCCTTGACCAACACCACAATGATGTCCATGACGTCCAGGCCCTCGGTCGAAGTCACCGCCTTGATGCCGGGTATCTCAATGTCTATGTTGTCATCCATGTCGTGCAGGGTCAGGCCCTTGGCATTTATGGCGTCCATGTGCCCCTTGTTGATGTCAATAAACGTAAGGTCCCCGCCCGCGCGGGCAAGATAGCCGCCGACTATGCTGCCGATGACCCCGGCGCCCAGTACTGCGATTTTTTTCATGTTCTCACCTCATGTTTGTATTACATTATTATGTCATTACAATTATCCGCAAAAAAATTTGACTACATTGTTGTGGCTCATGCGGCCTATATCGCTTGTGCTCACTCCGGCAGCGAGCAGTTTTGGGATAAAGCGTCTGAGGATATAATCGAGGCCCACGGCGCCGGGCGTATAGGCGCGCAGCCTGGCCCGCGTAGTATCCAGTGAAAACAGCAGCTGACCCGCGTAGCCCGAGCGGATATGGTACAGGAAGAGCTCTGTTTCCCTTTCGTCGCTGTGGTACTTGAACCTGCCGATCGTGTCGAATTCCAGGAAAAAGCCCAGATCCAGCAAGCGCTTATGGACTTCCAGCTCCGGCACGGCCCTGTCCAGGTGGCAGAACATGACCTTTGCTGGCGGCACCCCTCTGTTCATGAGGAAGGCTGCCAGGCTCAGCACGTCAGCGCCGGGGTCGGTGTGTATCATGACCGGGGCGCCGCTTTCGGCTGCCGCGCCCGCCAGGGCTCCAAACAGCTCGCGGTATTTCCCGTCCAGTGGCCCGGCTTCCAGCGCGCCCTTGAGCACGCCCGCGCGCATATCCGTCCTGCACAGCTCACACTCGCCCTCAAGGCCAAGGAACATGCCCTCCAGCGCCTCGCCTGCAAACAGCTTTTCCAGCCTGCCGGGCGCGCAGCCGTGTATCCAGTGCCCCTTGTCGTAGTAGCACAGCTTGTGAAAGCCTGAGACGGCAATTATATTCACGCCCGAAGCCTCGCTTATCTCGCGAAGTTCCGCCGGCATACGTCCGCAGCCGCCGGGCTGGGCGTCAATAAGCGTATCGCCGCCGGCTTCCCTGTAGCTTAGCACTTCGCTCAGGCTCTTCTCCACGCTGTCCAAAAGCAGGTCGTGGTTGAGGCGGTACGAAGGCCCCATGCGCAGCATCAGGTGCTCGTGGCTCTGGCAGAAACCCAGACCGTCTGGGCTTATCCCGCCCAGTACCGTATGTATTTCGGCCATTCGTCAAATGCTGACCTGGACGACAAAGTGCGACTTTGAGCCAACATAATTGGCCACGGAATACTCTATCGCCTCGTCGTTGGCGTTATAGCCCACGGTTTTGACGAGCAGCAGCGGCGAACCGGCGCCCGTCTCCAGCAGTGTACCCAGGGAATTGTCCGAGATCGTCGCTTCAAACTGGCGCACTGCCTTCACTACCCGCGTCGTGTGCGAGCTGGACAGTATCTGATACAGGCTCTCCTTCTCAAGGTCCCTGTCAAATATCACGCTGCAGGAACTGGGCAGGTAGGTATCCACGAGTACCATCGGCTCGCCGTCAGCATAACGCAGGCGCCTGAGGAAAAACACCTTTTCGCCCACCTTAACATTCAGCTTGTCTGCGACCTGCTTGGTCGCGGACACGGGCTTGAGCATCAACACTTTAGTGCTCGGCGTCATGCCCAGGTAGCCTATCTGGTCATTGAAGCTGCCCAGCGAACGCATGAAGTCCTGGAGCGGTTTTGGCTGCGTTACAAAGGTGCCCTTTCCTTTTTTCCGCTCCAGATAGCCCTCAAACGTCAGCTCGGCTATCGCCTGTCTGACCGTAGTGCGGCTCACCGAAAACATCTCGACAAGCTCATTCTCCGTTGGTATCTTGTCGCCGGGTTTGAGCTTGCTTGAATCAATCATGTCAAGAATGATCAGTTTAAGCTGATAGTACATAGGCGTCGGGTTGCCTTTATCTATTTTCTCACTCAAAAACATACCATTTACCTCAACACTCTCAAATTCGTGGCGCAAGAAGCTGCCAAAACAGGCTTATTTTATATACTATTGCACAAATTTCAAAAAGTCAATAACCGCCCATGTCTACTATCAACAAAAAATTACACCGGCGCACGCGCTGCGTCGCGGCTTTAGCCTTGCTTGCTCAGTCAGTTACTTCCATTTAGGATTCGGCAGGGCCGTGGGGACGCCGTCCCTGTCCACCACCAGCGTGCGGTAGCCCAGCTTTTCTATCGTGCCGTAATCGTGGCCGGCGTCGCCGCGGAAAACGAAGAACGCCACCAGGGGCATGTTGCCGGTATTTATGGTCCTGTGTGCATAGCGCTTCGGCACATACACCGCCTCGCCGGGCTTCATCTCCAGCAGCTTGACGTCGCCCTCCGGGCTCTCGCACAGCAGGATGCCCCGCCCGCTGAGTGTGTAGTACACCTCCGCCGTGTCCAGTATGACGTGGAAGTGCCCCTTCGTCATGTAATACTCGTCGTTGACCTTGCCGGGATACACTATGGTCGTGCCGAACGCCAGGTCGCCGGAAACCTCGGGGCAGTTGAGTTCATAGAACTCATACACCATCGGGTCGCTCTCGAGCAGCTTGGCCTCTGCCTCCGAGTCGTAGTAAAAGCCCTTCATCTGGCTGAGATAGCGCTTCGTCGAAACGCCCTTCTCCGACAGGCCGCTGACAAGGTCGAAGTCCAGCGTGAAGCCTGTTTCCCACGGGAAATTGTTTTTGTTCATTTGAGCCCTCCAAATCAATTTTTTCAGCGCCTGAAGGCGTCTGCCGCCTTTGCCAGCATGGCCAGCTTCTCGTCGTCTATCTCAATGTGGAACACCTCGGAGATGACCTGAGTCCAGCCGTAGATGAAATAATCCCAGCCGTCCGTGAGCTTAATATTCCTGCTCGCCTGCCGCGCTGCCTGCTCTTTGAAAACCAGGTCGCCCCTGTAGTTCAGCTCCCAGGCGTAGCTGTTTTGCGGGAACACAGCAGCATCAGTTATCGGCGAGCCAGGCGCGTCCTTGCCCAGGCCCGTGGCGTTCACAATGAACGAACCCTCGGGCAGCCCGGCTATGAGCGCGTCGTTCTGCTCGGGCATCGGCGAACACCTGTACTCGAACTTTGTCCGGGTGTCGAGCTTGCCAAGTATTGCGCGCGCGGATTCCAGCCTGCCGGCACTGCGGTTCGATATCGTTATCTTGCAGGGCACGTTGTCCTTATGTATGCCCATGTCCGACAAATACACGCTCATCGCCAGCGCCGCCCCGCCCGCGCCCAGGATAAGCGTCTCCCGCTCGCTGCCTGCCCAATGCCCGGCTGGCAGTATGCGCTCTATCGAAAGCCCGGACGAGATAGGGTCCTTAGCATGTGCGCAGAATTTCCCGTCCTTCTTTGACAGGCACGAGGTCTCGCCCAGCAGTTCCGCATAGGGGTCTGCATAGTCGAACATGTCACGGCAGGCCGCAAAAAGGTCGATCTTGTGCGTCGTGACCAGTGCGCCAAGGGACAGCGGGTCCTCCTTGATAAATCCCGCCGCTTCCCTATAGCCCTCGGGCGAGGAATGAGGCCTGAAATCTATCCCGCGGATGTCCGCTCCCAGCCCGAGAAGCCGGGACCATTCAGGGAAGATCCTCATTATCGAGGACTGAGCCGTGGTCACTCCAATGAAATACAGTGTGGGTCTCGTTGCTTTTTCCATCGTTACCTCTTTCCCCGTTTCGCCCGGCACGCTGTGACAGCCGCGGCAAAACAGATAATTTAGTACAAAGCCGCTATTGTGCTTATGTAATAATGTAATTACATTATTATGCTTCTAATATAGTATTTCTGCGCTAAAAAGTCAATAGAATTGGTTAAACTAATTTATTTTTAAAAATACTCTTGATTTTTCTGCACCAATGTGTGATAATTGCACAAGATTGTTATGACATTACTATATTACGCTGTCATGAATACAATGCGGCCTTCGCCGTACTTTGAGGAGGATGTACATGAGCAAAATTCTCGTAACGCCGCGGTCCTTTGGCAAAACCTATCCCGAAGCCTTTGCAGAGCTTGAGGCGGCGGGCCATATCGTGGTCAGGAACACGGGCGGCAGCATTTTCACCAAGGAGCAGATGCTCGGGCAAGTCCGCGACGTGGAAGGCATAATAGTGGGCGTTGACCCTCTTGACAGCGATGTCATTGCCGCCGCGCCCGCTTTAAAGGCCATCGCCAAGTATGGCACGGGCACGGACAACATCGACCTGGCCTGCGCCAGGGAGAGGGGCATTGCCGTTTCCACCACAGCGGGCGCAAACGCCATGGCTGTGGCCGACTACACCTTTGCCCTGATACTCGCCTGCTGCCGCAGGGTCGTCAGCATAGACAAGCAGTGCCATACCAGGGACTGGCGCAAGGTCGTCACTCAGGACGTCCACGGCAAGACGCTGGGCATAATAGGGCTCGGGGCCATCGGCAAGGCCGTCGCCAGGCGTGCGAGCGGATTTGACATGCGCGTTCTGGCCTATAGGCGCAAGTGGGACGAGGATTACGCAAAGGCCAACAACATCGAGTTCGCCTCCCCGGCCGAGATCTTCAGGACCGCCGACATAATAACGCTGCATCTGCCGCTCAACGACGCTACCCGGAACATTGTCGATGCCGAGGCGATCGCCTCCATGAAGGACGGCGCCGTGCTTGTGAACACCGCGCGCGGCGGGCTCATCGACGAGGCCGCGCTCGTAACTGCGCTCCGTTCCGGCAAGCTCTACGCCGCAGGGCTGGACGCCTTCAGCGAGGAGCCGCCCTCCTGCAGCGAGCTCTACGAGCTGGACAACCTCATCATGGGCTCGCACTGTGCCGCCTCTTCCATCGGCGCGTCTTCCGAAATGACAAAAATGGCCGCAAGGAATATTATCAGGGATTTGCAGGGTGCGTGAGCGCTCAGCGCTCTGTGCCGACGAACAAGGCCGGGAAACCGCAACGGTTTCCCGGCCTTCCCGCTGTCCCAACTTGAACGCAGCGCTCAGTCGCAATAGCGTTTGTCGATATTCAGCTTGCAGACGACCTTCTTCACCTGGCTCTTCTCACCGAAGTCCACGTCGGACTTGTGCCCCTCGTTGGGCCAGAATATGAAGATATCGCCCTCGTTGCACTTGACGACATTGCCGCACCTGTTGAGCCAGGGCACGATGTCATGTACGGCGTTGTACTCGCCGCTCACGTCCTCGTCGGTCAGCGGCTGGAAGACAAATGCCTCCTTGCCGTCGAGGACATAGTGGAAGTCGAGCACCTTGGTGTGCGCGTCGAGCGTGGAGCCGTCTTCGGGATTGTACTCGTCGCCCTTGGCCTCCAGCATCTCGGGCGTGCAGGGCTCGAGCGTGCGGGTATGGCGGTCGATGACCCAGCAGTAGACCAGGTCGCCGCAGATATCATATCTGCCCGGCGCTATATCCTTCGGGCACTTGCGCAGCCACTCCACCGCGGCAGGAATGCCCGGATGCAGGTGGTAATACCTCTCGGCATGGTCGATGGAATCGTAAATCATGATGCTCTCCCTTTCTATTTTAATATTTGCGGGTTTACTTTTTGAAAAACTTGATAGTGTTCGCGGGCTCCTTGCCCTCGAAAAACTCGACGATGCCCTTGGCCGCCAGTTGGCCCATGGCCTCGCGGCATTCCCTGGTCGCCGAAGCAACATGAGGCAAAAGCACGGTGTTCGGGAACGTGCAGAGCTCATTGTCTGCGCCGATGGGCTCAACATCAAAAACGTCCAGGCCCGCGCCAGCTATAGTGCCGTCCCTGAGCGCAGCTATGAGGGCCGGCTCGTCAACCACGGGGCCCCTTGACGCATTTATGAAAAACGCCGACTTTTTCATTTTGGCAAATTTCCCGGCATCCATCATGTGCCGGGTCGTGTCGTCCAGCGGTACCATGATCACAACAAAATCGGAGGTCGCCAGCAGTTCGTCCATCGTGACATACTCCACGCCCAGTTTCTCCTCTGTGGACAGCTTGCGATGGCGGTTGTAATAGACGACATCCATGTCAAAGCCGTTTTTGCACCTCTTGGCCACGCCTTCGCCAATGTTGCCCATGCCTATTATGCCCACGCGCTTGCCGCTCACTTCGCTGCCGAAAAATTCATAGAAGGGCGTAACCGGCCACTTGCCGTCACGCACGACCTTGTCCATCTCCACCGCCCTGCGCGCTACGGCCAGCATAAGCAGCAGTATCATGTCCGCCACAGAGTCGTTCAGGACCGCAGGCGTGTGCAGGCCGATAACATTGTGCTTTTTCATATCCTCCAGGTTGAAGGGGTCAAAACCCGCGGACGTCGTGCTGACCACGCGCAGCTTCGGCGCCCTGTCCAACAGCCTGTCGTCTATGGGATAGCCCATGCTGATAAGGCCGTCAGCGTCGCCTATCCGCTCCCTAAGCTCCTCAGGCGTCAGCTTCTTTTCCGCCCGAATGAATTCGACATGCTCACGCAGGTACGCCTCCACCTTCGGCGATACGATATACTCGTTCTCAGTGCAGAATACTACCGGCTTTTTCATCGCGGCCATTCCTCCTTAATTTTGCTTGCTGCTTGAGTACTATATCATTATGTCATTACATTTCGTGATGTTATTATATCACACCATATTTTTAATGCAAGTCTTTTTTCGCTTTTGGCGCTCAATTGAGTTCTGACAGCAATGCCAAATAGTCCTGCGGGGTATTGATATTGATCAGCGCACGCATATCCTCCGGTGAATCTGCAGGGTAAATGCCGGTATTCAGCTCTGAAAGCAACTGTCTCAGGCTGCGGCGTCCGGACTGGAGCTGTCCGTACATGTGCGGCGCGCAGCGTTTCCTGTATACTGCACCGACGGTATGGAGCCGCCCGTCCGGTGTTCTTGGTACGAGCGCGTCTTCCCTAGGCCCGAGACGGGAAAGGAGCCTGAGCGCAAAGTCCAGGTCATACAGGGGCATGTCACAGCCGAGGGTAACGAGGACTTCGCTGCTGCACTCGTGAAGTGCGGTCAGTATGCCGCCGGCCGGGCCGAGCCCCTGCGTCTCGTCTGAGATGCAGCGGAGGTTAGCCGGCAGCGTGCCCGGCAGCTCCCTTCCGGAGATGAGCAGTTCCCCGCAGCTGGCAAATTCCCTGCGCAGCCTGTCAAGGAAGCTCTCGCCGCCATAGGTCAGCAGGGCCTTGTCCCTGCCCATTCTTATGCTCGGCCCGCCGGCGAGCACTACCACGCTGAAGTTCATTTGCGCTGCACCGTGATACAGAAGGCCGGGCAGGCCGCCTCGCAGGCTGGCCGCGCGCCCGAGCACTGTTCGCATTTTGCGGCTTTGCTGTAAAGCATGACCATGGCGCCGAAGGGGCAGGCGCTCACGCAGCGGCCGCAGCCGGTACAGGCCGAGGCATCCACATGCACTATGCCGTCCCTTCCCCGGGCGATTGCCCCGGCCTTGCAGGCCTCGGCGCATTTCGGGCGCGCGCACTGCATGCAGACCCGGGCCCTATAGCTCACGCTCACTTCCCCGGCCTGGCTTTCACGGCCTTCGATGCGCAGGAAAAAAACACCCGGCGGCAGGTCGCTGCGCTCGCTGCAGGCCTGCTGACAGGCCCGGCAGCCTATGCACAGCTCCTTTTTATGGATGAACATGCCGTCCCGCTTCCTTTCTGCCGGCCTTTATGACCTCTACAAGATTGCTGTGCTGCGGATTGCCCCGGGCTAGTGGGCTCGGGCGCTGCGTCGTGAGCGTATTGATGTTCCCGCCCATGTCCACGCCGCCCTCGGGCCGGAACCAGGCTCCCTGCGGTATAGCCGCAACGCCCGGCATTATGCGCCTTGTGATATACACGCATATCCTCAGCCGGCCGCGGTCGTTGAACACCTCCGCCTCGTCGCCCTGGGTCAAGCCCCTCCGTGCGGCGTCTTCAGGGTTTATCCACAGCCTGTGCGGCTCCAGGTCTTCCATAGCTTCGTTATTGCCGTGGATGGAATGGCAGCGGTTCTTGACGTGAAAGCCGATGAGCTGCAGCGGATAACGCCCGTCTGCGCTCTCCGGGCCCTCGAAGGACGGCACATATCGCGGTATTGCAGGCAATTCGCCGCTGCTCTTCAGCCGCTCGGAATACAGCTCGATCTTCCCTGACGGAGTCGGGAAAGGATGGCGCTCGGGGTCTTCTATCTGCTTTTTAAACGCCGTGTTCTCGGGCTGATGCCTGTATTTATGGCCCATTGCCCGGGAAAACTGGCCGTAGTCCGGCAGTTCGGGCTCCTCCTGCCTGAGCTTTTCGTAGAGCGCGCGCATCCAGCTCTCCGCATTGCTGTGGCCCTGCGAAAACTCCCGCCCAGCGCCCAGGCGCTCCGCCAGGCCCAGCAGCCAGTCGTAATCGTCCCGGCATTCCCACAGAGGCGCTGCTGCCGGGCTGCTGTACAGCAGGAAATTGCCCGTGTCCCAGGGCACATTGATATTGCTGCACTCAAACATCGAGGCGGCGGGCAGAACTATGTCCGCATACCTCGCACCGGGCGTCATGAAAACATCGCTGCACACTATAAATTCGCACAGGCTGTCGTCTTTTAGTATCTCCGCTGTCCTGAAACAGTCGCTGTGCTGGTTCATGAGCAGGCTGCCGCCTATGTTGAAGATGAGTTTGATGGGCGACGGCAGCCTTTCCGCGCCCCTGACGCCGTCCTCCCTGCGCGTCATCTCGGCGCCCGAGCTTATCGCCTTTGTCCACAAAAAGGACGGGATGGCATAGGGGCAGGGATTGGGCGGCTGCGGTATCTCCGGTATGGCGTGCAGCCGGATATGGTTGTAACCTCCCGAATGGCCGCCTGTTTTCCCGACGTTCCCGGTTATGCAGGCCAGCATGCAGAGGCTGCGCACACTCTGCTCGCCGTTGGCATGCCGCTGATGCCCCAGGCCAGGCAAAAGCGCCGCCGGCTTCAACTTCGCATAGCGCCGCGCAAGCCCATATATCCTCGCCGCGCTCACGCCCGTTATGGGCTCCGCCCATTCCGGGCTCTTTTTTATCCCGTCCCAGGTGCCATTCAGATAGTCGAGCAGGCAGTCGCCGGGGTCCGAGCCCTCAGGCATGTGCTCCCTGTCAAAGCCTATGCAGTACTTGCCAAGGAAGGCCTTGTCATGCAGGCCCTCACTTACTATTACATATGCCATGGCATCAGCCAGGGCGCTGTCCGTCCCCGGCCTTAGAGGTATCCACTCATCCGCAAATGCTGCCGCGGTGTCGTTATACCTCGGGTCCACGACAACGATCGGCACGCCGCGGCCCTTTGCCGCCGCAAGCACGCTAATCACCTCGCTGCCATAGTTCGTCTCGACCGGGTTGAAGGCCCAGAGGACTATCAGCTCCGAATACCTCAGCGTGTAAAACGCGGCGCCCGCGTCGCTGGTACCATATACATATGGCGTAACATATTTGGCGCAGGCTGAGCTGTAGGTGTTGTAGCGTTCCAGATAGCCGCCGTCCAGGGCCAGCAGCCGCCTTGCAAAGTCGTCGCCCCTCAGCAGGGCATACACGCCGGAGGAGGAGTTCACATACCTCGATGCAGGCCCGTACAGTTCTTTGACCCTCTTGCATTCGCGGGCTATCGTGTCCAGAGCCTCGTCCCAGCTGATGCGCACGAAGCTGGCCTGCCCACGCTCGCCGATGCGCTTCATCGGATACCGCAGCCGCTTTGTGGACAGGAAGGTCCGACGGTAGCTGTAGCCGCGCGCGCAGGCCCTCAGCACGGGCAGGCCATCGCTGCCGTCGCTGTCGTCGCTGGACAGGCCCGTAATGCAGCCGTTTACCACATGCGACTTCACTATGCACCTGCCGCCGCAATTGCCGCGCCCGTGGGTCGGCACTATCCTTTCCTTATCAAAGCCCGCCTCCAGGCTCTCCGGAAAGCGTATCAGCCCAGGAGGAAGCTCAGCTGACACGGGCTCTCCGCCCTCATATCCCGCCGCAAGCTTCACAGACGCCGCCGTGACCTTGTACAGGCAGCCGTCCCTCTCGCTCCGCAGCAGCTTCAACAGCTCCTCGGCCAGAGGCATGAAATGCTCCTGCCTGAAACGGGCAAACCACTCTTTAGCGCCCTCGGCGGCCAAATAAGACAAAAAAGCCAGCTGCGTACCTATGTAATCCGCAGGCTGGCCATAGGCCGGGTCGGCCATAAGCCCTTTATCGTGGTATATGCGCACTACCTCAAGCGTGGACTTGTCCAGCAGCGTATCCCTCTGGCCCCGTATCGCCGAACCCCAAAGCGGCAGCGCCCTGTCCCCGGTGCCGCAGACAAGCCTGCTGTACTCAAGCGCAGCACGCTCCTCACCCATCCCGCAGCCCTCGCCGCCGGTCATGGCCTCAAGCCGCCGCGTGAGCCCCAGCAGCTCCGCTCCGCTCTCAAGCCCGCGCCAGCTCACAAAGAAAAACCTGGCGGCTGTTCTCAGGCCCTCACATATCCAGGTATTCCCTTTCTTCGCGTTCAAGGCCGCACCTCCGCGCTCGTCAAATAATAATCATATTATAATATCATAATAACAAAATGTCAATTTTGTATATTTGTTATATTGCGCAACAATATTTGCCGGATATATTCACTGTTCACAGCTGGCTCTAAAGCTCAATACTTCGTACGTTTTTCTTAGATTTCTGTGAATTATGACAAGATTTGAGACGTCAAAATAGATAAATAGCCTAAATTGAATCTCCAACCTTGACAAAAGATGAATCTTGCTTTATCGTATGATTATATCATTATGTCATTACAAATGTTCTTGAACGAGCATACACAGAAATCCATGAGATTGCAAAAATGAAAGGAGAAAAAAACGTGAAAAAAAGGCTCTCTTGCATCTGCGCCCTGATGCTGGCGCTCGCGCTTTTACTGAGCGCCTGCGGCAGTCCCAGCGCCCCCTCTGATTCCGGCGGCGACGTTTCCGACCCTTCCGGCGACGGCCCCAGCAAGGTCATTAACATCGCCCTGAGCGAGAACAACCTGGACCTTGACCCGCACAACACGACGACCCTGCCCGGCATTGCGACCATGTACATGGAGTTTGACACGCTGGTCGAGAGCGATCATGAGGGCAACTATTCCCCTTGCCTCGCCACCGAATGGGAAGTCTCCGACGACGGTTTGAGCTGGACTTTCAAGCTCCGCGAGGACGTCACATTCCACACCGGCGAAGAATTCGACTCGGCGGACGTGGTCTGCACCTTCCAGCGCCACATTGACAACCCCGTGCTTTCCAACGCCGCATCCCAGTGGCCCTACCTCGAGAGCGTCGAAGCCCTTGACAAATACACCGTCAAGATCACGAACAGCGAGCCCTTCGGCTGCACGCTCATGAGCTGCGCCAGGACCTGGATAATCCCCGACGAGGCCTTTGCCGAATACGGCGAGGAGCTCTTCACCACCCCGATCTCCTGCGGCACCGGGCCCTGGATACTGGATGAGTGGGTGGACGGCCAGTACACTCACTTCTACAAGAACGAGAACTACTGGGGCGACTTCGACTCCTATTATGACGAGGTTTACTTCCGCCACATCCTTGAGCCGGCCTCGGCCATCACCGCTCACATCAACGGCGACGTTCAGGCCTATATCTCCACCGGCGGTATTTCCAACGAGCTGCTCTCTATGTATGACAACGCCAGCAACATCGAGCTTGTTACCGTCGAAAGCGGCACTTATATGTACATCGGCCTGCAGTGCGGCGAGGATTCCGTCTTCCATGACCAGGACGTGAGGAAGGCCTTCGAGCTGGCCATCGACCGTCAACTCTGCGTGGACGCGGTCTACGGCGGCATGGGCAAGGTTCCGAACGGCATCATCGTCGATACCTGCATGGGCTACAACCCCGACGAGCCGCCTTATGAATATGATCCCGAACTGGCGGCGGAGATCCTGGCCGCAAGCAGCTATGACGGCCGCGAGATAACCCTTTCCACCAACACCAGCACCAACAAGGGCGAACAGCTGCTGCTCGTAATCTCCGAGATGCTCAACGAGGTCGGCTTCAACAGCAAGGTCGAGAATGTTGAGAGCGCCACGCTGCTGGCCATGCGTACCGAGGGCAACTACGACGCCTTCCTCGTCGCCAACATGCACCCCGACGGCGACGCCTACTTCACCCTCAACCAGCGCATCCTCAACGACATCCACCATTCGGACTTCGTCAGTGAGGAGATGAACAACCTCATCCTCGAGTCCAACGCTTCCACCGACAACGCTTTCCGAGCCGAGTGCTTCAGCCAGGTCAACCATCTCATCCGCGAGGCCAACGGTCCCCACACCGCCATCTGCCAGCTTGATCAGATAGAGGCCATAGACTACGGCGTCACCGGGCTTATGCTCTACTCCGACGGCTACTTCAACTACCGCTGGGTGACTTACGACCCCTCGCTCGTGCCCTGAAACCAGCTGACAACCTACCGTTTCGATTCGTCTCCAGCAGCTATCGCACAGAAGTCGTTTACCTGCGTGAGCGGGTAAACGACTTCTGCAAAATTGAACCACAAGGAGGGGAAAACACATGCTTTTCAGGTTCATAATGAGGCGTCTTGGACAGACTGTTATAGTGCTGTTCTGCGTCTCGATAATTGCTTTTGCCCTCGTCAGGATCGCACCCAGCAGCCCGGCGCGCATGATGCTGCCGGACACCGCGACCGATGAGCAGGTAGCGGCCATGGAGGTAAAGCTCGGCCTGGACAAGCCGCTCTATGTCCAATACTACAAGTACATCTCCGGTATATTTCACGGGGATCTGGGTACTTCCACTCAATATAAGACCGATGTTTCCGGCATCATCGCCAACAGGCTGCCGGCTACCCTTGAGCTGAACGCGGTCGCCATCCTTTTTGCCCTCGTCATAGGCATACCGATGGGCATAGTTGCCGGCTCAAAGCCAGGCTCGGTAACGGACTTCTTTGCAGTGCTGTTCGCGCTTATCGGGCAGTCTATGTCGCCGGTCTGGCTCGCCCTGCTGAATATACTCATCTTCTCAAGCTGGCTCGACCTGCTGCCCTCTTACGGCTACGGCCCGCTGGTCTGTATCATCCTGCCCGCCATGACCCACGGCTACCCGGTCGCGGCGCAGATAACCCGTATGGGCAGGTCAGGCATGATGGACGTCCTGCGTGAAGACTACATCACGGCCACGCTTGCCAAGGGCATCAGCAAAAGGAAGGTGTACACAAAGTACGCTTTCAAAAATGCCCTCATCCCCATCGTGACGATGGTCGGACTGCAGCTCGGCATCTTCATGGCCGGCGCCGTTGTCGTCGAGACCGTGTTCTCCTGGCCCGGCCTCGGCCAGCTCAACTTCCAGGCTGTCGGCAACAGGGATTACGCGCTGGTCCAGTCCACCCTGCTCGTCACCGCCGCAATAATTGCCGTCATAAACCTGCTGGTCGATATCATCAACTCCCTCATCGACCCGCGTATCACGCTTGAGTAAGGAGCTTGCCGTATGAATTCAAAACTTATTTTCAAGCGCATGCTTCACAGCAAGTTCTTCATGATCGGCTTCATCACCTGTATGCTCATCGTCATCTTCGCCGTCGTCGGGCCCAGTTTCGTGGTGTACGACGCGGAGAAAAATTCCCTGACAGAGCAGTTCCTCAAGCCCGAGTGGCTCTCCAACGGATGGCAGGGCCACATACTCGGCACCGATGAGCTCGGCAGGGATGAGTTTACCAGGTTGGTCGTAGGCGCCCGGTACTCCCTGGCCATCGCACTGGTCGTGACCGTCTGCTCCGCCGTGCTAGGCACTATACTCGGAATGATAGCAGGCTATCTCGGCGGCGCAGCAGACGCGATCATCATGCGCATGTGCGACGTGTTCCTGTCCATCCCCAACCTCATACTTTCAATCGCCATAATAGCCGTTTTGGGCACGAGCACCACTAACCTCATTATCGTACTTATCATAAGCAGCTGGGTGCAATACTGCAAGCTGTCGAGAAACAACGTACTGGTAACAAAAAAGATGGAGTTTGTCTCCGCCTCCAAATGCCTGGGCGCCACAAACAGCCACATCATCTTCAAAGAGATTTTCCCCAACATCACGACTCAGCTGATCATCCTTGTCAGCCAGCAGTTCGGCAACGTCATCCTCGTTGAGGCGGCGCTGAGTTTCATGAATCTCGGCATTTCCCCGCCCACGCCCTCCTGGGGCAACATGATAGCCGGCGGCCGCACCTATCTCACCACCTACCCCTGGCTGTGCGTTGTCCCCGGCATGGCGCTTATGATAACCGTCCTGGCCTTCAACTTCCTGGGCGACGGCGTCCGCGACGTGCTCGACCCGAAACGTACATGAGGAGGTAAACAAATGAGTTTGCTTGAAATAACCGACCTGCATGTACAATACAGGACCGAACGTGCCGTAGGCAACGCGCTCAGCGGCCTCAATCTAACCATCGAAAAAGGCGAAGCCCTCGGCCTCGTCGGCGAGACGGGTGCGGGCAAGACCACCACCGCGCTTTCCATTCTGAATCTTCTGCCCAGCGCGGGCCATGTCATCAGCGGCGACGTAAAGTATGAGGATAGATCCGTTTTTGAAATGAGCGAGAAGGAGTTGCTGGACCTGCGCGGCGACAAGATCGCCATGATCTTTCAAAACCCGCTCACCTCGCTCAACCCGGTGTTCACCATAGGCGAGCAGATATCCATGGTGATACGCGCCCACGAAAAGGTGAGCCGGAAAGAGGCGCTCGAGAGGTCAAAGCAGCTGCTGGAGCAGGTAGGCATCGCCGGCAGCCGCATACACGACTACCCGAGCCAGCTCTCGGGCGGTATGCGCCAGCGTGTCGGCATCGCCGCCAGCCTCGCCTGCAACCCGGAACTACTCATAGCAGATGAGCCCACCACGGCGCTCGACGTCACCATCCAGGCGCAGATACTCGAACTCATGAAAAACTTGCAGACCCAGTACTCCACGTCGCTCATGATGATAACGCACAATCTCGGCATCATTGCGGAGCTGTGCGAAAAAGTCGCCGTGATGTACGCCGGGAACATTATCGAGTACGGCACCGTGCGCGAGGTATTCAAATATCCCCTGCACCCCTATACGCAGGGACTGATAAATGCCATTCCCAATCTTGAGGGCCAGCGCGACAGGCTGGTCGCCATTCCGGGCGTCATCGCCAGCTCCGAAAACCTGCCCGAGGGCTGCCCTTTCCACCCCAGATGCGAGCATTGCAGCGAGATATGCAGGGCCGAGAGGCCGGCTCTCATAAAGGTCGCTGAAAACCACTATGTGGCGTGTCATGAAAGGTCGGGTGAACTGCTGTGACGCAACAGGCTCAGAGCCCTCTGCTCGAGGTCAAAAATCTCAAGAAATACTTCAAAATACCGCGGAAAGGCATGCTGCACGCTGTCGATGATGTCAGCTTTGAAGTCTATCCCGGCGAAACTCTCGGCCTCGTCGGCGAAAGCGGCTGCGGCAAAAGCACCGTTGGCAATGTGCTGATGCGCCTGCTGCCACGCACCTCCGGCGAGCTCATCTTCAACGGCCAGGACGTCTTCACCGCCAACAAAACCGACAGCTTCAACATCAGGAAGAGCATGCAGATAATCTTCCAGGATCCCTATTCCTCGCTCAATCCCCGCAAGACTATAAAGTCCATACTCTCCGAGGCCTACGAAATACACAAGCTGGCCAAAGGGGCCGAACTGGACAAGGCCATTAACGAGCTCTGCGATATGGTGGGCATCGCGCGCAGTCTCCTGAACAGATATCCGCACGAGCTTGACGGAGGCATGAGGCAGGTAGTCGGCATCGCGCGGGCCCTGTCTCTCAAGCCCAGCTTTGTCGTCTGCGACGAACCCGTATCTTCACTCGACGTCTCGGTGCAGGCCAAGATAATCAACCTGCTCATAGATATGCAGAAAAAAATGGACCTCAGTTACCTGTTTATATCCCATGACCTGAGCGTAGTCCGGCATATCTCCGACCGTATCGCCGTCATGTACCTCGGGCAGATAGTTGAGATCTCCGACACGGCTACCATATTCTCCAACACCATGCACCCATACTCGATAGCGCTGCTGTCTGCGGTGCCGCGGGTGGATGTGGATACAAAGGTGAGGAGGATACTGCTCAAGGGCGACGTCCCAAGCCCCATGAACCCCAAGCCCGGCTGCCGCTTTGCGCCGCGCTGCTGGATGGCTCAGGACAGCTGCTACGACAACACCCCGGAACTCACGGAGGTAGCGCCAGGGCACTGTGTCGCCTGCCACTTTGCAAGGCAGTCCAGGGCCAAGATAAAGGACGCGGCCGTAAGGAGCCTTTCCGACAACTGACCAGCCTGTATGCCCACACCGTCTGAACTGTACCAGGCGGTATGGGCATTGCGCTGGAACTTGATTTGTGGAGTGCGTTGATATGATCAGCAATCACATTAAGGGCATAAACCATTTTGGCATACAGACCGTGGATATCGGGAGCACCGCCGGCTTCCTCATTGCCGAGCTGGGCTTTGACACGGATTCGGAGTATGTCTACGAGCGCGCCGGCGGCGAAAGGCATGTGGCCTATCTGCGCCGCGGCAGCATGTGTATCGAAGTGTGCAGCAGCAGCCAGCCGGCCGAAGCCCACGGCCGCTTTGCAAACATCGCCTTCGACACCGCCGACCTCGACGAGCTCTACGAACGGCTGGCCGGGAAATACGGCGAAAGCCGGCTGGCCTGGTGCTCAAACCTGCGTCCGCAGATAAGCAACGAGCCGGACTGCTTCAGCTTCACCACGCCGCTCGGCGAGGAGTACCTGTTCTACTCCAGGCCCGGCCACACCTACAGCGGCAGCAGAAACATCTCGGGCCGCGGCCACGCCGCCGTGAACGTCTCGAATCTCGAAAACAGCGTCTCCTTCTATCGCAGGCTCGGTTTCTCTCTGGTGCGCAGGACAGACTACGGCGACCCCGCCTCCCCTGCCAAGACTGCGCTCATGAGCTTCGGAGCTGGTTCGCTGCTGCTCATACAGTCGCCCGGCGGCTCTGCGTTCAGTGAGAAAGGCTGGTTGGATCACCTCTCGCTCTATGTGGACGACCCGTATCTGCTCCATGAAACGATGAAGGACAGCGGCGCCAGGCTCGGCGAAAGAGGCGTCATGCACTTTTGTACCGAATACATAGACGTAGAGTATTTTAACGCCCTGGGACCGGACGGAGAAGTCCTGGAGCTCAGCCGCGTTTCGCGCTGATGCCATGGAGGTGCTCGACTGCATACGCTCACGCCGCAGCGTGAGGAATTTTTCCTGCGGACGTCCCCTCACCGACGAGGAGCTGGACGTCATCCTGCAGGCAGGAGCGATGGCGCCCAGTGCAAAGGGACTGCGGCCTTGGGAATTTGTCGCAGTACTCAACCGGGACTTGCTCGCCGCGCTGTCAGAGCTCAGTCCCTACGCCGGACATGTGCGCAGCGCAGGCGCGGCGATCGTCGTCTGCGCCAGGACAGGCGAAGGCGGCAGGCCTATATCTGACTTTTGGCAGCAGGACTGCGCCGCAGCTATAGAGAATATGCTCCTTCAGGCGGAGGCGATATCGCTTGGCGGCTGCTGGTGCGGGCTCTACCCCAGGAGCGAGCGCGTTGAAGCCTGCCGCCGCCTGCTGGGCATCGACAGCCTGCCCATGTCGATTCTAGCGCTCGGCCGCCCCGCCAAAGCGCTTCCGCCCCGTTCAGTACCCGTGCAGGCCAAGATCCGTATCCTGCGCTGACAAAAAACCAAGAGCCCAGGGACACCATAGTGACCCGGGGCTCTCACGCCGGCGGATTTTGGGGCCGGGCGTCAGCTCCTTTACCAGCATCGCCGCAGGGTATTTGCCGCCCTCTACGCACACATTGTGCTTCCGGCAGCTCACAAAGCCGCTGCTCACATAGTTCGACGGCATGCCGAATATCACCACCGTGTCATAACCCAGCTCTACGGCCCGCTCAAAGCTGTATCGCATCAGCTGCTTGCCATAGCCCCGCCGCTGGCTGTCCGGCGCTATGCACACCGGGCCGAAGGTCAATATCCCCTTCGTCTGCCCCGCCTCGTCCGTCAGCGTCGCCCGAGTATACATGATATACCCGACGACCTCGCCGTCCTGCTCAAGCACATAGTCCAGCTCAGGCACGAAGTCCTCGTGCGTGCGCATCGTATGCACCAGATAGTGCTCCACGCAGCCCGGCATATACAGGTTATAGAACGCCTCGCGCGTGAGCTGCTCTACCCGCTCATAGTCGCGGGGCTCTTCGTTTCTTATCGTGACCAAGTTTACCCGCCTCCTTGCCGCCAAGCATACCACAGTGCGCGGCGTTTTTCCAGCCTCGGGCGCTCAGGCGCGCGCTTTTTGTATCAGCGCCCGGGCCGGACTTCGCCGCCTCCGCCTTCGCCATGTCCTCCGGCGCACAGCCGCAGCAGCAGCCGCGCTTTCCCTTTTTGCTTCCGCTCAAAATGCCCATGTCCTTACCTCCAAATCATATTATCAGCGTCTCGAACGCATTGAACAGGCAGCCCACCAGGATGATGCCCGCCGTGCACAGGCCGATGAACAGCGCCAGCAGCTTAGGCTTCACCGCCTTGCGCAGCATTATGACGGACGGCAGGCTCAGCGTCGTCACCGCCATCATGAAGGCCAGCACCGTGCCCAGCTGCGCGCCCTTCGCCAGCAGCGCCTCCGCCACCGGGATGGTGCCGAAGATGTCCGCGTACATGGGCACGCCCACCAGTACCGCCAGCACCACGCCGAAAGGGTTCCCGCCGCCCAGGACGGCCTCGACCCAGCCCTCCGGTATCCAATTGTGGATGACCGCGCCGATGCCTACGCCCGCTAAAATGTAGGGGAAGACCTTCCTCAGGGTGCCCGCCGCCTGCTCGCGCGCGTATTTGAGCCGCTCGCGCCGCGTCAGGCCCGGCGTCTCGATATCCACGCTTCCCGACGCGAGGATGAAGCCCTCCACATGCTTTTCCATGTGCAGCGCGCCTATCAGCGTGCCGCCCGCCACGGCTATCGCCAGCCCCAGCAGCACATAGATCGCCGCCACGCGCGCGCCGAACACGCCCGTCAGCAGCACCAGGCTGCCCAGGTCCACCATCGGCGACGAGATCAAAAACGAAAACGTCACGCCCAGCGGCAGGCCCGCGCCGGTGAAGCCGATGAACAGCGGTATCGACGAGCAGGAGCAAAACGGCGTCACCGTCCCCAGCAGCGCCGAGACGATGTTCGCGCCCAGCCCGTGGAACCGGCCCAGTATCCTCCGGCTGCGCTCCGGCGGGAAATAGCTCTGTATGTACGAGATGACAAAGATCAAAACGCACAGCAGCAGCGTTATCTTCACCGTGTCGTATACGAAAAACCGCAGGCTGCCGCCCAGCCGCCCGCCCGTGTCCAGGCCGAGCGCGGACAGCCCCTCCCCTATCAGCCGGTCCAGCCACCGCATCCCCAAAATTTCATCCTGTACGAATCGCCATACGCCCATGTCCCCGCCTCGCTTTGCATGTCATATCAAAATATTTTGATGTATTTGCCGAAGATAAACGCCATCCCTGCTGATGGCGTTATCAGGCGTCCGGCTGCGTGTTGGGCGTGATTATGGCCCGCAGGCGTTCCAGCGCCAGCGCGCCGCCCTGCTCGCTCAGGCGGTAGTGCGTCCACTTGCCCTCCTGCCGGCTGGTGACGAGCCCGGAGTCGCAGAGTATCTTCATGTGGTACGACAGCCCGGACTGGGTCAGCTCCATCGGCTCGAGCAGGACGCAGGCGCATTTCTCGCCGCCGCGCAGCTGCTCCAATATCGCCAGCCGTTTAGGGTCGCACAGCGCCTTGAACAGCCTGGCATCCTCCTGATGGCCCGGCATCCGCTCACCTCACATCAAAATATTTTGATACATCATACACCACCGCCGCGCTTTTGTCAAGAGGGGCGCGGCGGGCGGAAGGCCGCCGGCGGGCGCGGGCCCGGCAGCCTTCCCGACGGTTTTCAGCGCTGGTCGCTTATGGTCGCGGCGCTGTTGCTGGCCTGCAGGGCGGTCAGCGGGTCGTAGGGCGCGCCGGACTGGGTGCCGGCCGGCAGCGCGATGTCCGCAGCGTTCGCCGGCAGGCCCCAGGAGTTGCCGGAGAACACAAAGTCCGCCCCGTCCACTACATAGCCGCCCGCAAGCAGGAAGGGCACCACCGGTGCCTGCAGCTCTATCACCGCACCCGCCTCGCCGCGGATGCTCAGGCCCGGCGTCGTGACCGCCAGCTGCTGCGTTATGGGGTACGTCCCGCGCAGGACGTGTATCACGCTGTCTGCCGGCGCCGCTGCCAGCGCCTCGGAAATGGCGGCGTAGGGCTTTTCGCGGCTGCCGTCGCCGCCCGGGGCCGCCCCGGCCTGGACGTACAGCGAATACGGGTCGGGCTGCGCGCCTCCAGCCGCGGCGCTTGGTGCGCGCGAAATTTAGCGATGACATCGCGGCGAAAGTGGTATATAATCGGGGCATAGGACTTGCAGCAGACCGCCAACGGCTTTATTTACGAGGAGGCACCCGATGAAACGTTGGATATTCAGCTTTATCTGCGCCGCGGCGCTGGCTTTGGCCATGCTGCCTGCGGCCGCGTTTGCCAGCAGCGGCGAGGGCAGCCTTGTCGCCGTCGCCGATTTCTCAGACGGCTCTTCCGTCGAATACCGGACGAGCGATTGGAAGCCCACAGCCGAGGAGGTGCTGCGCCTGGCCGTATATGAGTGCACGGCCAATACCGCGACCCTGACGCTGAAGCAGGATGTCACCCTCAGCAGCGGCCCTCTGACAGTGGGCGGCTACAAGACCGTGCTCACGCTGAAAATGGACGAGGGCGTCAGCCTCAAATCCACCGGCGCCGCCATCCATCTCGACTCCTCCGGCACGCTCACGATAGCCGGCGGCAGCATAGAGGGCTCCGGCAGCGCCGCCATACAGGTGGTGGTCGGCTATGCTTTCTCCAGCAAGCGCTGCACCCTGAACGTCGAGGGCGGCTCCATAGCCTGCACCGGCAGCGGCGGCTGCGCCGTCAGCGCCGAGGGCGAGGTCACGGTCAACATCACCGGCGGCAGCCTGTCCGCGCCCTGCGCCTTGAAGCTCAACTCCGCCCAGGCCTCTGTCTCGAACGCGGCGCTCGATTCCACCGGCGTCGCGGTAAACATCTCCGGAAGCAGCCGCGTCAGCCTGCAAAACTGCACTGTCACGGCCGCGGGCGGCGACGAGGACACGAAGGTCAGCGGCATCGAACTGGGCGGGTCTTCAAACCTCAGCGTCCAGGGCGGCAGCATCACGGTCTCCGGCACCGAAGGGGCCGTGGTCACCGGCATCAGCATCACCGGCGGCAGCGCGGCGCTCTCCGGCTTGGCCAAGGTCACGGCCTCCGGCACGGGCGCGGCCACGGTCACCGGCATCAACATCACCGGCGGCAGCGCGGCGCTCTCCGGCGGGGCCTGGGTCAGGGCCTCCGACTCGGGCGAGACCGTGGTCACCGGCATCAACGTTCAAAGCGGCAGCGTGGATATCTCCGACTGGTCCTCCGTCGAGGCCGTCGGCAGCGGCAGCGAGTGCAGCCTGCTCGTCTCATATGACGACGGCGCAAGGGCTGTACTCTCCGACAGCAGCTTCCTGGGCACGATCGTGTCGCAAAACTCATTATTAAGCGAGCTGCTGGCGGACAGATACGTCTTCATCGACGAGGACGGCGTGGTTCAAAATAGTGGCGATGACGCCGTCGGCGGCAGCGGCAAGGTCATAAACGTGACGATAGACCCCGAGCTCGAAGTGGACTACCTGGATTGGAACAGCGACAGCGGCAGCCTCTCCACCGACCAGTGCGTGTACTACACCCGCTTGGAAAATGATGACGCGGCCTGGAAAGACGGCTGGTATGTGGTCTTCGGCAGCGTGACCGTCACCGGGCGCGTCTACGTCTCCGGCGACGTGCACCTCATCCTCACCGACGGCTGCGAGCTGACGCTCGAGCAGGGCATCGAGCTGGGCGGCAATTCGCTCACCATCTACTCGCAGAGCGTCGGCCGCGACCAGACCGGCCGGCTGGACGTGCGCGGCCCATACTCCAGCCTCGTCGGCACTATCGTCCTGGTCGACACCGACGGCGTGGACAGCATCGACTCCACCCAGTGGGGCAGCCTGACGATAAACGGCGGCGACATCTCGGTGAACTCTGACCCCGGGAACTATGCCATACACAGCTACGCGATAAACGTCAAGCAGTTCACCATGAACGCCGGCACACTCAGCGTACAGAGCGGCGGCTGCTCGGCCACCGCCAGCCCGAGCGACGCCTATTCCAACGGCATACGCGCGCACGAGTTCGCCATGAACGGCGGCACGCTGACCGTCGCCGGCGGCAACAGCATCGTCAGCGAGGGCTACTCCGTCGGCATCTTTGTGCGCAGCTCCTTCTCCATGTCCGGCGGCACGCTGAACGCCAGCGGCGGAAGGAGTAAATTCAGCTACGGCCTGCGCATTTGCGAGACTGCAAACGTGAGCTTCAACATGGGCGGCGGCACGCTCAACGCCACCGGCGGCAACGGCGGCAACGTCAGCTGCGGCATCTTCTTAGATAACATATCGGCCTCGGGTGCCTCCGACTTCAACGTCAGCGGCGGCAACCTCGTGCTCAACTGCCAGCCCGGCAAGTCGTTGAGCTACGGCCTCTACTTCTCCGGCAACGTCACCATCGGCTGGACAGGCGGCAATATGTACAGCACCGGCGACGGCGGCGCGCTGGCCGAGCCGGCCTGCAACCGCGTCATCAGCCGCTACGTCTACAAATGCTACCCCGTCATTGCAGAGCTCATGGAAATTTACGGCGCCAACGCGCACATTCACGACGCCGCTGTCACGGATTCCCACGGCAACAACTACGGCGTGAAGGACCTCGTCACCAGCGCGGACGGCAAGCTCTGCCTCTTCCTGCCCGTCGGCAATGCCACATTTAACTTCAATGGCGATGAGCACAGCTGCTATGTGACCGAAAACGGCGGCACCCTGGCCGGAAGCCCGCCGGTAGAGGGCAGCGTATCCATAAGCGGCAGCATGAGTGCAGGCGCAACGCTGACTGCCGAGTTGAGCGGCGTCAGCGGCTCCGCCATATACGAGTGGAGCTGGTGCGGCGAAAACGGCGAAAACCCCAAACCCATCGAGGGCGCGGCAAATTATAGCTGCACTCTGCCCAGTGACCCTGAGAATTATCTCGGAAAATACATAATGGTGAAGGTCAAGGTGAGTGGCCGCTCGGGCAGCCTGACGGCCGTAACGCAGGTGCCTATGCGCAGCAACGCCTGCCTCATCACGAGCTTCACGATAGACGGCGTTAAGGGCGTGATAAATAACGTGGCCGGGACCATCAGCCTGACCGTCCCGCTCAGTTCTAATATAACGCAGCTGACCCCGGTGATCGGGCTCAGTGAAGGCGCGACCGTCTCGCCCGCCAGCGGCACCCTGGTAGATTTCTTAGGAGGCGTGACCTTTACCGTCACCGCTCAGGACGAGGTCGCGACGAAAACATACGACGTCACCGTCACGCAGAAGTCGGATATCGAGACGCTGTATATAAATGATAAGAAGATAATTTATGGGTCAAGCTACAACGTCGGTGAGCTTTTCAATGGCGTCACCTTCAACCAAGACACCGACACGCTGACGTTTGAGGGCGCGGAGATAGACTTCTCCGAGTTCGTGCTGGACGGCTCGGTGAACGTCGTGATCATGAACACGAAAACGACGACGATCAGCGGCCTGCCCGTGTCCGTCGGGACGCTGAGCCTCGACAGCGGCAGCCTGCTGCTGTCCGGCGACGGCAATTCCCTGACGATCAGCGGCAGCGCCGTCAGCGGCGGACGGGAACTGCGTTTTGAGGGCGTGCTCACCAACTCCGGCTGGAACGGCATCGGCTTGGACGGCAGCGAGGGCCGGGTCTGGGGCAGCTATACCCTGAGCGGCAGCTTCGACATCCCCGCCGGCTGCACCTTCAGCATCCCCGAGGGCGCGGTGCTGACGAACAACGGCACGCTCACGAACAGCGGCGTTTTCATCATCTACAGCAAGGGCAGCCTCGCCGGCAACGGAAGTGTTGCGGGCACGGGCGAATTCAAGCTGCTCAACGCGGACAGCACTAGCCTGCGGGTCTGCCTGCCCGAGGACGCGGTGTATAATGGCAGCGACTACAGCGCCCAGGTCCGGCTGGGGCTCAAGGAGGGCTTCGAGCTCCAGGGCGCGAGCTTTGTGTGCGAGCCCGAAGGCTGGGCCCTGACCATCACGAAGGACGGCCAGCCCGTCGTGGCGGCGGTGGACGCGGGCGAGTACCGCTTCAGCTACACCAAGCAGGGCGTGAGCGTCGTGGCGGCCCTGACCGTCGCCAAGGCCGCGCAGGCCGCGCCCGAGGTCAGCGGCAGATACATCTCCAGCAGCAGCCAGCCCGGGAAGTTCACCTACATCGTGGACGAAATCAAGGGCGCGGAATACAGGCTCGACGGCGGCAGCTGGCAGGACAGCCGCGTCTTTGACGGGCTCGAGCCGGGCAGCACGCACACCTTCGGCGCGCGCCTCAAGGCCGACAGCAACCACGAGCTGGGCGCGGAGGGCTCCGTCACCGCCGTCTGCCCCGAAGAGAGCTATCTGCCCGACACCACGCCGCCCGAGGCCATGAGCTACCCCGTCGCCGTCGAGGCGGCGGAGCATGGCTCCGTCACGGCCGCCTCGGGCTGGGGCAAGCCCGGCGAGGAGGTCACGCTTTCTGTCACGCCTGACGAGGGCTGGCGGCTCGGCAGCCTCAGCGTCGTGGACGCGGACGGCGTCCGGCTCGAGCTCCGCAGCCTCGGCGAGGGCAAGTACGCCTTCACCATGCCGGAAGGCCGGGTCACGGTCAGCGCCGTCTTCGTCGCGGACGAGGGCCCCGATTTCACGGACATAGCCCCGGAGGCCTGGTATTCCGAGGCCGTGGACTATGTGAGCGGGCGCGGGCTCATGAACGGCGTGGGCGACGGCGCTTTCGACCCCGAGGGCAGCCTTACCCGCGCGATGGTTTGGACGATCCTGGCCCGCATCGAGGGCGAGGACACCTCGGGCGGCGCAAACTGGTACGAGCAGGCGCAGGCCTGGGCCGTGGAAGCGGGCATCTCCGACGGCATGGACGCCGCAGGCTCCATCACGCGCGAGCAGATAGTGACCATGCTCTGGCGCTTCTGCGGCGAGCCTGACGTGGACTTCCTGCTCACCGCCGGCGACGCGGGCAGCGTAAGCAGTTGGGCCTATGAGGCGATGCGCTGGGCCGTCAGCGTGGGCGTCATCGAGGGCGACGACGCGGGCCTCATCACCCCATCCGCCACCGCCACCCGCGCCCAGGCTGCTGCCATCATCATGCGCTTTTGCGAGCTGACCGGCAAATGAGCCAATGACACACACACAGCAAGGAGCCTCCCGGCCTTTCGGCGGGAGGCTCCTTTCCGCTCTGCGGCGGTAGGCGGTGTTTTTTTGCCTGCATGGCCCGGTAGGCCGCGCAGACCGCTTCGGCGGCGGCCTGGAGGCTCATCTGCCCGGTGTCCAGGCAGAGGTCATAGCCGGATGGGTCGCCCCAGACCTTGCCGGTGTAGGTCTCGTAGTATTTCCGGCGCTGTTTGTCCATCTTCCGCACCAGGCGCGCAGCCTTGTCCCGGTTCAGGTGCTCCTGCTCCATTTTCCGCGCGATACGCCACGCCTCCGGCGCGCGGACGAAGACTTTAAGCAGCTTCACGTCCTCGCCGCGCAGGATGCCGTAGGCGTCGCAGGCCTCGAGCAGAGGCCGGCCCACGAAGTACCAGGCCGCGCCCAGCGCCGCCAGCAGCAGTACGATGACCAAAGGCAGCAGCCGGAGACGACGCTCTCTTCCGCGCACGCGCCCACATCCATGCGGCCCACGATGCCGCCGGCGTTGTCCTTCTTGGCGGTGACCGCGCCCTTGTTGACGCAGTCGAGCACCACGGCCAGGGTATTGTACTCGAAATTCAGCGACTGCTCGCCGCTCTCCGTGAGGTCGTCCTCGGGGTCGAAGTCGTATTCTATCGCCACGGAGCCCGCGATGCCCGCCACGTTGCCGTCGCCCTTGACCTCGCCGTAGTTCACCGAGGCGCTTATCCGCCCGGTGGTCGCCTGCTCCGCGTCCTCGTCCGAGATGTCCGTGACGGGCGCTTCGTCCGTCTTGCTCTGCACTTCCTCGACGCTCTGCTGTATAAGCTCGTTTATGACGCCCACCTGTGTATTTATGGCCTGGATGTTGGAAGCCAGCGTGCCGGTGGCTGAGGCGACGCTGCCCTGCAGGCTGCTGACCGTGCTGTTTATGTCCGATATCGCCGAAGTGAGGGCCCCGCCCTGCTCGGCCACGCTGCTGTCAACGGGCGTGAAGGAGATAGACGGCGACTGCGTGAGCGTGTCGGCGATGCCCTGCAGGGCCTCGCCGGCGCCCGTCACCTCCGACGTGGGCAGCGACGGTTCCTCGGGCAGCAGCGTGTCCGGCGAGCCGTCCAGCTCGGGCAGGCCCTGCCCCATCAGCTCTGCGGCGCTGCCCAGGCTCTCGGCCGCTGATTTGGCCTCGTCTATCTGGCCCAGCAGGCCGCTCAGCTGGCCGGAGACGGCGCTCGAGGCGGCGCCCGCGCTGTTCAGGGCCTTGTTGACCAGGGTCTCGAGCTCGTCCAGCTCCGTGCAGAGCTGCTCTATGGCGCTCTCGCTGTACTGCACTATCACCTGCGGCTCCATCTGCCCGGCGATGCCGCCCACGTCCTTGCGGCCCTGGACGGTGCCGGTATTGGTGCAGCCGACGAGGCTGCCGGTGTTCTGCCCGGCGATGCCGCCCACATAGTGCTCGCCCGTTGCGGAGCCCTGGAAGCGGCAGTTTATCAGCTGTCCCGTCGTCTCGTTTATGCCCACGATGCCGCCCACCGAGCTGCCGCCGCGGACGCTGCCCTCGAAGGCGCAGTCCACCAGTTTGCCGTAGTTCTTGCCGGCGAGGCCGCCCACGGTGTCGCCGGAACTGCCCGCGCTGACCTGGCCCACGACCGTCAGGTGCATGACCGTGGCCCCGGCCTGGATGGTGTCGAAAAGCCCGGCGCGGGTGGCCGTGCCCGTCAGGGACAGGCCGCTTATCGTGTGCCCGCCGCCGCCAGGATGGTGCCCGAGGTGATGATCGTCGGGAAGACGAAGTTCATCATCTCGATTATGGCGTCGCGGTGGGACATCTGGCTCTTCAGCTCCTGGTACCGGTTCGCCACGACTATGGCGTAGTCGATGTTTGCGCCCATCTGTATCGAGCTGACCACAAGGCAGCTCATGAAAAACAGCGGCTGGTCGAGCAGGTAGGGCACGGAGAAGTTTATCCAGATGCTGCCCTGTATCACCAGGATGAGCAGCGCCGGCATGCCCGCCGACTGGAAGGTGAACAGCAGCACCACCAGCACTATCAGTATCGAGACCACGCTGACCACCAGGTTGTCGCGGCTGAACGCCTTCTGGAAGTCGTACTCCGTGGTGGAGTTGCCCGCGAGGTACACGTCCTCGTCGGGGTAATAGCGCTGGGCCGTCTCCAGGATGGTGTCGAGGAACTGGTAGGTCTCGTCGCCGCTCTCGGGCAGGTTCAGGTACACCAGCATGCGGCTGTATTCGCTGCCCTGCAGCTGCTTCTTCGCCTCCGTCATCTGCGTATACGCCTCGTCCAGCATAGCCGTCTGCTCGTCGTCCAGGGTCACGAGGCTCGAATCCACCTGGTCGCAGACGAAAAGGAACATGTCGATGAGCGGCACCTGGTAGTTTACCAGGTTGCCGAGCACCTGACCCAGCTCCTCCTGACTGGCGCCGTAGGCCGCGTACACCAGCTGCGCAGCCTCGTAGTCCAGGCCGGTCAGCTCGGCGAATTCACGCGGCGTCAGCTTGTCGGCCAGCATGCAGCCGTCCATGGCCTCCACGTTGGCTATGCCCATGGCGGAGTCCACCTCCTCGTAAGCGGAGAGCTCCTCGAGTATGGCGGCCTCCTTCTCGTAATCGCCGGCGGGCACCATCAGCGCGAGCATGTTGGTCGAGGTGAAGGTGTCGTCTATCATGTTCTGCGCTATCTGCGTCTCGTTGAGCACCGGCGTCTCAAGCGAGCTCTCGCCGTAGGCGTAGGGGCACTTCTGCGAGAGCGGGAAGGCCAGGACGATGGCCGCGACGAAGATAAGCGGCATCACGAACCGGGTCTTGTAGGCGAACTTGCCCACGAAGGGTATCTTGGGCACAAAGCTGCGGTGCTCCGTCTTGTCCATCAGCTTGCCGAAGAGCACCAAAAGCCCCGGCATCACCACGAACACCGAAAGCAGCGCAAACAGGATGGATTTTATCAGGTACACGGCCATGTCCGCGCCTATCTTGAACTGCATGAACATCATGGCCACAAGGCCGCCTATCGTCGTGAGGCTGCTCGCGCCTATCTCCGGTATGGCCATGCTCAGGGCCACGATGGCCGCCTCGCGGATGGGCAGGTTCTGGTGCTCCTCCTTGCAGCGGTTGCAGAAGATGACCGCGTAGTCCAGCGACAGCGCCAGCTGCAGGATGCTCGTGACCGAGTTGGACACGAAGGAGATCTTCCCCAGCAGGAAGTTCGTGCCGAGGTTCATTATCATGGCCACCACAAAGGTCAAAATCAGCACCGGCACCTCCGCATAGGTCTGCGAGGTGAACAGCAGCACCAGCACGATGATGACCGCCACATAGACCATGATGACGCTGACCTCGCTGTCAATCGCCTCCTGCTCGGCATTGCCCAGCTCCGTCGAGACGTAGAGGTCGTAGGCCGAGAGCGCCGACCTTATCTCGTCCAGGGACGTGAGGCAGGCCTCGTCCGGCTCGTCGTAGTCGAAGGTCACGGTGTAGAGCGCCGAGGACTTGTTGTAGTGGGCCTCGGTGTTGTCGTACTCCACGCCCTGCACGCCCTTGATGCCCGCTATCTGCGCCTGCAGCGCCTCGGCCTCGGCCTGCGAGATGTTGGCGGCCATTATCTGGGCCGTGCCGTAGGTCGTGAACTGTTCCTCCATGACGTCCAACGCCTGCCGCGTCTGCGAATCCGAGGGCAGGTACGCGGCCAGCTCGCTCTCCACCTCCACCCAGTTGCGGGAAAAGGCGGAAAATACCAGCATCAGAATGGTCAGGAGGAAAAAGAGGTTGCGCTTGTCAACGATGAACGTGGCCAAGCTGGTCATGAAACCGCCTCCGGCGGACGCTTTAGTTTCCTGCAAGTCCCTCTCCCCCATCTTCTTTGTCAGATATCTTTTCTCCATGCAGTTTCATGCGGTACCGGTCACAGTAGAGCGTACCGGAAAGCTGCCCGCCTTCCAGTTTCAGCTCCGAAACGCAGGCGAGCTCGCTGACTGCCGTGCGCAGGTGGTGCGAAAGGCTCAGC
>CALXEH010000017.1 GCA_944387285.1 uncultured Oscillospiraceae bacterium | reverse complement strand
TGGCACGCCGTGAGGGATTCGAACCCCCGGCCTTCTGGTCCGTAGCCAGACGCTCTATCCAGCTGAGCTAACGGCGCTTATTGAGCGCCTTAATATATTAGCACGCGGCGTCCGGCATTGCAAGTGTTTTTTCGCTTTTCTCGGGAATTATTTCATCATTGCGTCCGTGATGTTCTCCGCGAGCTCCCCGGCGGCCTTCAGGGCCTTGCCCACGACGTTGGTGTTCTTGCGTTTGGGCGCGAGCGCCATGCCTACGGACGCGCCTATGGCGAGCCCCATGCCCATACCCTTCAAAAACGAACTGTTCTGCATCCTTTTGCCCTCCGTTTATCTTTTTGCACTGTTATTATGCCCGGCGCGCAGAATAATATTTGCGGTGCGGCGCAGGCTGTGTTATATTATAATATTATGATTTAAATTATTCAGGCAAAGGAGCGTTCCTCTATGCTTTTTCGCGTGCTCGCGGTCGGCGACGTGGTCGGCAATCCCGGCCTCGACTATGCCGCCAAATATTTGAAGCGGATAAAAAAGGAGCTGGGCGCGGATTTCGTCGTGGTGAACGGCGAAAACGCCAACGTCGTGGGCGTGACGCCCAAGCAGTGCGACTCAATACTCGCCGCCGGCGCCGACGCCGTCACGCTCGGCAACCACACCTGGACCCGCTGGGAGCTGCAGCCCTACCTGGACGAGAGCGCCAGGGTGCTCAGGCCCGCCAACTACGCGCCCCAGTGCCCCGGCAGGGGCTATGCCTCCTTCCGCACGCCCTTCGGCGAGCTGGTCGTCATTAACCTGCTGGGCAAGTTCACCCTCGACCCCAACACCGACAACCCCTTCCTCACCGTGGACTCCATCCTCGAACGCTGCGAGGCCCGGCTGGTCGTCGTGGACTTCCACGGCGAGGCCACGAGCGAGAAGCTCGCCATGGCCTACTACCTCGACGGGCGCGTCTCCGCCGTCTGGGGCACGCACACCCACGTCCAGACCTCCGACGCGCGCGTCCTGCCGCGCGGCACCGGCTATATCACCGACCTGGGCATGACCGGGCCCTTCGAGTCCGTCATCGGCATCAAGCCCGAGCAGTCCATAGGCAAGTTCCTGGGCGACGTGCCCCGGCGCTACGACTGCGCCGCCGGGCCCGCCAAGCTCGAGGGCGCCGTGTTCGAGCTGGACACGGAGACCGGCGCCTGCCTGAAGGTAGAGGCGGTGAGGTACAGATGATACGCCTGCTGCACGCGGCGGACCTGCACCTCGACTCGCCCTTCGAGGGCCTGTCCTCCGAGAAGGCCGAGCTGCGCCGCTCCGAACAGCGCGAGCTGCTGCGCTCGCTCGCCCAGCTCCGGGCCGAGTCCGGCGCCCAGCTGGTGCTGCTGCCCGGAGACCTCTTCGACAGTTCCGCCGCCTGGGCCGGGACGGAGGAGCTGCTGCGCCTCGCCCTCGCCGAAATGGAGGTGCCCGTCTTCATCTCGCCCGGCAACCACGACTTCTACACGCCCGGCGGGCGCTGGGACCGGCTCCGGCTGCCGGAGAACGTCCACGTCTTCAGCTCGCCCCGGCTCAGCGCCGTGGAGCTGCCGGGACTCGGCCTGCGCGTCTGGGGCGCGGCCTTCACGGACACCGTCTCCGGGCCGTTGCTGCGCGGCTTCCGCGCCGAAAAGCGCGAGGGAGTCCTGGACCTGCTCTGCCTCCACGGCGACCTGGGCGTGCCCAATTCCCGCTACTGCCCCATCAGCGAGGCCGAACTCGCGGAAAGCGGCATGGACTACGCCGCCCTGGGCCACGTCCACAGCTTCAGCGGCCTGCGCCGGGCCGGGGACTGCTTCTGGGCCTGGCCCGGCTGCCCCGAGGGCCGCGGCTTCGACGAGACCGGCGAAAAGGGCGCGATCGTGGCGGATGTGGAGCCGGGGAACGTCGATCTGCGCTTCGTGCCGCTCTGTTCGCGGCGCTACGAGAGCCTTGAGCTGGATGTCTCGGGGCTCGACAGCTTCAGCCTGCCCGCGGACGCCGAACGGAACATATACCGGATAACGCTCACCGGCGAGACTGACGCGCCGCCCGACCTCGCCGCGCTTCGGCGAAGGCTGGAGGGCTCCTGCTTCGGGCTCCGGCTGCGCGACGCCACCCGCGCGCGCCGCGACGTCTGGGCCCGGGCGGAGGAGGATTCGCTCCGCGGCGTCTTCCTGCGCCTGCTCCGGGACAAATACGAGGCCGCGCCGGACGAGGCGGGCCGCGAGGCCGTCACCCGCGCCCTGCGCTGGGGCCTCGCCGCGCTGGACGGCGGAGAGGAGGCCGAGGCCATATGATCATCCGCAGCATGAGGGCCGACTTCGGCCGGCTCGAGGGCGAGACGCTCGAGCTCGGGCCCGGCCTCAACGTCATAAAAAGGCCCAACGAGAGCGGCAAGAGCACCTGGTGCGCCTTCATCCGCGCCATGCTCTACGGCATCGACACCGGCGAACGGGCAAAGTCCGGCTTCCTGCCGGACAAGCTCCGCTACCTGCCCTGGTCGGGCCGGCCCATGTCGGGCAGCATGGAGATCGAATACGCTGGCCGGGCCGTCACGCTCACGCGCTCGACCCGGACGCCCTCCGCGCCCATGCGCGAGTTTTCGGCGGTGTATACGGGCACGGCCGAGCCGGTGCCGGGCCTCACCGGGGCCGCGGCGGGCGAGACGCTCATCGGCGCCGGGCGCGAGGTCTTCCGGCGCAGCGCCTTCATAGGCCAGGGCGAGGCCGAGGTCACGGGCACGGCCGAGCTCGAGCGGCGCATAGCCGCGGTGGTCTCGACGGGCGAGGAGGGCACGAGCTGCACCGAGGCGCTGTCGAGGCTCAAGGCCTGGCAGAACCGGCGGCGCAGCCCGCGGCGCACGGGCGCGATGGTCGAGCTCGAGGCGGAGCTTGAGGCGCTGGAGCGGCAGCTGGAGAGCATATCGGCTGCTGCCGGGCGACGCGAGGAGCTGGCCAGGCAGCTGGAAGAAGCCCGGGCCAAGGCCGGCGAGGCCCGCCGGGCCCAGGAGGAGGCCGCGGAAGCGGCACTCGGCGCGGCACGCCTGGCGGTGGAGCGCGCGGGCGAGGAGATACAGCGGCTGGAGGCCGCACATTCCGCCGCAGTGGCGGAGGCGGCGCGGCGCAGGGCCGAGGCGGAGACCGGGCCCTTCGCGGGGCTCGAGCCCAGCGAGGCCATGGATAAGGCCGGGGCGGCGGCGGAGCGCTGCCGCGGGCTCGGCGGCGCGGCAAAAGCGGCCGTTTCCAGGCTGCCGGCATACATATTGGCCGCGGCCTGCCTGCTGTGCCTGGGCCTTTCGCTCCTGAGCCCCTACGCTCTTGCGGGCGCGGCGGCCTTTGCGGCCCTGGCGGCCTGGCGCTTTGCCGCCTCGGCGAAGGCAACGGCCCGGGCCCGGGAGGCCGGGACGGAGCGCTCGCGGCTGCTCGGCTCCTTCGGCGCAAGGGACGAGGAGGAGCTGCTGGGCCTCGCAAAGGACTATGCCCTGCTCTGCCGCGAGGCGGAGAAGGCCGAGGGCGCCCGGGGCCGCGCGGCCGCGGCGCTGGACGAGGCCAGGGCCAGGCGGCGCGAGGCGGAGGCAAAGCTGCTGGGCGCCCGGGACGTCCCGGACTTCGGCGCGGCGGCGCTGGAACTGCGCTGCGAGCGGCTCCGCGAGGCCATAGCCGAGCTCACGGGCCAGATAGCCGCGACGGGCGACCCGCTGGTGCTCAAAAGCGGCATACTGGAGCGGCGCGAGCGGCTCGGCGAGCTGGGCGCCCAGTGCGAGGCCATCGCCCTCGCCGCCCAGGCGCTCAAGGAGGCCGACGCCCAGCTGCAAAGCCGCTTCTCGCCGGCACTCGGGCGCAGGGCGGCCCAGTACCTCTCGCGCATGACGGGCGGGCGCTACACCGAGGTAGCCGTCGCCCGGGACTTCTCCGTACTGCTCAGGCAGGAGGGCGAGAACGTCCAGCGCCAGGCGCTGTATCTGAGCGCGGGCGCGGCCGACCTCACCTACCTCGCCGTCAGGCTGGCCATCGTGGATCTCACCCTGCCGCAGGAGGAGCCCTGCCCCATCGTCCTGGACGACGCGCTCGTGAACCTCGACTCCGTGCGGCGCGCGGCGGCCATGGAACTGCTCGGCGAGATCGCCGAAAAACGCCAGGTAATACTTTTCACTTGTGATTAAGGAGATGCAGAAGATGAGATTTGAAGTTTCACCCGCGGTATTCGAGCTGCTGCCCGACGCCTGCTTCGGCGTCGTGGCCGTCAAGGGCGCAGACAACGAAAAGCCCATAGCCGAGGTCTCGGCCCTGCTGCACGAGAGCATAGCCGCCTGCGAAAAGGCGCTCGAGGGCGTCAAGGTCAAGGAGTCGCCGGAGATCGTGCCCTACAGGGAGGCCTTCAGGGCCCTCGGCATAAACCCGAACAAGTTCATGTGCTCCATCGAGGCCCTGCTCACCCGCATAGCCAAGGGCAAGGGCTTCCCCGAGATCAGCCCCGTGGTGGACTTCGGCAACGCGGTGTCGCTCAAGTACCGCCTGCCCATAGGCGCGCACGATATGGGCACCGTCTCCCGCGCGCTCGAGGTGCGGCACGCCGAACCGGGCGACAGCTTCGTGCCCTTCGGCGGCGGCGAGGCCGAGACGCCCGAGCCGGGCGAGGTCGTCTACGTCTCCGACGGCCAGGTGCGCACCCGCCGCTGGACCTGGCGCCAGAGCGAGATCGGCAAAATCACGCCCGCCACGCGCGATCTGCTCTTCCCCATAGACGGCTTCACCAGCCTGAACCTCGAGCGCGTCCTCGCCGCCAGGGCAGAGCTCGCCGAGGGCCTGGAAAAATACTTCGGCGCCAGGACCGCCGTAGGCCTGGTGGACAGGAACTGCCCCGTCTTCGAGGCCGAGCTCTGAGCACAGCTTGTCGAAGAAGGCTTTGCCTTCTTCGACAAAGGGGCTCGCGCTGCGCTGCGCGCCTCGGTCGCCCGCCTCCGGCGGGCGATTCGACACTCCGCTCCGCGAGCGGTGTTTTTCCCGAGGTACACGCCCCCGGGAAAAACGGATGGCATTTTATTTGCGGCTGCGGCCGCAAACTCTGCGAGGCTTTTTTACACACAAGACCCGCCCCGGAAAAGCTCCGGGGCGGGTTTTGTGTGGAGTATTTATTTATAGTAGACAAAGCCCGAGGCGCTGTTTTCGGGGTAGCCAAGGGTCCAGTCCATTGCGCCGCAGCCGGGGCAGGCCTTGCCCTTTTCCTTGAGCTCGTCTATGTAGGCCTCCGCACGCATGACGTACATGTTGGTCTTGCGCATCCTGCCGCACTTGCCGCAGAAAACGAGATAATTGGCGTAGCTGTCGAAAACGCCGCGCCTCCTGTCTTCCAGCTCCTGCGCCGTCAGCGCCCGCGGCCTGATGTTGTCGTTTACTATCATGGCCCGCCCTCCTATATGACGTGCTCGCGCTTCTGCCTGTCGTAGTGCTTATTCAGGAAGGGCAGCACCACGCTGCGCATCAGCTTCATGTCGAGGTTGAAGATATACACCGTGAACAGCAGCGCCAGCACGGCGGCAAGCGCCGCAAAGATCTTCCAGAACAGTTTCATTTCATATCCTCCTTACCAGCCCTCGGAGTCGTCAAAGTCCATGAGCGAGGGGTCGACCGGCTCCTCGTGCAGCACCGTCGTCATGTAGTCGTTCACGACCTTCCGCGCCTCCGCCGTCGGCACCGTGCGGCAGTCCATGAGCGCGTGCGGCATCCACATGATGTGGAACTGCGTGTGCTTTCTGAACTCCTCCTCCAGCAGGCCCTGGCAGCCGGCCATGCCCTTGCAGCCGATGTCGTCGTACATGACGATCATGTCGCAGTTGAACTTTTCCGCTGTCTCGAACATCATCAAAATGTGGCGGTTGCCGCCCACCGTGTGCGTCCGCATCGGCGAGCGCGCGTACAGGTCGGCAAGGTCGCTCATCATCTCGTCCCTGTCCTCCAGGTCCACGATGTTGTGGCCCGTCAGCGAGTCCATGTTGATGACCGTCAGGATGCCCCAGCACTGGTACAGCCAGCAGGTGGCGTTGTCGTAATAGGTCGAGCCGCAGCTCCAGGCCAGCGCACGGTGCCGGTACTTGAAGGGCTTTATGTCCTCCGCAAGGCATTTCTCGAAGTACTTCCAGATGCTCTTCGCCTCGCGCTCGAAGTGCTTGTTCGCGCCCTGCTGGTACATGTAGATGCGCCAGAAGGCCTGGGCTATGCTGTTCATGGCGATGTTGTCGCACTTGGCGTAGACGTCCCACTTGTTCGTCTCGTGGATGTTCAGCTCGTTGAAGCGCCTCATGCCCTCAGTGAAGGCGTCCCAGTCAAACTTCTGCCCGAACTGGTCCTCCAGGAACTCTATGGCCGAGTAGATCTCGTGCACGCCCAGCTCCTTCGTCGTCGGGTCGTCGTACATGAGCGGGGTGACGAAGGCGTGGACGGCCTTCTTCCCGTCGCCCGAGAGCCGGCGGTACATGGCGGCGTTGTCCATCATGTTCGCGTCGCAGGGGTTGTTCGTCGCCAGGTAGCAGTTGCCGATGTCCGGGTACTCGTCCTCCACCGCGACGCCCACCTCGACCAGCGGCAGCGTGCACATGTCCTGAGGTATGCCCGTGGACACCGCCTGGTCTATATAGTAGCAGCCGTAGTGCTTGTTCATGATGGGTATCATGAAGGCCGGGTGCTGCTGGATGTTTATGGCCTCATAGCCCGGGAAGCCGAACATGATGTGCTTCGGCAGGGTGTAGTCGAAGCCTATCGTCCGCTCCGTCCACTTGGTCTCGCCGAAGTGGCGGTCGGCGCGTATGAGCTTCCAGATGGTGTCGATGGAGTCGGAGACCATGGCGTTTATGGCGTGGTGGTCGGCCCTGAGCGGTATGCCCCTGTCGCCCGAAGTCCACCTGTCCACCATTGCCGGCGTGCAGAGGTAGCCTGAGAGCCAGCGGTAGCGCCAGAAGGCCCGCACCATCCTGATGGGGTCGCGCATGATGAGCCCCGACATCTTGCCCCAGGTGCCCAGCCACCAGCCGAAGTCATAGGCCGTGTCCACAAAGCCGCGCCACTCGCGCCGGTCCATGATATTCGTCTTCTCTATGTAGTTGTCGCCCATGTAGGCGCAGAGCGGCTCGCCCTTGGCGAAGTTTTTGAAGCTGCCCCATTTCTCCTTAAAGCTGTGCTTCTGCTTTGCCATCTTACGCGCCCTCCTTCTCTTCCGCGGCCAGTATCCGCTTTATCTCCAGCGACTCCACGAAGGCCTGGAACCTCGTCCTCAGCTGGCCCGAGGCCGCGCAGGTGTAGTCCCGCTCTATCTGGCACACCGGCAGCGAGCCCGGCACCGCAAAGCCCTCCGTCAGCCAGGCCGCGTCCTGCGCCCGCTCGTAGCCCCAGTATTCGCAGAACTTCATGCTCTCGATTATGACGCCCTCGGCGCCGTATTCCAGGGCCTTGTCGTAAATGTACTGCTTGCGGGCCTTCAGGTTCTTCGGGCCCATCGCCCTCGGGCAGTGGTTGTTGTATAGATAGTGCCGCGCGATGGCGTCCAGCGCCGTCTCGCCCTCGCGTATCTCTATCTCCTCCCGGCCCGGCATGGAGCCGAAGCAGTAGCGGTCGGCCACCACCATGGCCCCGCACATCTCCAGCATCTTCGTGAACTCCGGGTCGTCGATCTCCGCGCCCGTCACCATGACCCGCGCCCGGTGCCAGGGCTTCGGCTCCGGCTCGCGCGTCTTGAGCTCCTCCAGCGTCTCGCGCAGCAGGGGCAGGATCAGGTACTTCGGGCAGGTCAGGCTCACGAGCTGCATGACGTGGAACTCATAGCCCGTGATGACCGGGTTTTCCGCCTTGCGCAGCTCGCCCATTTCTGTTATGATGCGGCAGAGCTCGTTGTGCTCGGCTATCGCCGCGCGCAGCTTGTCCTCCGAAAAGTCCACGCCGTAGACCTCCGTGAGCGGGGCGAGGATCTTCTTTTCCATCTGCCTTTTGTAGTAGCCGACGTGCCAGTCGCTGCGGTTTATCGGCATGTCTATGCAGGCGACGAAGAACTTCTCCTTCGGGATGAGGCCGCAGTATTCAAAATACTGCTCCATGCGGTTCATGGTGCAGCAGCACTCCTGGCCGATGAGCGCGTCCAGGAAGTTGTAGCCGCCCTCAAAGGCGCGTTCAAGTATGCTTTTGGAGTACGGACACGACCGGTTGGTCATGTAATAGGTGGCCATGTCGGGACTGGTGCAGCCCGGCGCGCGCAGGCGCAGCCCGCAGCAGCCCTCCACGTCCAGCAGCACCTCGGGTATGTAGGAGCAGTTATAGCCCAGCGCCAACTTCCCCTCGGCGCAGGCCTGCTGCACAAGCTCATTGTGCGCAGCGCGAAGCAGCTCCTCAAATCGGATCAGGTGCTTCAGGTCTCTCAAGGCTCTTTCCCCCTTATATTTTATTGTCAAAATGCAGTACGTTCGCTGCTTCCATTATAATGGCTTTGTGAAATATCGTCAACCATATTGTCAAAATTATGGCGCTAACCGACAGATGCACCGCCGAATGTACAGGGCTGTGCGAAAATTGACGGTACAAAAATAAACTCGTGGTTGAATAACGCTCATTCGTCATTTATAATAATCTTATATGGATACAGTGCACGATATTTTTTAAAACAGTCAGGAGATGACGAAAATGGAAGAACCGAGAACCGACCGCAGGGTGAGGAAGACGAAGAAGCAGCTCCGCATGGCGCTCACTACGCTGATGATGGAAAAGAGCGTGGGCGAGATCACGGTCAGGGAGATAGCCGAGCTGGCCGACGTGAACCGCGGCACTTTTTATGCGCACTACAAGGACGTTTACGACCTGCTTACCCAGCTCGAGGAGACTATTTTCGTCAGGCTCGAGGAGATAAGCATAATCAACAGCTCTCCGGACTGGGACCAGTCCACCTATCACTATCTCGAGGACGTGCTGAAGCTCTGCTACGACAGCGCGGACGTCTACCGGGCGCTCATCTGCCGCAACAACGACATGGAGTTCCAGCAGAGGCTCTTCGAGACCCTGAAAAACCAGTATATGCGCAGCTTCCTGGAGCGCACCTGTACGGCGGACCACAGGAAGCTCGACCTCTTCTGCTCCTTCGCCGTACAGGGCATGCTGTCCATAACGAAGGAATGGATGAACTCGGGACTGAAGGAGTCCCCGGCCGAGATAGCGAAGCTGGGCGGCGACTTTATCATGCGCGGGGTAGCGTCCCTGCGGTAAAAGTATCAATTGGAGGTATCAAATGAAATCCTGGTTCGGCAGCTTCGGCAGCTTCAACCGTGACCCCAACACCGGCGAGTACAGCTGGGTACCGCCCGAGCGCAGCTCCGGCGGAGGCGAGCGCAGGCCCAGAAAGGCCCATTCCCGCGCGGCCAGCTTAGGCATCAGCCTGGCCATAACCCTGGTCTTCGGCTTTGTGTATTTCTACTTCAAGCTGCCCGCCATAAACATCCACTCGGGCGAGCTCTACCTCTTCATCATCCTGCTGTGCGCGGTCTACTGCGCCTGCGCGCTGGTGCTCAGCGGCTTCAGCGCCGCGGGCGTGAGGGGCTATGTCTCCGAGGCGAGGAAGAAGGCAGCCATACCTTTTTATATCATCTGCCTGTGCCTGGCCGTGGCCGTGGTCGGCAGCCTCATCGGCTGGAAGGTCTTCAGGGCGCGCGACTACGCCGCGCTGCTGCCCGTGGAGGACGGCGACTTCGCCGCAGACGTGGCAGAGATCTCCTTCGACCAGATCCCCATGCTCGACTCCGCCTCCGCGAACGTCCTGGCCAACCGCAAGCTCGGCGAGCTCTCCGAGCTCGTCAGCCAGTTCGAGGTCTACAGCGACAGCTTCCAGATAAACTACCAGAACCGCCCCGTGCGCGTCACCTACCTCAACTACGGCGACTTCTTCAAGTGGTGGAACAACCAGAAGGAGGGCATACCCGCCTACATGGTCATCGACATGGTGACCCAGGAGGTCACGGTGCAAAAGCTCCAGGAGGGCATCAGATACTCGCCGAGCGAGTACTTCTTCCGGGATATCGACCGCTACCTGCGCTTCAAGTACCCGACCAAGATGTTCACGGATGTGAACTTTGAGGTCAACGAGGATGGCGAGCCCTACTGGGTCGCCACGGTAGTGACGCGCAAGGTCGGCCTCTTCGGCGGCGAGGACGCCATAGGCGCCGTGCTCGTGAACGCCGTCACCGGCGAGAGCACCTACTACGACGTCGCGGACGTGCCGCAGTGGGTGGACAGGGTCTACACCGCCGAGCTCATCCTCGAGCAGTACAACTACAGGGGCCTGTATAACGGCGGCTTCTGGAACAGCCTCTTCGGCCAGAGCGGCTGCACCGAGGCCACGAGCCAGTACAACTACATCGCCCAGGACGACGACGTCTGGCTCTACACGGGCATCACCTCCGTGACGGGCGACAGGGGCAACATCGGCTTCATCCTCGTGAACCAGAGGACGAAGGAGGCCAACTACTATCCCTGCGCCGGCGCGGAGGAGAGCTCGGCCATGGCCTCGGCCATGGGCGCCGTGCAGCAGTACGAGTACCAGGCCACCAGCCCGCTGCTGCTCAATATCGGCGGGCAGCCCACCTACTTCATGGCCCTCAAGGACGCCAGCCAGCTCGTGAAGATGTACGCCATGGTCAACGTCCAGCAGTACAACGTCGTCGCGACCGGCACCTCCGTCTCGAGCTGCATCGAGAACTACGAGCAGCTGCTGGCCGAGAACGGCATCAACATCGAGGGCGGCGTCAGCGTGGACACGGACGAGATAGAGGGCGTCATTGAGGACATCCGCAGCTCGGTCATAAACGGCAACAGCGTGTACTATATCAGGCTCGAGGGCTCCGACGCCTACTACAGCCTCAGCGCGGCGGACTGCCCCGAGGCGGTCATCCTGAACGTCGGCGACCGGGTGAGCATCCACGCTTCGCGGTCGAAGGGCGCCATCATCCCCGCCAGCGGGCTGGAGCTGGCCTGAACCCTCCGCGGCCCGGGCGCAAAACATCGGCAACAGCAAAACCGGGAAGGCCAAACGGCCTTCCCGGTCCCTTTCCGGCTTTATTTGTGGTAATACAGGACTCCCATGCACCAGGGCCCGCAGTGGCCGCTGATCGTGCAGCCGGCCTGGTTGTTGTGGACCTCCTCAAAGGGCTGGCAGCTGAGCACCACCTCGCGCAGCTTCGCGCGCACTTCCTCCGGCAGGCCCGAGTCCGTGATGAAGACCCGGCGCGTGTCGATGTCGTCGCGGTTGGCGAGCCGGTCCTTTATGTACTGGACGTAGGCCGCCTCGATCTTGCCGCGGTACTTCTTGCCGACGGTCATCTTGCCGCCGCGCACCTCTATGCAGGGCTTGAGGCCCAGCAGGTTCGCGCCCAGGGCCTGCACCGAGGTGCAGCGCCCGCCCTTGCGCAGGTAGTCGAGCGTGTCCAGCACAAAGCTCACGTCCATCTTCGGCACCATGCGCTCCGTCTCGGCGGCTATGTCCTCCGGGGCCATGCCGCGCTCGGCCATGAGCGCCGCGTCGAGCACCAGATGCCCAAAGCCCGTCGAGAGGTTCAGAGAGTCCACCACCCAGACCTTGCCCGGCAGTTCGGTTGCCGCCAGCCTCGCATTGTTGCAGCTGGCGGAAAGCTCGGACGAAAAGGCGACGTGCACGATGGCGTCGTGATCTTCCAGCCAGCCGTTCCAGGCGTTCAGATAGTCCGCCACAGTCACCGCCGAGGTGCCGCAGAGCTTGCCGGTCTTCTTCGTATAGGCGTACAGATCCTCGGGCTTTACGTCAATGCCGTCCAAAAGCGCCTCGCCGTCCCGGATGATGTACAGCGGCAGTACGCCGATGTCATGCGCAGCTATGAGCTCAGAGGGCAGGTCGCAGGTGCTGTCCGTAGAGATCTTTATTCTCATGTATCAATTTGCCTCCTTATCGTATGCCCACTATCATAGCACATTACTTAAAAGAATGGAAGTGTTTTTATGGCCCCGAGGATCGTCGTCATAACAGGCCCCACCGCGACGGGCAAAACCAGGCTCGGCGTGCTGCTGGCAAAGCAGCTGGGCGGCGAGGTCGTGTCGGCGGATTCGATGCAGATATACCGGCGGATGGACATAGGCACGGCCAAGCCCACGGCTGCGGAGATGCAGGGCGTGCCCCACCATCTCATAGACGTCGCGGAGCCGGAGGAGAGCTGGTCGGCGGCGAAGTTCGTGGACGCGGCCACGGCCGCCTGCCTGGACATAATCTCACGGGGCCGGCTGCCCATCGTCGTGGGCGGCACGGGGCTGTATATCGACTCGCTGGTCCAGGGCCGCAGCTTCGGCGCGGTGGACGAGACCGGCGGGACGCGCCGCGAGCTCGAGGAGCGCTTCGAGGAGATAGGTGGCGCGGCCATGCTCCGGGAACTCGCCCAGCTCGACCCCGAGCGCGCGGCCCGGCTGCATCCGGCGGATAAAAAACGCATCGTGCGCGCCTACGAGGTCTACCTGCTCACGGGCAGGACGATCACGGAGCTCGACCGCGAGAGCCGCGAGCGCGAACCGGCCTTCGACGCGAAGTACATCATCCTCGGCTGGGCCGAGCGCGGGGAGCTCTACCGGCACATAGACGCGCGCGTGGACGAGATGGTCGCGCAGGGCCTGTTTGAAGAGGTGGAGGCCCTGCTCGGCAGCGGCCTCGGCCCGGATACGACGGCCATGCAGGCCATAGGCTATAAGGAGGCGGCCGAGGCCCTGCGCGGCGAGTGCAGCCGCGAGGAGGCGGTCGAAAAGATCAAACGCGAGACCCGCCGCTACGCAAAGCGCCAGCTCACCTGGCTCCGGCGAAGGGAGGGCGCCCTGCGCATAGACTGGGAGGGTGCGCCGGATTTTGCCGCCGCCCTGCGCGATTCGACGACTTTCTGCTCCGCTGCGGTATAAGATAGTTGACGTACAAAGACCGTTTTGTACAAATTTACTATTTAACGGAGCGGAGATATGTGGTATTATGTAAATCGGCCGCTCCGGCAAGGAGCGAGAAATGGAAAAGACAAAGAACCTGCAGGATACCTTCCTCTGCCGCGCCAGGGCCGAGCGCGTGCCGCTGACGCTGTTTCTGATGAACGGCTTCCAGCTGCGGGGCACGCTGAAGGCCTTTGACAGCTTCACCGTCGTGCTCGATTCCGAGGGCAAGCAGCAGCTGATCTACAAGCACGCGATCTCCACCATCGCGCCGCTGAGGCCGATAAACCTGGGCGAGGCGGATGGGCAGGCTACATAGACCGGGCCGCGCGGAGCTGCTGCTCTGGCTGTGCTCCGCGGCCGTGCTCTGCGCCGCGGCGGGCTGGCCCGCGATGCTGGAGCGCAGCTATACGGGCTCCGGCCCGGAGGCAACGGCCGGGCCCGAACCGAAGCTCATAACCGCTCGGGCGCTGGTCATACGGGAAGAGCGCGTGCTCGAACTGCCCGAGGCGGCCGTGCCCCTGGCCGGCCCGGGCGAAAAGCTGGCCGCGTACTCGGCTTACGCCGTCGTGGCGGAGGACCCCGCCGCCCTGGCCCTGGGACTTGAGGCCCAAAGGCTGGCCGGGGCGGAGGACAGGCGCCTCGCCCTGGCGGAGGCCAGGGCCTCAGGCAGCTTTGAGCTCATGGCCGCGGCCCTGTCCGGCAGCGCGCCGGAGCCGGACCTCGGCTCGGCACAGCCGCTGTTCGCGGGCGTCTCGGGCCTGTGCGCCTCGGGCGCCGACGGGCTCGAACGGCTGGGCCCCGGCGAGGCGCTGGCTATGGATGAGCGCACCTTGAGGGGACTGCTCGGCTCAAAAACGGAGCAGCAGCCGGGCATGAGGCTCATAACCGGCCTGCGCTGGTACTGCGCGGCGCTCACCGCGGCCCGGCTCGAGCCGGGCACGGCCGTGAAGCTCAGCCTGGACGGCGAGACCTTCCGGGCCAGGGTCGAGAGCTCGGGCGAGGTCGTGCTGCTGCTCTCGGGCACCGAAGGCATGGACAGGCTGGCAGGCCTGCGGCAGATAACAGCTCAGATCGAAGTCCCATGAAAGGAGAAAGAGACATGGGCATTGCGGAAAACGTCATGAGGGTGCGCGAGAGGATAGACCGGGCCGCAAACGGCAGGCAGGTCCTGCTGGTCGCGGCGAGCAAGATGAACGACGCCGAGCGGGTGAGGCAGGCCGTGGCCGCAGGCGTGGACGCCTGCGGGGAAAACCGCGTGCAGGAGCTGGTGGAAAAACGCGCGGCCGGGGCCTATGCCGGCGCGCCGCTGCACTTCATAGGCCACCTGCAGAGGAACAAGATAAAATACCTCGTCGGACAGGGCGTGGACCTCATAGAATCCGTGGATTCCGCGGAGCTGCTGCACGATATCGACGCCAGGGCAAGCAAGCTCGGCGTCACGCAGGACGTGCTCATAGAGGTCAATATCGCCGGGGAGCTGTCCAAGAGCGGGGTCGAACCGGAAAAACTGGAAGAACTTCTCAATTACGCGGCCAGCCTGTCGGCCCTGCGGGTGCGCGGGCTGATGTCGATACCGCCGATTTCGGAAACTCCGGGCGCGAACAGGCCTTATTTTGCCAAAATGCGTGAGCTTTTTGTTGACATCGGGAGAAAAAAATACGATAATACCTCTATGGATTTGCTGTCCATGGGTATGAGCGGCGACTTTGAGGACGCCATTGCGGAGGGCGCGAACATGGTTCGGGTCGGCTCCGCCATATTTGGGGCCAGAGACTACGGCGCGAAGCACTGAGGGAGACCGGGCAATGGGAATATTCGATGAACTGAAAAAACTGACCAAACCCTACGGCGAGGACGAGGAGGAGTTTTTCGACTCGGGCACGCAGCAGGAGGAGGCCGGGCCTCCTATAGCCCCGACAGAGCGGCGCGAGAGCTTTTTCACGGACGAGGCCCAGGCCGAGCCGCCCAGCATAAGCATACCGAAGCCGAACTTCCACATCCCCAAGCGGGGCGAGCGGATACAGGCCAAGCAGGCCGCGCAGCCGGCTGCGGGGCAGCAGGCGCCGGCGGGACAGCCGGGCTTCATGCTGGCCAAGCCCAAGGAGTTCGAGGACTGCACCGGCATAGCGGACAGCTTTGCGGCGGGCAGGACGATAATGCTGGACCTCAGCCAGACCGACAAGGTCACCTCCAGGCGCGCGCTGGATTTCCTCTCCGGCGTGGCCTATGCGAAAAACGGCAAGCTGAGCCGGGTATCCGGCATGATATACCTCGTCACTCCCGCGGGCGTGGACGTCTCGGGAGAGATGATGAGCCAGATAGAGAGCGGCGGCCTGTATTTCTGAGGCGGCCGGGCAGAATACATATATTTAAACATTATCAGGGGAGGAAACGGATATGACGCCTCAGGACATCAGGGAGAAGACATTCGAAAAGGCCATGTTCGGCGGATACGACATGGGCGGAGTGGACGATTTCATGGAGGAGGCCGCCTCGGAGCTCGAGGCTGCCCAGCGTGAGAACGCGACGCTCAGGGCCAAGATGAAGGTGCTGGTGGACAAGATAGAGGAATACCGCGCCAGCGAGGACGCTATGAGGATGACGCTCATGTCCGCGCAGAAGCTCTCCAGCCAGATAGAGGCCGAGGCCAGGGCCAGGGCCGACAAGGTCGTCGCCGAGGCGCAGGCTACCGCGGCCCGCAGCCTTGAGGCGCTCAAGGCCGAGACCGCCAAGGAGCAGGCCAAGCTCAAGGAGGCCAAGGAATCCTTTGCCCGTTTCTTTGAGGAATCCAAGGCCATCTGCACCCGTCAGCTCGAGAACCTCGTCAGCATATCGAAGTCGGCCGCCCCTGCCAGGCAGGAGGAGGCTGTTGATGCTGCCGTGAAGAGCATAGAGGCCTCGGTCGCGCGAATACCGGACGAGCCCGACCCGAAGATAGATATAAGCCCCGTCATGGGCGAGGCCGCACCCCGAGAGACGATCACGCCGGAAGAGATAACCCGCCTGTTCAGTATGGGCGGCAACTGATTTGACCGGAACCGATGGGGCGGCGCAGGACCGGCGCTGCCCCTAAGCATGTATTTGGATAGAATAAAGGGAGAGAGAAAATAAATGACTCAGGACTACAATTCCACCGTAAATCTGCCGAAGACCGAATTCCCGATGCGCGCGGCCCTGCCGAAGCGCGAGCCCGATATGCTCAAGCAGTGGTACGAGCTCGACCTCTACCACGAGATGCTCAAGAGGACCGAGGGCAGGCCCATTTTCGACCTGCACGACGGCCCTCCGTTCTCGAACGGCGCCATCCACATGGGCACCGCGCTCAACAAGTGCATCAAGGACTTCATCACGAGATATAAATCCATGTCCGGCTGGCAGGCCATCTACTACCCCGGCTGGGACAACCACGGCATGCCCATAGAGTCCGCCATCATCAAGGAGCAGAAGCTCAACCACAAGGAGATGACGACGGCCGAGTTCCGCGACGCCTGCCAGGCCTTCGCCCTGCACTACGTCGACGTCCAGCGCGACGCCTTCAAGCGCCTCGGCTGCCTCGGCGAGTGGGACAAGCCCTACTTCACCATGAACCCGAAGTTCGAGGCCGAGGAGGTCAAGGTCTTCGGCGAGATGTATAAGAAGGGCTACATCTACAAGGGAAAGAAGCCCGTCTACTGGTGCCCGCACGACGAGACCGCGCTGGCCGAGGCCGAGATCGAATACGCCGAGGACGAGTGCAAGTCCATCTACGTCAAGTTCCCCGTGCGCGACGACCTGGGCAAGCTGTCGCAGTACTGCCCGCTCGACAAGCTGTACTTCCTCATCTGGACGACTACGACCTGGACCATCCCGGGCAACCTGGCCATCTGCCTGAACGCGGACTTCGACTACGTCCTGGCCAAGGCCCCGAACGGCGAGGTCTATATCATCGCCAAGGAGCTCATGGGCCGCGTCGCCGAGATCGGCAAGGTCGAGGGCTTCGAGGTCCTGGCCGAGATGAAGGGCTCCGAGTTCGAGTTCATGACGGCGCGCCACCCGCTCATCGACAGGGACAGCATCATCATCCTGGGCGAGCACGTCACGCTCGACGCCGGCACCGGCTGCGTCCACACCGCGCCCGGCCACGGCCATGAGGACTACGACATCTGCCGCAAGTACGACGCCGAGGGCAAGACCCACATCGGCCTCGTAGTCCCGGTGGACGACCACGGCAAGATGAACGAGGAGGCAGGCAAATACTGCGGCCTCACGACCGACGAGGCCAACGTCGCCATCTTCGACGACCTCGAGGCGAGCGGCGCGCTCTACGCCTCTGAGGACATCATCCACCAGTACGCGCACTGCTGGCGCTGCAAGAGCCCCATCCTCTACAGGGCGACCGACCAGTGGTTCTGCTCCGTGGACGCCTTCAAGGAGCAGGCCTGCGCCGCCTGCGACGAGGTCAACTGGATGCCCGAGTGGGGCCATGACCGCATGATCGCCATGATCCGCGAGAGGGCCGACTGGTGCATCTCGCGCCAGCGCCGCTGGGGCCTGCCCATCCCGGTCTTCTACTGCTCCGACTGCGGCAAGCCCGTCTGCACGGACGAGAGCATCGAATCCGTCGCGGCCATCTTCCGCGAGAAGGGCTCGAACGCCTGGTTCGAGCTGGAGGCCGAGGAGCTGCTGCCGCGCGGCTTTGTCTGCCCGCACTGCGGCGGCGTACACTTCACGAAGGAGACGGATACGCTCGACGGCTGGTTCGACTCCGGCAGCACGCACATCGCGTCCATGGAGCTGGACAGCCCGGGCCGCTGGCCCGCCGAGATGTATCTCGAGGGCGGCGACCAGTTCCGCGGCTGGTTCCAGAGCAGCCTGCTCGTCGGCGTCGCCACGAAGGGCAAGGCCCCGTACAAGAACTGCCTGTGTCACGGCTGGACCGTGGACGGCGAGGGCCGCGCCATGCACAAGAGCCTCGGCAACGGCGTCGATCCCGCCGACCTCATCGCCAAGTACGGCGCGGACATCGTGAGGCTCTGGGCCTCCAGCGCCGACTACAGGGTAGATATGCGCTGCTCGGACGCCATCTTCAAGCAGCTGAGCGAGAAATATCTGAAGATCCGCAACACCGCGCGCTACATCCTCGGCAACCTCGCGGGCTTTGACCCGACGAAGCTGGTCGCCGTGGAGGACATGCCGGAGCTCGACCGCTGGGCCCTCTCCAGGCTCAACGCCCTGGTGGAGCGCTGCATCGCGGCCTATGAGAAATACGAGTTCTTCGCCGTGACCGCGGCGGTGCACAGCTTCTGCGTCGTGGACATGTCGAACTTCTACCTGGACGTCATCAAGGACAGGCTCTACTGCGACGGGGCGGACAGCCTCTCGAGGCGCAGCGCCCAGACCACGATCTACATGATCCTGGACGCCATGATGCGCCTGCTGGCCCCGCTGCTCTCCTTCACCTCGAACGAGGTCTGGCAGGAGATGCCGCACGGCGAGGGCGCCGACCCCAGGCACGTCATGCTCAACGACATGCCCAAGGCGGACGCTGCCCTCAAGCTGAGCGCCGAGGAGGAGCTGCGCTGGTCTAACCTCCTGCGCATCCGCGACGACGTGAACAAGGCCCTGGAGCTGGCCCGCGCCGAGAAGACCGTGGGCAAGCCCCTGGACGCGAAGGTCACGCTGTATGTCGGCGAGGACGCGAAGGCCGCGTGGGAGAGCGTCAAGGGCGCAGATCTCGCCGAGCTGTGCATCGTGTCCGAGCTCGAGGTCTCCGAGACCCCGGTCGAGGGCTGGAAGGGCGAGGCCGTGCAGGGCCTCACCGTGAAGGTGGAAGCGAGCAGCCTGCCCAAGTGCCCCAGATGCTGGACGCACAGCGCCGGCATCGGCACGGACGAAAAGCATCCCGAGCTCTGCCCGCGCTGCGCGAAGGCGGTAGGCTGATCATTGGCTGATTAAGAGAGATACAACAGCTCCGGCTGGGAGGGTTACCTATGTTTTACGCATTGGCCGTGGTCCTGGTGCTCATTGCAGACCAGTGGCTCAAGTACTGGGTGTCGCTCAACATTGAGCTGGACATCGGCGAAAAGGCGCTCATACCGGGCGTGATAAAGCTCGTGAACATCCACAACACGGGTGCGGCCTTCGGCTTTTTGAAGGGCGGGGACTGGCGCTGGGTGTTCGTATTCATAGCGCTGCTCTTTGCCGCGGCCGTCATCTATGCGCTCAAGAAGGACCTCATAAAGGGCAAGCTGGGCCGCTGGGCCGCCGTGGGCGTGCTCGCCGGCGCCATAGGCAACTGCATCGACAGGGTCGCCTACGGCTATGTCGTGGACATGTTCAAGTTCGAGTTCCTCGGCTCCTCGAGGCTCAACGCCATCTTCAACATCGCGGACGTGTTCATCTCCTGCTGCGGCGTGCTGTTCTGCCTGTACATCATCTTCGGCGGCGAGAAGGAAAAGGCCGTGGAGGACTACGAGGAGGAGCAGCCTGCAAAGCGCCGTTCCGGCGGCAGCCACAGCAAGAAGAAGCCCCAGCCCGCGAAGCGTCAGGCGGCGCGGCCGGAGCAGAAGCGCGAGCCGGCGCAGGAGCGCACGCGCATCCCGGTGCGCGAATATGCGCCCCGCCCGTCAGGGGCGAGGCCCGCAAGGCCGGTCGAGCCCAGGCAGGTCGACCCGGACAATCCCTTCGCCGAGTGGGAAAATCAGCCGAAAAAGCCCGCCCGCGAGCCTGCGCAGGAGGGCGCCCAGGCCCGGCCCCAGCCCAGGCCGAGGCCGCAGCCGGCCCAGCCTCAGCCCGAGGCCCGGACCCAGCCCAGGCAGGAGCCGAGACCGCAGCCCCAGAGGCGGCCGGCGGCGGAAACGGAGTTTTCGCTCGAGGACATCCTGGCCGAATTTTCGGATAAATGAACGCTGAAATTTTAAATATTCATGCAGAGGAGAGCGGCGAGAGGATCGACGCTCTCCTCGCGCGCTCTCTGCCGGAGATAAGCCGCTCCGCGGCCCAGCGGCTGATAGAGGACGGGCTCGTGACCTTGGACGGCCGGCCGGTGAAAAAGAACCGGAAGACCGAGGCCGGCGAGACCTATGCCGTGGAGCTGCCCGAGCCGGCGCTGCCAGAGCCGGCGCCGCAGGACATACCGCTCGAGGTCGTGTACGAGGACGCGGACCTCATCGTGGTAAATAAGCCCAGGGGCCTGGTCGTGCATCCCGCCCCGGGCCATCCGGACGGCACGCTGGTGAACGCCCTGCTCTACCACTGCGGGCAGAGCCTCTCGGGCGTGGGCGGGCAGCTGCGGCCCGGCATCGTGCACAGGATAGACAAGGACACCTCGGGCCTCATCATAGCGGCGAAAAACGACTTTGCGCATCTGGCGCTCTCTGCCCAGCTGTCCGACCGGAGCCTTTCGCGGGTCTACGAGGCCGTGGCAAGGGGCGAATTCAGGGAGGACTCGGGCACCGTGGACGCGCCCATAGGCCGGCATCCGACGGACAGAAAGCGCATGGCGGTGACGGAGAAGAACTCGCGCCCCGCCGTGACGCACTGGGAGGTGCTGGGCCGCTACCGGGGCTATACGCACATACGCTGCCGGCTCGAGACGGGCCGGACGCATCAGATACGGGTGCACATGGCCCACATAGGCCATCCGCTTTTGGGCGACATGGTGTACGGCAACCTCAAGAGGCCCGAGCGCGGGCTGGAGGGCCAGTGCCTGCACGCCCGGGAGCTCAAATTCATACACCCGCGCACGGGCGAGCGGGTCGTGCTGACGACGCAGCTGCCTGAATATTTTGTGGATATACTGAATAGCCTGCCGGGAAGGCAGGGGGAGGAAGAGACATGAAGCTCATGGTCATAGGCTCGGGCGGGCGCGAGCACGCCGTCATAAGGTCGCTGCTCAGAAACCCGAGGGTGACGCAGCTGCACGCCCTGCCGGGGGGCGGCGGCATCGCGGCGCAGGCCGGTGTCGAGTGCGTGCCGATAGCGGCGACGGATATAGAGGGCGTGGTGCGCCACGCCGTGGACTTCGGCGCGGACTTTGCCGTGGTGACGCCGGACGACCCGCTGTGCCTGGGCATGGCGGACGCGCTCGAGGCCATAGGCGTCCCCGTCTTCGGCCCCTCAAAGGCCGCGGCCCAGATAGAGGGCAGCAAGGTCTTCGCCAAGGGGCTCATGCGAAAGTACGGCATACCGACGGCGGCGTACGAGGTCTTCGGGGACTTCGACGCGGCCATGGCCTATGTGGAGCGCGCGCCGCTGCCCATAGTCGTGAAGGCGGACGGCCTGGCGCTGGGCAAGGGCGTGACGGTGGCGATGACCCGGCAGGAGGCCCGGGACGCGGTCAGGGCCGCGATGCAGGAGCGGGTCTTCGGCGAGAGCGGCTCACGGCTCGTCATCGAGGAATACCTCGAGGGCCCGGAGATCTCGGTGCTCTCCTTCACGGACGGGGTGACGCTGGTGCCCATGCTCTCGTCCATGGACCACAAGCGCGCGCTCGACGGGGATGAGGGCCCCAATACCGGCGGCATGGGCACGATCTGCCCGAACCCGTACTATACCGAGGCCGTCGCGGCGGAGTGCATGGAGCGCATCTTCCTGCCGACGGTGCGGGCGATGAACGCCGAGGGCCGCACCTTCAGGGGCTGCCTGTACTTCGGGCTGATGCTGACGCGGGACGGGCCGAAGGTCATAGAGTACAACTGCCGCTTTGGCGACCCGGAGACCCAGGTCGTGCTGCCGCTGCTCGAGACGGACCTGCTGGAGATCATGGAGGCCTGCGCCTCGGGCCGGCTGTCCGAGCTGGATGTGAGGTGGTCTGGAGAGTCCGCCGCCTGCGTGATCCTGGCCTCGGGCGGCTATCCGAAGGCCTACGAGAAGGGCAAGCTCATCGAGGGCCTGGACGAGCGCGGCCAGCTGCCGGACGGCTCGGCGGAGGTGTTCCACGCGGGCACGCTGCTCGAGGGCGGGCGCTACTATACGAACGGCGGCCGGGTGCTGGGCGTCACGGCGAAGGGCGCGAGCCTGGAGGAGGCCGTCGCCAAGGCCTACGCCGCGGCGGGGCGGATCAGCTTTGAGGGCCTGTACATGAGGGGCGACATCGGCGCGAGAGCGCTGGCGGCTCTGGGGAAATAAATACACAACGGAGGTCGAAACATGCCTGTCCACCGCATATATGTAGAGAAAAAGTCACCTTTTGACGTGGAGGCCCAGGGCCTGCTCTCGGAGCTGAGGACGCTCCTGGGCCTGGCCGGGCTCAACGGCCTGCGCCTGCTCAACCGCTACGACGTCGAGGGCCTGGACGGCGAGGCGCTCGCGCGCTGCCTGCCGGTGGTGTTCTCGGAGCCGCAGGTGGACCGCCTGAACGAGCGCCTGCCGGAGGCTGACCTGAGCTTTGCCGTGGAGTACCTGCCGGGGCAGTTCGACCAGCGCGCGGACTCCTGCGCGGAGTGCGTGCAGCTGCTGACCCAGGCGGAGCGGCCCCAGGTCAGGACGGCGAAGGTGTATCTGCTGTACGGCAAGCTGACGCAGGAGGAGCTCGCGCAGATAAAGTACTACCTCATAAACCCGGTGGAGAGCCGGGAGGCCTCGCTCGAGGAGCGCTCGACGCTCAGGGAGGACTACCCGGAGCCGACGGACGTGCGGACGCTGGAGGGCTTCCGCGAGCTGGACAGGGCCGGCCTGGAGCGGCTGGTGCGGGACATGGGCCTCGCCATGGACGCGGACGACGCGCAGTTTTGCCGGGACTGGTTCCGGTCAGAGGGCCGCGACCCGAGCCTCACGGAGCTGAGGGTGCTCGACACCTACTGGTCGGACCACTGCCGGCATACGACCTTCGGCACCATAATAGACGGGGTGGAGATAGAGGACGCGCAGGTGCGCCGGGCCTATGAGCGCTGCCTGGAGATACGCCGCGAGCTGGGCCGGGAGGACAAGCCCCTCACGCTCATGGAGCTCGCAACGCTGGGCGCGAGGTATCTGAAGAAGACGGGGCAGCTCCGAGGCCTGGACGAGTCGGAGGAGATAAACGCCTGCTCGGTGAAGGTGACGGCGGACGTGGACGGGCACGAGGAGCCCTGGCTGCTCATGTTCAAGAACGAGACGCACAACCACCCGACGGAGATAGAGCCCTTCGGCGGCGCGGCGACCTGCATCGGCGGGGCTATACGCGACCCGCTTTCGGGCCGGGCCTATGTGTATCAGGCGATGCGCGTGACGGGCGCGGGCGACCCGCTGGCGCCGGTGTCGGCGACCCTGCCCGGCAAGCTGCCGCAGCGGAAACTGGTGACGACGGCGGCGGCGGGCTACAGCTCCTACGGCAACCAGATCGGCCTGGCGACGGGCTTTGTGGACGAGTACTATCACCCCGGCTACGTCGCCAAGCGCATGGAGATAGGCGCGGTCATAGCGGCGGCGCCGGAGCGGAACGTGGTGCGCGAGCGGCCGGAGCCGGGCGACGTGGTCATACTCCTGGGCGGCAGGACGGGCCGGGACGGCTGCGGCGGCGCGACGGGCTCGTCCAAGGCCCACGGCGTACACAGCCTGGAGACCTGCGGGGCCGAGGTGCAGAAGGGCAACGCGCCGGTGGAGCGCAAGCTGCAGCGGCTGTTCAGAGACCCCGGGGCGACGCGGCTCATCCGGCGCTGCAACGACTTCGGCGCGGGCGGCGTCTCGGTGGCGATAGGCGAGCTGGCGGACGGGCTGGACATAGACCTCGACCTGGTGCCGCGCAAGTACGAGGGCCTGGACGGCACGGAGCTGGCGATCTCGGAGAGCCAGGAGCGCATGGCCGTGGTGGTCTCGGCGGCGGACGCGGAGCGCTTCCTGGCCCTTGCGGGCGCGGAGAACCTCGAGGCCACGGCGGTGGCGCGGGTGACGGCGGAGCCGAGGCTGCGCATGCGCTGGCGGGGCAGGCTGATAGCCGACCTCAGCCGGGATTTCCTGGCCTCGAACGGCGCGGAAAAGCACGCGCGGGTGAGGGTGCCCGAGAGCCGGCTGGAGGATAGGAGCCCTGCCGCGGCCGCCGGCGGGCTCGGCGAGAGGCTCAGGGCGCTCATGGGCGACCTCTCGGTCTGCTCGCGGCGCGGCCTGGGCGCGAGGTTCGACAGCACGATAGGCGCTGGCACGGTGGTCATGCCCTACGGCGGGAAGTATCAGCTGAGCCCGGCGCAGAGCATGATAGCCAAGCTGCCCGTGGAGGGCGAGACGCGCAGCTGCTCGGCGATGGCCTGCGGCTTTGAGCCGCGCGTGGCGGAGCAGGACCCCTGGGCGGGCGCCTACCTCGCGGTGGTCGAGAGCGTGGCGAGGCTGGTGGCCTCGGGCATGGGCCACGGCGACATATATCTGAGTTTTCAGGAGTATTTCGAGCGCCTGCGCACGGAGCCGGAGCGCTGGGGCAAGCCCTTTGCGGCGCTCCTGGGCGCCTTGGAGGCGCAGCTGGGCCTGGGCGTGGCGGCGATAGGCGGCAAGGACAGCATGTCCGGCAGCTTTGAGGACATGGACGTGCCGCCGACGCTGGTGAGCTTCGCCGTGGGTCACGGCAAGGTGGACGAGGTGGTGACGCCGGAGCTGAAGGCCGCGGGCGACCGGCTGGCGTATTTCCGGGCCGACCCCTTCGACGCGGCGGCGACGCTGGAGCTGTGGTCGGAGCTCAAGGGGCTCATGAAGTCGGGCGAGATAAAAAGCTGCTGGGCGCTGGACGGGGGCGGCCTGGCGTCTGGCCTGTGCCGCATGGCCTTCGGCAACCGCCTGGGCGTGGAGATAGACCCGGGCTTTGACCGGGGCCGGCTCTTCGGCTGGGATTTCGGCGGCATGATAGCCGAGACCGCGCCCGGCTGCACGGCGGGCGAGACCCTGGGCCGCGTGACGGCGGACTATTCATTCGCATGCGGCGGCGAGCGCATAGATATGCGCGGGCTCGAGGAAGCCTGGGAGGGCAGGCTAGAGCCGGTCATGCCCAACCTGAGCGCGCCGGGCCAGGGCAGGGAACAGGTGCGGCGGCTGGGCTTTGAGGCGCAGTCGAGGCCGGCCCCGGCGGTGAAGTGCGCGAGGCCCCGGGCGCTCATCCCGGTCTTCCCGGGCACGAACTGCGAGTACGACACGGCCCGGGCCCTGCGCCGCGCCGGCGCGGAGCCGGAGATACTGGTGATACGGAACCTGAGCCAGGCTCAGGTGGCCGAGAGCGTCGAGCGCGCGGCGCAGGCGATAGCGAGAAGCCAGATGATCGTCCTGCCCGGCGGCTTTTCGGGCGGTGACGAGCCGGACGGCAGCGCAAAGCTGGTGGCGGCCTTTTTCAGGAGCCGGCGGCTGAGCGACGCGGTGCACGAGCTGCTCTATGGGCGCGACGGGTTGATGCTGGGCATCTGCAACGGCTTCCAGGCGCTCATAAAGCTGGGGCTCGTGCCCTTCGGGCGGATACTGGAGACGGACGAGAGCTGCCCGACGCTGACCTACAACATGATAGGCCGGCACCAGAGCCTGCTGGCGCGCACGCGGGTAGCCTCCACGCTCAGCCCCTGGCTGGCGCGCTGCCGGGTGGGCGACATCCACACGGTGGCGGTGTCGCACGGCGAGGGCCGCTTCGTTTGCCCCGAGCCGCTGCTGGCGGAGCTGGAGGCCACGGGCCGGCTCGCCACCCAGTATGTGGACCCCGAGGGCCAGCCCACCATGGACGTGAGGTACAACCCCAACGGCTCGGTGCTGGCGGTCGAGGCGATAAGCTCGCCGGACGGGCGCGTGCTGGGCAAGATGGGCCACACGGAGCGCAGCGGCCCGGGCCTGTACCGGAACGTCCCCGGCGCCGGCCTCCAGCCCATCTTTGAAGCCGGCGTGGATTACTTCAAATAAAACAAAAGGCCGCCCCGACGGGGCGGCCTCAGCTTGTTGAAGAAGGCAAAGCCTTCTTCAACAAAGGGGCTCGCGCTGCGCTGCGCGCCTCGGTCGTCCGCCAAGGGCGGACGATTCGACACTCCGCTCCGCGAGAAGTATTTTCGGCGACGTACACGCCGCCGCCGAAAATAATCGAAATTTATTTCGCGGCTGCGGCCGCGAAACTCTGCGAGGCTTTTTCGATAATGTAAGGCCGCCCCGTCCGGGGCGGCCTTGCATTATTTAATCCCAGTAGCCCTTGTGGACTTCCGCGGCCTCTTCTTCGACCTCGGGGAAGGGGCCTTCGACTTTTATGTCCTTCTGTCCCCGGGCGAAGACCTCGCGGCAGGGCAGGCTGAAGGTGGGGTTCTGCTCGTTGTCGCCGGTCAGCTCCAAAAGGCGCTTTTCGGTCATGCCGTAGACCACGCGGCCGATGTTCGCCCAGTATATCGCGCCCGAACACATGGCGCAGGGCTCGGCGGTGGTGTAGAGCGTGCAGTTCCAGAGATAGTCCCGGGAATATTCGTGAGAGGCGCGGGCGGCGAGCGTGGTCTCAGCATGGCCCGTGCAGACGTGCTCGGTGATCTCGACGTTCGGCTGCTCCATGACGATCTCGCCCTCGGCGTTCACCAGCAGCGCGCCGAAGGGCGTGTTGCCGGCCTTCCTCGACTCGCGCGAGACCTCAATGGCGCGGCGCAGATAGTATTCGTGCTCCCTGTACATTGTCTCAGCTCCCCTGAAAATATTTCAGGCATATTGTAACATTTTTAGACGGCCTTGTAAAGCCCGCAGGGCCGGGCGGCTACAGCTTTATCGCCTCCGCGGCGTAGTGCAGGGCCGCAAAGGCCGCGCCGGAGCCCGCCATGACCAGGATGGGGCTGGGCTTTTTGAGCCTCAGCAGCAGGAGGCCCAGCACGAATATGAGGGCCGAGGCATAGTTCAGGTCCGCGATATCGCCGCTTTGCCCGAAGATGGCCAGGATGAACAGCGTCAGCCCGGCAGAGGCGATCATGGCCACGACCGCGGGCCGCAGGCAGCCGAGCATATCCTGCACCAGGCTCAGGCCCTTGCAGCGGTAGTAGACCCAGGCCAGCAGCGTCACGATGACGCAGGAGGGCAGCACGCAGCCGAAGGTGGCCACGAGCGCCCCGGGTATGCCCGCGACCCTGATGCCGACAAAGGTGGCGGAATTGATGGCAATGGGGCCCGGGGTCATTTCGGCTATGGCCATGATGTCCGCAAACTGCGTCATGGTCAGCCAGCTGTGCTCCACCGTCACCTGCTGCTGTATGAGCGGCATCGCCGCGTAGCCGCCGCCTATGCTGAAGAGCCCGATCTGGAAGAAGCTCCAGAGCAGCTGTAAAAGCAGCATCAGGCCCGCCTCCTCTCAAGCCGCGAGCGCAGCAGGCCCTCGGCAAGCCCTATGCCGGCGCAGCCCAGGATGATGAAGACGATGTTCACATCCAAAAAGCGCACGAGCACGAAGGCCGCAGGCAGTATGGCCAGATGCAGGGCGCTGCGCTCCTTGACCAGGGCGCCGCACAAGGAGACCACCACGTCGCAGATGACCGCCGCCACGCCCGCCAGCATGCCCTGCATGACAAGGCTCACAAGCTCGTTCTCGCGGAAGGCCGCGTAGAAAAAGGAGATCACCGAGATGATGATCAGCGGCGGCAGCACCGTGCCGAAAACCGCAATGGCCGCGCCCGCCAGCCCGCAGGCCCGGTAGCCCACCAATATGGCCGCATTCACGGCGATCGCGCCCGGGCAGGACTGCGCTATCGCCGCCAGGTCGAGCATCTCCTGCTCCTCTATCCAGCCCAGACCCTCCACAAACTTCCGCCGCATCAGCGGGATGATCACAAAGCCGCCGCCAAATGTGCAGGCGCTCAGCTGAAAAGTGGCCCAAAACAGCGTCAAATACCGCTGCAGCTTCTTTTTCAAACCTCATTCCTCCCCTGCGCCATATGATACTACTTGCAATGTAATAAGAAAAATAATATTATTTTATAAAGATAATAACAATATCAATATAAAGGAGGGCGGGGAACATGACCCTGCGGCATTTGAGGATCTTTCTGGCGGTGTGCGAGCACGGCTGCAACACCACCAGGGCGGCCGAGGCCCTGCACATGACCCAGCCGGCGGTGAGCCTGGCCATAAGGGAACTGGAGGGCTATTACGGGACGGTGCTGTTCGACAGGCTGGGGCGCAGGCTGAGCCTGAGTTCGGCCGGAGAGCGGCTGCTGGGCTATGCCCGGCACATCACCACCTCTTTTGACGAGATGGAGGATGCGCTCAGGAGCGCGGAGAAGCCGGGCCGCCTGCGCGTCGGCGCGAGCATGACCATCGGCTCGCAGTTTTTGCCGGACTATGTGAAGGCGATAACGGCGAAGCTGCCCGGGGCGGAGGTGCTGGCTGCCGTGGGCCCGTCGAGGATGCTGGAGGAGCGGCTGCTGGCCAACTCCCTGGACCTGGCCCTGCTGGAAGGCGTGCCGAGCTCGGAGCTGCTGCTGACGGAGGAGTACATGGAGGACAGCCTGGCGGTGATCTGCCCGCCGGAGCTGCCCTTTAAGCCGGGCCGGCCGCTGGGGCTGGAGGAATTCCGGCGTCAAAAATTCCTCCTTCGCGAACGCGGCAGCGGCGCGAGGGAGGAATTCGAGCGGGTAATAGCGGGCGCGGGCATCTCGGTCAGCCCCAGCTGGGAGGCGATGAGCACGACGGCGCTGGTGAACGCGGTCATAAGCGGGCTGGGCATCTCGGTGCTGCCCGAGCGGATGATACGCGGCGCGGCAAGGCGCGGGCTCGTGAAGGTAGTGAGTGTGGAGGGTCTGAGCTTCACCCGCAGCTTCCGCATCGTGCGGCACAGGGACAAGTACCTCACGCCTCTGGCCCTGGAATTCATGGAGCTGTGCCGCAGCTACGGGCGCGAGCATCCTGAGCCGGAGTACGAGGGCCTGTACTGAAGGCGGCGGGCGCTCAGGCGCAGTCCACACTCAGCCCCTCCGCCGCGGGTATGTTCCGGCCGTCCAGGAGCATCAGGCTCAGCCGGGCCGCGCCCTCGGGCAGCTCAAAGCCCAGGGTCTGCCAGCCGGCGAGGCCGGTGACCGGGCGCGTTTCCGCCGAGAGCATCCTGCCTTCGGCGTCGAAGCAGGCGCAGATCATCAGCCCGCCTGGGCTGAGCACATTCACGCTGGCCCTGCCGCCGTCGATGACGGCGCCGCAGATATCGCCGCCGGCCTGCGCGAGGCAGTAGCCGCCGGGCCCGGTGACGATGAAGCTGAGGCTCGCCGTCCCCTCCGAGTATTCAAGTGTATACTCCACGCGCTCGGAGGAGCCGTCCGGCAGCTCGCGCAACAGCAGCAGCGCACCGGGGTCGAACTCCTGCGGGACGTTCAGCCGCAGGAGAATGGGCGCGGCGAGCTGGGGCAGGGCGTTTTCGAGCTCCAGCGAGAAGGCCAGGGCCCTGTCGTACTGCGCGGCCCTGCCCTCGGTCTTGGTCAGCCTCAGTACCACGGGCTGCGAGGGCTCGGCGGCGTTCAGGCCCGCGCCCACGGCCGAGAAGCCGAGGCCGGAGAGGCCGCCTTCGGCCTCTATGCGCGCCGAGAGGCCTAGCGAGCCCTCGAGCTCGGCGACTGCGCCGCAGAACCCGGGGTCGGAGGCCAGGACCTCGGCCAGGTCAGACATGCCCAGCGCCCTGACTACCTCCAGCTTTTCGGAGACGCTGCCTGCCAGGCTGCCGAGCCGTTCCGCCGCCTCTGAGGCGGCTTCGGAGCAGCCGACGCAGACGGTGCAGCTCTCCACGACCTCGGCGCCTCCGGCGTCCACGGCCGTGACCAGGATGTTGGCCCTGCCCGCTGAGTGGGCCGAGACCAGGCCATCCATCACCGTCGCCACGGAGGGGCAGTCGCTCGACCAGCCGGAGAGACTGAAACCCTCGGGCAGCTCAAGCCCCAGGCTCGCGCTCTCGCCCGGGGCGAGGTCGAGCGACGCGGCGCTCAGGCCCAGCACGCCCGGGACGCCGGGGACGATCTCGATATACTTGTACAGCATCCAGCTGCTGTCCAGCGGGGCCGGCGCAAGGGCGGAGCCCTGCTCGCTGCGCCACTGGTATTCCTCCCAGCCGCCGAACTGGGGCTGGGCAGCGAGGGCGCGGGTCGAGCCCGAGCAGACGAGGCTGCCGCCCGTGATGTCCAGGCTGCCGGACAGGCCCAGGCTGTTGCGGCCCTCGCCGGCCAGGCTGCTGAGCGAGCCGCCCTCCGTGACCGTGACGGAAGCCGCGCCTATGCCCATGCTGACGCCGGCAGAGTCCCCGCCCCGGGCCGTGAGTTCGCCGCCGACCTCCACGGAATCGGCCGTGATGCCGCTGCTCAGGACACCGGCGGCTGCGCCTTCGGCTTCCAGCAGGGCCCCGGCGGCGACTATGACGGCCAGCTTGTCCTGGCTGAAGCCGGATAGGCTGTCGTGCAGCCCGGCGCTCTGGCCGGCCGCGGCCGCGGCCTCGCCTCCAAAGGCGTACACCGCGCCGCCGGAGACCTCCACCAGCCGGGCGGCGCAGATGCCGTAGCTGATGGGCGCCAGGGCCTCCGCCGGGGCGTCCGCGCCCCTGGCCTCCACCCGGCCGCCAGAGCTGACGCTCAGACTGTCGGCCTCCAGGCCCGCGCTCCACTCCGACGCTCCGCCGAAGGCCAGCAGCTTGCCGCCGGCGGCCTCGATGACGCCGGAACTGCCGTTTTCGCCGTCGGCCCTTACGCCCGCGCTGCTGACGCCCGCGGGCCCGGCAGTGCTGCTCAGGAGCCCGCCGCCGCTCACGCGAACGAGCGCTTCCTCGCCGGAGTCGGCAAAGGCCCTGAGCCCCTCGCTGAGTTCGGAGGCCTCGCCCGAGCGCAGTTCGAGCACGCCCGCATCCACATATACTTCCTCCACCAACGCGCCGAAGGCGGAGCCGGAGGCCTGGCCCTGCGAGTCCCCGGCGCCGCCCGAGCACAGCTGCGCCCTGGCCTGGCCGCCGTTCACGCTCAGCCCGTCCGCCTGAAGGCCGCAGCTGAAGCCGGCCGGGCAGCTGTCGGCCCTGAGCAGGCCCTCGCCTTCCAGGCTGACCCGCTCCGCAAAGACGCCCACGCTGTTCCCGGCGCTGCCGCCGCGGGCCGTGACGCTGCCGGCGCTTATTTCCACCGTGCCCCGCGCGTATATGCCGATACTCTCGCAGGGATAGCCCTCGCTGCAGTTGAGCGCAGGGCCGCCGATGGCTTCAAGCTCGCCGCCCAGCACGACTGCGCAGCCGAATACCCCGCAGCTCCTGGAGCTGAAGGCCGCCTGCGCCGGCTCGCTGCTGCCGCCTTCCGCCCTCAGAAGGCCGCCCTTCATCGTCAGGTCGGCATAGACGCCGCAGGAAAAGCTGTCGGCCGTGCCGCCGGAGGCGAAAACGCTGCCGCCCTCTATTACAAGCGAGTCCGGCTCGTCCTCGGCGCGGTAGCTGCCCTCGCCGAGCTCCTCGTGCATCCTGCGCACGACGTATATGCCCGCGCTGCAGCCTGCGTCCGGCGCGCCGGCTGCCTCAGCTTTCAGGCTGCCCTCGCCGCTTATGCTCAGCGTGCCGCATTCGACATATATGCCATAGCTGCCGTCGCCGCTGCCATCAGAGCCGCGCGCGGTATTCTCGCCCTCGAGTATCAGCCTCAGATCGCCGGCGGCGCTGATCGCGGCGCTTGAAGCGCCCAGGGCGCGGACGTCCGCATCGTGCAGGACGAGACAGCCGGCACCGTCATAGCAGACATAGCCGCCGGAGGCCGGCGCCGAGTCCAGCGGGCCCTCGAGCCCGCCCTCCGCGTCCACGGCGTAGAAGCCGGCCGTAAGCAGCCGCCCGCTCACACTGACCTCCTGGCTGTCCCCTGCCGCCGCGTGGGCGGGCAGCAGGCTGAACATGAGAAAAATCACCAGTACAAAAAACAGGCCCCTTTTCATTTTTTTATCCCCCCGACTGCTCCCCTTTGGAGAGCGCGTAATTCAATATTTGGTGTTGCGCCACTATATATTGAGTCACGTTGTCTATATAATAACAAAATACGCCATTTCAGCTTCTTTTTCAAGAGGGAAATGGCGTATTTTTTCAATTTTTTCCGTCCCAGCCCGCTCCTTGGGCCGGAGGGCTCATCCGACCTCGGGCATGGACCAGTTGACCCGGGTGTAGGACTCGATCATGGCGGCGTAATCGCTCTGACAGGCGGAGAAGTCCTTGGCGCGTATGGCCTCATAGATGCAGTAGTGTATGTCGCGGTGCTTGTCCAGCCGGAAGCTGCGCACGAGCTCGGGCATCCATTTGGACAGGCAGAAGAGCATGTACTGGTGTATGGGTTCCCTGGCCACGGCGAAGGCGTAGGCGTACAGGGGATTGTGCGAGATGCGGCAGACGTGCTCGTGAAAGGCCAGGTCCGCCGCCGCCACGCGCTTGCACCATTCCTCATGCGTCAGGCCCTCGGTATCCGCCCAGGCCTCGCGGTGCTTGAGGGCCAGGCGCTCCAGCTCGCACAGGTCCTCCTCGGTGGCGCGCTCTATGGCCAGGCGCGCACATTCTATCTCGATGTGGTTGCGGAACTCCGTGACGTTCTGCATCATGCCGCTGCGCTCGTAGAACTTCGACGCGGTCTTGAGGTAGCTCTCAAAGTCGAACTCTATGACAAAGGTGCCGCTGCCCGTGCGCGTCTCGACTATGCCGAGGGCGTTGAGCTTCTGCAGGGCCATGCGCACCGTCAGGCGGTTGACGCCGAACTTGGAGGCCAGCTCGCTCTCCGAGGGCAGCTTTTCACCGACCTTCCAGGTACCGGAGCTTATCTGCGCCTGGATCGCCTCGCAGACCTGCTCCGAAGCGGAGACCTTCCTTATCCTCATATCCTCATCCATGCGCCCGCCCCCTTGTTTTTTTGCTGCTTTTGGAATTTAATGCGCCAATAGCTATCTCAAGTATAAATTATTCCGCGCCCGTTTGCAAGAGCGATTTATAAAAAATGCGAGAAATCATTGTGTAAATTTGTGATATATAGGCTGTAATTGCTCTTGACTTTTATGGATAATGAATATATTATGGTGTTGAACCAGACTACATAGCGAACAGGACGCGGCAGCGCGTCATATGAAGCTGAACGAAAGGGTGAGAATATGGCCAAAAACCTTATGACCGGCAACGAGGCTGTTGCCCGCGGCCTGTATGAGGCGGGCGTGGCCTTTGCGTCCGCGTATCCGGGTACGCCGAGCACGGAGATACTGGAAAACGTTGCCGAGAAGTACAAAGACAGCATAACCTGCGAGTGGGCCCCGAACGAGAAGGTGGCCTTTGAGGCCGCGGTGGGCGCGTCCTTTGTGGGCGGCCGCTCCTTCGCGGCGATGAAGCATGTCGGACTGAACGTGGCGGCGGACCCGCTGCTGACCTTTGCCTACACGGGCGTCAATGGCGGCATGTGCTTCGTGTCGGCGGACGACCCGGGCCTGCACTCCTCGCAGAACGAGCAGGACAACCGCTTCTACGCCAGGATGGGCAAGTTCATCATGCTGGAGCCTTCGGATTCCCAGGAGGCGAAGGACATGGCGGTGATGGGCTACGAGCTGAGCGAGCGCTTTGACAGCCCGGTCATGCTCAGGATGACGACCCGCGTCTGCCACAGCAAGAGCCTTGTGGAGTTCGGCGAGGTACAGGAGCCGAAGAAGAAGGAATATGTGAAGAACCGCGCGAAATTCGACCCGGTGCCGGCGATGGCGAAGGGCATGCACGCGGCGGTGGAGAAGCGCTGGGCGAAGCTGCTCGAGTACACGGAGGAGTGTCCGCTCAACCGCGAGGAGTGGCACACCGACGGGGTGGGCATAGTCTCCGCCGGCGCGGCGTACCAGTACGCCAGGGAGGTGTACGGCGACAAGGCCTCGTACTTCAAGTGCGGCATGACGAGCCCGATGCCCATTGAGAGCATCCGGAAGTTCGCCGCGAAGGTGAAGAAGCTCTACGTCGTAGAGGAGCTGGAGCCCTATATGGAGGATCTGCTCCGGGCCGCCGGCATAGAGTGCACGGGCAAGGCCCTGGTGCCGATAGAGGGCGAGCTGAACCCGGATATCGTGCGCAAGGCGCTGACGGGCGAGGTCGTGCCGACGATGGAGTACGACAAGTCCGTGGTGCCCGGCCGCCCGCCGATGCTCTGCGCGGGCTGCCCGCATGTGGGCCTGTTCTACGAGCTGGGCAAGATAAAGGACGTAATCGCGATAGGCGATATCGGCTGCTACGCGCTCTCGGGCAACCCGCCCCTGAACGCGAAGGACTTTGCGCTGTGCATGGGCTCGGGCTTCTCCATGGCCCACGGCGCGGCGAAGATAATGACGAAGTTCGGCGAGAAGAAAAAGATCGTCGGCGTCGTGGGCGACTCGACCTTCTTCCACACGGGCATGAACAGCATGCTCGACGCGGTGTACAATCACTCCGATGTGACGCTCATCGTGGTGGACAACCGGATAACGGGCATGACGGGCCACCAGGAGAACCCGGGTTCCGGCTACACGATCACGGGCGAGCACGCCTACCCGGCGGACATAGAGGGCGTGGCGCGGGCCTTCGGCATGACTGAGATATACAAGGTCAACCCGATGGACCTTGAGGCGACGCGCAAGGCGCTCAAGGCGGCCATCGAGTACGAGGGCCCCTCGCTGGTGATAACGCGCTATCCCTGTGCGCTCAAGAAGCGCAGCCCGGAGGACAAGGCGGAGTTCGGCACGGACAGGACGCCGTATCAGATAGACGCCGAGGCCTGCATAGGCTGCAAGAGCTGCCTGCGCCTGGGCTGCCCGGCGATCAGCTTCGACGCCGCGGCGAAGAAGGCGAACATTGACCGCGTGGCCTGCGCCGGCTGCGGCGTCTGCGCCCAGGTCTGCCCCAAGAAGGCTATGGGAAAGGTGGGTGGCTGAAATGTCAAATGTGAAAAACGTGGTGCTCTGCGGCGTCGGCGGCCAGGGCACGATACTGGCCAGCAAGATACTGAGCTACGCGCTCATCGAGGCGGGCTATGACGTGAAGATGAGCGAGATCCACGGCATGAGCCAGCGCGGCGGCAGCGTTACTACGCAGGTGCGCTACGGCGACAAGGTGTATTCGCCCATCATCGGCAAGGGCTCGGCCGACGTGCTGGTGGCCTTTGAGAAGATGGAGGCGCTGCGCTACCTGGACGATGTCAAGGTGGACGGCGGCGTGGTCATCATAAACGACCACGCGATACAGTCCCTGCCCACGCTGCAGGGCATGGCTCAGTACCCGGAGGACTGCATCGACCGGGTGAAGGAGAAGAACGCGGACACGCGCGTCATCAAGGCGACGAAGATCGCCGGCGAGCTCGGCAACGAGAAGGCGGCCAACGTGGTGCTCCTGGGCGCCACGGTGAAGGCCCTCGGGCTCGAGGGCATGGACTGGGACGCGGCGCTCGAGGCCTGCGTGAAGCCGGCCTTCGTGGAGATGAACAAAAAGGCGTTCAGGGCCGGATTGGAAGCCTGAACGCGGGAGGGATAGAGGAAGCGGAGCGGCAGGCGGGAACCTGCCGCTCTCTGCTTGCGCAGGACGGCCGCCGAAGGGCGCGGAAACTGCATAAATTTCTTGTTTTTTGCTGAAGTGTAAATTATAATAAAGGAGATTAAGCTAAAAGGGGGCGGGGCGGTGGCAGCGCAGCCGGAGTACATAATCGAAATGCTCGGCATTACAAAGCGGTTCCCGGGCATAGTCGCAAATGACAACATCACGCTTCAGCTCAGAAAGGGCGAGATACACGCACTTCTGGGCGAAAACGGCGCCGGAAAAAGTACGCTCATGAGCGTGCTCTTCGGCATGTATCAACCCGAGGAGGGCGTCATAAAGAAAAACGGCGAGGTCGTGAAGATCAACGACCCGAACGACGCCACGGCACTGGGCATAGGCATGGTGCACCAGCACTTCAAGCTCATCGAGGTCTTCACCGTGCTCGACAACATCATCCTGGGCGCGGAGACGACCAAGCTCGGCTTCCTGCAGAAGAAGGAGGCCCGCAAAAAGGTAGAGGCCCTCTCGGAAAAGTACGGGCTCCATGTCGATCTCGACGCGAAGGTCGAGGACATCACCGTCGGCATGCAGCAGCGCGTGGAGATCCTCAAGATGCTCTACCGCGACAACGAGATCCTCATTTTCGACGAGCCCACCGCGGTGCTCACCCCGCAGGAGATCGAAGAGCTCATGCACACGATGCGCGGTTTCGCCAAGGAGGGCAAGAGCATCCTCTTCATCTCCCACAAGCTCAACGAGATCATGGAGGTCTCGGACCGGGTCACCGTCCTGCGCAAGGGCAAGGGCATCGGCACGGTCAACACCTGCGACACGAACAAGCAGGCGCTCTCCAACATGATGGTCGGCCGCCCGGTGCAGCTGGAGATCCAGAAGGACGAGGCCAAGCCCAAGGATACGGTGCTGAGCGTCAGGGACCTGCACGTCAAGTCCAGGATACACAAGAAGGACGCGGTGAAGGGCGTCAGCTTCGATGTGCACGCGGGCGAGATCGTCTGCATCGCGGGCATAGACGGCAACGGCCAGACCGAGCTGGTCTACGGCCTGACCGGCCTGGAAAAGCCCGAAAAGGGCAGCATCACGCTCTGCGGGCGGGACATATCCCACGCCTCCATAGCCGCCCGCGGCGAGAACATGAGCCACATACCCGAGGACAGGCACAAGCACGGCCTGGTGCTGGACTTCACGCTGGAGCAGAACCTGGTGCTGCAGCGCTTCCAGGAAAAGCAGTTCCAGCACGCGGGATTCATAGACAACGTCAGCGTGCGCAAGTACGCCGAGCGGCTCATTGACAAGTTCGACGTGCGCTCCGGCCAGGGCCCGGTGACGCGGGCGAGGAGCATGTCGGGCGGCAACCAGCAGAAGGCCATCATCGCCCGCGAACTCGACAGGGACAAGTCCCTGGTCGTCGCCGTCCAGCCCACGCGCGGCCTCGACGTCGGCGCCATAGAGTACATACACGGCCAGCTCGTGGCCGAGCGCGACGCGGGCAAGGCGATACTGCTGGTGAGCCTGGAGCTGGATGAGGTCATGAGCCTCTCCGACCGCATACTAGTCATGTACGAGGGCGAGATCGTAGGCGAGCTCGACCCGAAGAAGACCTCCGTGCAGGAGCTCGGCCTCTACATGGCCGGCGCCAAGCGCGACGCAGGAAAGGAGGAGACGGCATGAAAGACCGCCTGGACGGCTTCTGGAGCAAGGACGGCACCAGAACCGTCTTAGCCAGCCTTGCCTCCATCATCATCGGCCTGCTGGTCGGCTGCGTAGTTATCCTCGTCGTCGGCTACACCAGCGGGAACCTCTCGCCCAAGAGCGCATGGGAGGGCGTGCGCATCGTCCTCGCCAACATTTTCTCCACCGGCCGCACGGATGGCGTCCTGACCTTTGGCTTCAACCCTGTCAGCACGGGCAACATGCTCTTCAGGGCCACGCCGCTCATAATGACGGGCCTCTCCGTCGCCGTGGCCTTCAAGACCGGCCTGTTCAACATCGGCGCGCCCGGCCAGTACCTCATGGGCACCATGGCCAGCCTCATGCTGGCGCTCTCCATACCGAGCGACGTCATCCACCCCGTCATCATCTGGTTCATCGCCTTCCTGGGCGGCATGGCCGCCGGCGCGCTCTGGGGCTGCATCCCCGGCCTCGTCAAGGCGTATCTGAACATCAACGAGGTCCTGGCCTCCATCATGACCAACTGGATAGCCGCCAACGTCGTCACATGGGCCTTTGAAAACAGCAATTTCAGGAACATGGTCGAGAACACCAAGAGCGGCTACGTCTATAAGACCACCTACAACGGCGTCGAGACCGCAAAGCTCGGCCTGGACAAGATCTTCCCCGGCAGCCAGGTCAACGGCGGCATCGTCGTGGCCGTCCTCATCGCGATACTTATGTACATCGTGATAAACAAGACCACCCTGGGCTATCAGCTCAAGGCCTGCGGCAGCAACCGGCATGCGGCGCGCTACGCAGGCATCAAGGACAAGCGGAACATCGTGCTGTCCATGGCCATCGCCGGCGCCCTGGCAGGCGGCGGCGCGGCGCTCTACTACCTCTCCGGCAACACCGAGTTTTACTGGAGCACCTACCAGTCCCTGCCCGCCACGGGCTTCAACGGCATACCCGTCGCCCTGCTCGCGGCCAACAGCCCGCTGGGCGTCATCTTCACCGGCATCTTTATGTCCATGCTGGACATCGCCGGCCAGCAGCTCACCAGCCTCACGCCCTACAACGAGTACCTGACGGACGTCATCATCGCCGTCATCGTCTACCTGAGCGCCTTCTCCCTCGTCATCAAGATGCTGATAACCGGCAAGAAAAAGCGCAGGCAGCTCGAATCCATCCCGAAGCTGGGCTATGAGCCAGGGGAGAAAAAAGCCGCGGACGCCGCGGAAACTCAGAAGGGAGGCGAGGCGGAATGACATTCCTGATCCAGCAGACGCTGATCTACGCCATACCGCTCATGATCGTCGCGCTCGCCGGCGTCTTCGCCGAGCGCAGCGGCATCATCAACCTCGCCCTCGAAGGCCTCATGATCTTCGGCGCCTTCATAGGCGTGCTCTTCGTGCGCGAGGTACAGCAGCTGGAAGTCTTCACAATGGCCAAGCAGATGGACAACTACTGGGCCCTGCAGGGCCTGGAACTGCTCGCCATGGCCGCGGCCGCCGTCATGGGCGCCATCTTCTCCCTGCTGCTGAGCTTCGCCTCCGTAAACCTCCGCGCCGACCAGACCATCGGCGGCACGGCCCTGAACATGCTGGCCCCGGCCATCGTGCTCTTCTTCGTGCGCATCATTGCCAACCAGAACACCATGACCATGTCCTCCGGCGACTCCGCCAGCTGGTTCATGATCAAAAAGACCACCCTGGGCTACGACAGGACGGCGGATCTGGGCTTTTTGGGCAACACCTTCCTGGACAAGGTCTATCTGGCTACCTATATCTGCATACTGCTCTTTATCATCCTGTCCATCATCCTCTACAAGACCCGCTTCGGCCTGCGCCTGCGGGCCTGCGGCGAGAATCCGCAGGCGGCGGATTCCCTGGGCATCAACGTCTACAAGATGCGCTACGCCGGCACCACGATCTCCGGCGCCCTGGCCGGCATGGGCGGCTTCGTCTACGCGCTGACCACCGCCAACTGCACCTCCAACGGCGACGTGGCCGGCTTCGGCTTCCTCGCCCTGGCCGTTATGATCTTCGGCAACTGGAAGCCGCTGAACATCGCGGGCGGCGCGCTGCTCTTCGGCCTGTTCAAGTGCATAGCCGCGGCGTACACGAGCATCGACATAAACGGCGACGGCGTCTTCGCCCTGGCCGAGATAGGCATCAGCGCCAACTTCTACCGCATGCTGCCCTACCTCATCACCCTCATCGTCCTGGCCTTCACCTCCAAAAACTCCCGCGCGCCGAAGGCCGAGGGCATACCCTACGACAAGAGCACGAGGTAACTCCCGCGGCAAACCGCAAATTGAAAGGGTCCGTTGCAAAACAAGCCCATAAAAAACAAGCGAGGTTTGGAGCCCGAAAGGGTTTCCAAACCTCGCCGTT
>CALXEH010000016.1 GCA_944387285.1 uncultured Oscillospiraceae bacterium | reverse complement strand
GTCGCCGGTATTGCGCTGGTGTAGCTCAGTCGGTAGAGCAGCTGATTTGTAATCAGCAGGTCGGGGGTTCGAGTCCGTCCACCAGCTCCACGCTGAGCGAAGCGAACACGGGGGTGTTCCCGAGTGGCCAAAGGGGACAGACTGTAAATCTGCTGGCAATGCCTACGGTGGTTCGAATCCACCCGCCCCCACCAAAAGATCAGCAGCTGCGTCAGAGCCAAAGCTCCGAAAGCGGCTGCTGATTTTTATATTCCCTCCACCGCCCGGGCGCAAGACGCCGGGGCAGCAGAACTCCCGCCCGCTGATGCGGGCGGGAGTTTTTTCGGCTTAGATAATCGCAGGCGCCGGATTCGGCCGTAACAGATCGGAGGTACTCCGCGGCGCTCAGATGCAGGGGATGGACGCGGTATGTGGCCAGGACGCCGGCGTCGCGCATTTCCGAGTAAAGGACACAATCCCAGGGCACATGCTCGGTGCATTTGCCGACGAATATCCTGTACAGGCCATCGATCTTCCCCTCGAGGGCTTCCAGGGAGGTTTTGATCCTGAGTATGGCCGCCTGCCTTTCCCCTGCGCTCAGGTCGTGCCTGAGGCGGAAGAACAGAACATGGTGCAGCATTTAGTCACTTCCCTTCGGCACGCCCCATTTCTCAAGGCACGAATCTACCGTGTCGGGCCGCATGCCTGCGGCCTCCAGGAAAGCAGCCGTGTCTTCACCCAGGTCCGGGGCGCAGCATGTGCGTATGTCCGTCTCAGAAAAACCGGCTATGCCTACAGGCGTAAGGCGGCTCTCAATAGTGCTTACAGATGGCGGTACAGGTATGCCTTTCAGCCAGCCGACCGCCTTGACGTGCGGGTCCTGCAGTATGTCCTCCATGGAGTTTACATTGGTGTTAGGTACGCCGTATTCATCCAGCAGCTTTACTGCCTCCTCTATGGAGCCGAGGCTGCCCAGCCAGTCCTCAATGATCTTTATAACTTCGGCGGAATTCTTCACGCGCTGGTCGTTGGTGACGAAACGCGGGTCGTCCATCAGCTCCTGCCTGCCCATGGCCAGACAGAGTTTCTTCCACAGCAGGACGTTCACAGCGCCTATGACGACTGAGCCGCCGCGGCCGTTCCTGAATATCCCGTAAGGGCAAAGGCTGGCGTCATGGCTGCCTGTGCGCGTGCGGTGGACACCGGTGTAAAGATGATCGAAGCAGCCGGTCATCCAGAGCAGGCCGCGGGCAAGTGATACGTCTATGTGCTGGCCAATGCCGCTCAGCTGCCTGTAATACAATGCTGCGGCTATGCTGCCGAAGGCGTTGACAGCACCTACAAAATCGCCGACGGCAGTGCCGCACTTGGTGGGCTCCCCGTCTTTTTCGCCGGAGTAATACATCATGCCCGAGAAGCCCTGGGCTATAATGTCGTATCCGGCCTTGCCGGCGTACGGCCCGTTCTGGCCATAGGCGGAGATGGAGCAGTATATGACCCGCGGGTTGAGCCTGCTTATAGTATCATAGTCCAAGCCAAGACGGGCCATGACCCCCGGCCTGCAGCTTTCAATGAATACGTCGCAATCCTTCGCGTGTTCAAGCAGGGCTGAGACGGCATTTTTGTCTTTTAGGTCCAGTACGACTGAGCGCTTATTGCGGTTTACGAACATGTGAGTGGTGCTAGTCCCATCTATGATGGGCGGAAAGGATCTGCAGTCATCTCCGTAGACCGGCTTTTCAATGTGAATGACCTCCGCTCCGTGGTCACCCAGCATAGCTGCGCATACCGGACCTGCAATGTTGTTCGTGAGGTCGAGCACCTTGAGGCCGCTCATCATCAGTGTGCTCATCGGTCCAGCCTCCCTTCAACTGCCTCGCCTGGGAAGGACCGCCTCATTCGAGCTCACTTTCCGCTTTGCAGACTGCGCCCTCGGAAACGGGCCTGGCCAGCTGCGCGAAACGGGCCAGCCAGCCGGTCTTTACTTTGGGCTCGGGGCACACCCAGGCGGCTCTTCTCTTTTCAAGGGTGGCTTCGTCCACCTCGAGCTCCAGCTTTCTCGCAAAGACGTCATAGGAGATGTAGTCGCCGTCCTCTACGAGGCCTATGACTCCGCCCAGCGCCGCCTCGGGCGAGACGTGGCCTATGACTCCGCCTACGCTGGCGCCTGAGAAGCGGCCGTCTGTGATGAGGGCCACATCTTTGTCATATCCGAAAGAAGCCAGAGCCTGCGTAAGGGAGAGCATTTCCTGCATGCCGGGCCCGCCTCTGGGACCTTCGTAGCGTATGACCATGACGTCCCCGTGCTCTATCTGTTTATTTACGAGAGCCTGGAAGCCCTCGCCTTCAGAATTGAAGACTCTTGCCCTGCCGCGGTGGACGAGCATTTCAGGCGCTACTCCGCCGACTTTTATGACTGAACCCAGTGGGGCCAGATTTCCCTTGAGCACGAACAAGCCGCCCTCTTTGCTGTAGGCTTTATCCATGGGGTGTATGATATCTTTGTCGTAGACTTCGCATTTCTCAACGACTTCAGCGATCGTTTTACAGGTAATACTTCTCTGACTGCCGTCTATCATACCTGCATCCAGCGCCTGCTTCATGAGGGCACCAACGCCGCCTGCGCGGTAGAAATCTTCGACCAGAGTAGCTGAAGCCAGAGACAGTTTTACAACCTGGGGCACTTTGCGGCTGATCTCGTCAAAATCGTCCAGCGACACTTTGACGCCGGCGGCATCGGCTATTGCGGGCAGGTGCAGCGCCGTGTTTGTGGAGCAGCCGAGCATCATGTCAACAGCAATGGCGTTCAGTACGCTGCCGCGTGTGACGATATCTCTGGGCTTGACGTTCTCTGCCACGAGCCGGCAGACCTGTTTGCCGGCATATTTGGCCATGCGTATCCTCTCCGAGTAGGGCGCGGGGACAGTGCCGTTTCCGGGAACTCCTATGCCAAGGGCTTCGGACATGCAGCCCATGGAATTCGCGATCGCCATACCGCAGCATGAACCGCAGGTGGCACCGCCTACGCCATATTCTTCGAGTTTATAAAGTTCGTTTTCATCGGCTACGCCGTTTACGATTTCAAAGGCTTTGTGTGCCAGGCATGCGCTGTCAAAACGTTCGCCGCGGTAGAAACCGGCGAGAGAGGGGCCTCCGGTAATTACGACAGCCGGGATGTTCACTCTAAGCGCACCTATTATCATGCCGGGTATGATCTTGTCGCAGGCGGGGACAAGAACGATGCCGTCAAGGTTGTGGGCAAGGGCCATGGATTAAACGCTGTCGGCGATGAGCTGCCTGCTGGGCAGGGAGAACTTCATGCCCTCGTTGTTCATAGCGATGCCGTCGCAGATCGCAATAGTCGAGAAGGTTACAGGCATGCCTCCTCCGAGATATACCCCGTCTGCGGCGGCTTTTGCCAGCTTGTCCAAGTGCATGTGGCCGGGGAAAAGGTCCGTCCACGAGCCCACTATGCCTATGAGCGGGCGCCTCATTTCATCTTCCGTCATGCCGGCGGTGCGCATGAGGCTGCGCTGCATCCATTTGTGTACGCCGACTCGCTCTTTATCGCTGTTGAGAGGCTTGCGTTCCATCAGATTTCTCCTTTCATTTAACTGGGCACGGGTCGCTCATGATCGAGTATCCCGCGTCGAGCGCGGCAAGATTCAGTTCGATCATATCGGGACGTTTTTTGCCGAGCTCGCTGACTACGGCTTGTTGTACGAAGGCTTTGCCGACCATGCCGCAGGCGGCGGTAAGCGCGCCTAGCATGACCATGTTTGCTGCCCGCTCTGAGCCGAGACGCGCGGCTGTTTCCAGTATGGGTATCTCTACAGCAGTCGTGCGCCCGTCTTCTTCAGGCAATTCGACCATGGACTTGTTAGTCAGTATCTGCCCTCCTTCCCGCAGGAAGCCATGGAAGGTGTTGAAGGAAGGCTGGTTCATGGCTACTATGGTGTCATAGCGCCGTACGCTGGGCGAGCCTATATCTTCATCGCTTATTATTATCGTGCAGTTTGACGTGCCGCCTCGCTGTTCGCCGCCGTAGGCAGGAAGCATGAGCACCTTTTTCCGCTCAAGGAACGCGCCCAGGCACAGCAGCTGCCCCATGAGCATGACTCCCTGCCCGCCAAAGCCTGCTATAAGGATCTTATGTTCCATCATTTACATCTCCTCCGGTACGCGGAATTCCCCGAGAGGGTAGTAGGGTATCATCTTTTCGCGGATAAACTCCAGAGACTGCAGCGGTGTTGTTTTCCAGTTGGTGGAGCAGTTGCTTATCAGTTCAACAAAGGAATAGCCGCCGCCATTGAGCTGAAGTTCGAAGGCTTTCCGAATGCCCTTTTTGGCGTCGCGTATATGCGGTACAGAGTCCATGGCAAAGCGGGCGATGTATTTTGGAGCCTTGAACTGATTTATCAGTTCGCACATTTTGACCGGATAGCCGACGTCATCGGGGTTTCTGGACTTGCCGCCTGTGGTGGAAGCCTGCCCGACCAGAGTCGTGGGCGCCATCTGGCCGCCTGTCATACCGAAAATGGCGTTATTTATGAAAATAACAGCTATGTTCTCGCCCCTGTTGGCGGTATGTATGGTCTCACACATGCCTATTGATGACAGGTCTCCGTCTCCCTGATAGGCAAATACCAGCTTATCCGGCCTGCAGCGTTTTATATCACAGGCAACCGAGGGCGCGCGCCCATGTGCGGCTATGGTCATGTCGGTCAGAAAATAGTCCGCGCTCAGCACGGCGCAGCCCACGGGGAATACGGCTATTGTCTTGCCGACCATGTCCAGCTCCTCAAGTACCTCGGCGATCAGCTTGTTGGCTGTGGAGTGCATGCAGCCGGGGCAATAGCTGTTTGCCTTGCTGGTAAGTGCTGAGGGCTTCTTATAAATGTATTCAAATTCCATGGATACCCTCCCCTTGCAGGATCGCGGAGATCCCCTCGTATATGTCCTCGTCGGTGGGCAGCACGCCGCTGGGGATCTCCAGAGACTTGACCGGTATGCGCCCGTTGAGAGCCAGACGAACATCTTCTGCCATCTGTGCGGGCTTGGTCATTTCAACGTCTATGACAAGCTTGACAGCTGCCGGATCCAGACCGCTGAACGAGGCCGCGGGGAAGGGATTGAGCGTCAGAGGGCGTATTATGCCCACCCGCAGGCCCGTATCCCTGAGACGACGGGCGCAGGAGTTCACGATGCGTCCGGCTGTCCCGTAGGATGTCAGGACTACCTCGGCGTCAGCCAGGGCTTCCTCAAAGACCAGCACATCTTCTTTTTGCCAACGCTCATACATGGCGCAGGCTTGCTCAGCACAGGTCTTGGGGTCAGGCCTGAAATAGGGAAGGAGCTGCCGGGGAGAACGCCCCTCGCAGCCGGAGAGGCACCAGTCGGAAGCGTCGATATCCGGCGCCGGACGCATGTCGGGCAGTTCGACTGCCTCGCGTATGTTGCCAATGCAGCCGTCGAGCAGGATGATGACGGGGTTCCTGTCACGCTGGGATCTTTCAAACGCTGTGCCCATGATATCCACACATTCCTGCAGCGTGGAAGGGGAAAAGACCATACACCTGTGGCCTCCGCTCCCGGGGCCTTTGACGCATTGCCAATAATCAGATTGTGAGGCAGTGATGTTGCCTATACCTGGGCCGCCGCGCTGGAAATTGAGTATTACCGCCGGAATATGTGCGGCTGCCAGATAGGAAATACACTCGGTTTTCAGCGCTATGCCTATGCTCGAAGACGAGGTCATTGCATAGGTGCCTGTTGCCGCGGCGCCATAGACCATGTTTATGGCCGCTATCTCACTCTCGCCCTGCAGGAATACTCCTCCGACCTCGGGCATGCGGCGCGACATGTATTCGGGCACCTCTGTCTGCGGAGTTATGGGGTATCCGGCAAAGAATCTGCACCCTACCCTCACGGCTGCTTCGGCAATGGCTTCACAGCCCTCCATGAATCGCCGCTCCATATGTCACTGCTCACTCCTTTCACTAAGCTTGTCTTTTGATTTCAGGATCTCGATGGCAGCCTCCGGGCACATGATCGCGCACATGGCACAGCCGACGCAGGCTTCGGCAAACCGCACCTCGGCAGAATGATAGCCTTTGGCGTTTACGGCCTCTCCGAGCGCCAGCACATGTTTGGGACATATGGAGACACAGTACTCACAGGCCTTGCATTTTTGGAAATCGATATTGATCTGGATCATGCAGCATTGTCCTTTCATATCGTGCCGTCCGGCGTACCGGGCTCCGGCCGCCGGACGGCAAACTGCCGGGTTTTATTCTATCTCTTTTCCTTGAAGCTCTTTTTTGCGTCCCTTGAAGATCAAAACGGGGCAGATGAGTACCAGCGGTGCCGTAAGAAGCAGATAATTTGCATAGCCGGCAACAGGATAGAGCGTCGAGAATACAGCCACGATGCCCATGGTGGATACGAGTATTCCTGCAATGGCCAGAAATGCAGCAAAGCTGGTAACGGCGGTCTTTTCTGATTTGAACATTCCTCTTTTAGTGAGGAAACCGCCAAAGCGGAACGCAGATGTGTAAAGAACAGTGCAGGTCGTAGAAATAAGTGCCAGGAAATACATTACGCTGTATACTACAACTATTCCCCCTGAGAAGTTTTGCTGGAGTATGGTGAGCACCGGGATGTCGTCGCCAACTATGCCAGGGCAGAAGGCAAGCAGAGCATTGCTGAGGAAGCCGAGCATAAGAGCGTTGAGAATGAAGCCGATGACAGCGGCCCGGATGGTGTCTCTACGTCTGGTGAGAGGCTGCGACACAGTACAGCAGGTGTTGACAAAGCCAAGCTGCGAGTTAGTATAGAGCAGGAAAAAAGTGATCATTGCACCGGTGGTGAAATTGTCTGGGCGCCAGCGCGTGGATATGATCTCTCCCCATACACCGTTTCCGCTGGTGAGGCAAAGTATGCATGTGACGATTATCATAGCCAGCATTACTATTGTCATGATGCCTGAAGACCTGCGGATGATCTCAGCACCGAAAATGCACAGGACTATACTGATAACAGCGACTATGATCGAGCCTGTAAGCATGGGCCAGCCAAGTACCTGGACGCATAGGGAATTGGCGCCACCGAATATAGCTGCCAGAGTTATGATGTTTGAGTAAACAGTCAGTACATCCTTAAGTACGACCACTCCGTCAGCAACTTTGGGAAAACGCAGGAACAATCTCCTGGTCCAGCTGGCGTAGTCATAAACCTTATAAAGCCTGGAGTACTCCATGCCGATGTAGTACAGGACGCCCAGGATGGCCATGGAGGCTATGGGCAGATAACATGCTTCCCAGCCTCCCTTGGCATGGAAATAGGTCACTATCATCGTGCCTGCGGCAATGCCTGGCCCGCACTGCGACCCCATCCATGTGGACGCTACGTTGAACGCGGAGTACCACGATTTCTTTTCTTCCATTTCACCCTATCCTTTCAGGTTCAGAAAATTAGTTCATTATTCCCGCCAATGCGGCAGGTAGGATGCAATAGCGTTGCAGCGGTGAATTACCACCTCCCGTATAATGCGCTGTCCCGGGTCCCGAACAGACAGCCCGGACGCCTGTTATGAGCGCCCCGATAATGTGTCGGATAATTTGCATTTGCCGGCCAGCAAACAAAAGAACAACGTATAAAATTCTTTATAGTAATATATCAAATTACTAACCTAATTGTACAATATTCTTCGATGTTGTTAATAGAAACATAGAATTAAGCCGAAATTCAGCGCAAAGCGGCATAGAGGTTTAACATATTTGTTGACAATGTATATTATTTAAACTATAATTAAATAAAATTTTATCTATCAAATATTTCTTCAGGAGAAATGAGGCATCGGAGGATGAAAAACGGGAATTCGCAGTCTGTAAATTCCTCGGTGATCCGGGCGCTGGATATGCTCGAGCTGCTGATCACCACACCCAACGCTCTTTCCATAGCGGAGATATGCCGAAAGCTGGATCTCAACCGGGTCACCTGCGTGAACATGCTCAACACCCTCATGAGCAAAAAGTATGTATACAAGAATGCGGACGGGCACTATGTAATAAGCGGGAAGATATATGTCATGGCTATGCTGTACAGAGAGAGCTTTCCCATTATTGAGCCGTTTAACATCATAGCCTGCGATGCGATAAAGGACCTGAACTGCATAGCGAACCTGACAGTCGTTGCGGATCTGGACAAGGCGCTTGTACTGTCGCAGGTGCCGGACGCCAAGGTCTATACTTCTGCGGCTGCGCAGCTGTATTATCCCCTGTATTGCACCGCCAACGGGAAGGTGCTGCTGGCCCACCAGCCGGCAAAGCGGATAGATACGGTTTTGGAGACGCTGGAGCCCAAAAAATATACTGAGCACACCGTAGTTGACAAGGATGCCATACGACGAGAGCTCAGCATTACGCGGGAGCGCGGCTATGGGCTGGATTACATGGAGTACTACGACAACACGATCTGCATAGGAGCCCCTGTGTTCGGGAAGAACGGACAGGTGGCTTTTGCAGTGAGCTTTACAGAGATCAAGCTGGATGAGGAACACACGATAGACTGGTATGTGCCGCGCATCATAGACCTGGCTAAAGCGCTCTCGTATACGATAGGCTACAGGAATAAGAACCTGGACATTTTTTGACCGGCAGACGCGAGGATGGCTGAAAGAGGGGACCGGGGCCGCAATTTGGGCCATGATTCGCGGTATTACATCAAAATGAACAAAAACGAAATAACAAAATTGTAAGAATAACGGCTTTCCATTTATGCCATGATATGGTATAGTGTAATCGGCGAAAGAACTAGCCGGCTACTTCGTTACATTTTCGCCCTGCCCTCGAGGGTCCAGCTCGGGGGCGGTTTTTATTGCCCGGGCCGGGCGCTGAGGGGATGGGGCGTGCAAAACATCGGCTCGATCGCCTGCGCCTGGGCGCCGCCGAACATACTTGCAAAATGTACGGGGCAGGAGTATAATACAAAACAACAGGGGAGCTCTGAAGGGCTGAGAGGAGGCGCGAGCCTCGACCCGACCTGATTTGGATAATGCCAACGTAGGGAAATATTGCAGCTTTGGCCGCAGGCTTGCCTTATTTTGGCGAGCCTGTTTTTCGTTTGGAGGCGGTATTTTGAAAAGAGAAGACCTGAGGCTCTACGCCGTGACGGACAGGGCCTGGACGGACGACCTGTGCCGGGACGTGGAGGCCGCGATACGCGGCGGCGCGAGCTTCATACAGGTGCGGGAAAAGGAGCTGGGCTATGAGGAGTTCCTGGCCGAGGCGAAGAAGATAGTCGCCGTCTGCCGGGCGCACGGTGTGCCCTGCGTCATAAACGACAATGTGGACGTGGCGATAGCCTCGGGCGCGGACGGCGTCCACGTCGGGCAGGAGGATCTCGAGGCCGGGCTCGCGCGCGAGCGGCTGGGCCCGGGGAAGATAATAGGCGTCTCGGCGCACAACGCAGAGGAGGCGCGCAGGGCCGAGGCCGCGGGCGCGGACTACATAGGCTCGGGCGCGGCCTTTGCGACGAGCACGAAGGAGACGGCGCCGCCCATAGGCCCGGAGGGGCTTGCGGCCGTGACGCAGGCGGTCTCGATACCCGTCGTGGCCATAGGCGGCATCTCGAAGGAGAACATCGGGAAGCTCCGCGGCCTCGGTCTCGCGGGCGTCGCGGTGGTCTCGGCGATCTTCGCGCAGAAGGACGTCGAAGCCGCGGCGCGCGAGCTGCTCGGCCTGGCTGAGCGGCTGTAAAAATGTTAAAAAGCGGCGCATTGGGGGCACCACCTTGCGTCGCTATATAAAATCAATGCTTTGGAAGGAGAAGAAGTATGAGAACAGCATTGACGATCGCTGGGAGCGATTCCAGCGGAGGCGCCGGTATCCAGGCGGACATCAAGACCATGACGTTAAACGGCGTATTCGCCATGAGCGCCATCACGGCCCTGACCGCCCAGAACACTACCGGCGTCACGGACATCCTGGAGGCCACGCCCGAATTCCTGGGCGAGCAGCTCGACGCCGTGTTCACGGATATTTGGCCCGACGCGGTGAAGATCGGCATGGTCTCGTCGGCGGGCCTCATAGAGCTCATCGCTGGAAAGCTGCGGGAGTATGGGGCGCGGCACATCGTCGTCGACCCCGTGATGGTGGCGACGAGCGGTTCAAAGCTCCTGCGCGACGACGCCATCGAGACGCTCAAGCGCGAGCTGCTGCCCCTGGCCGAGGTCGTCACGCCGAACATACCGGAGGCGGAGATACTCTCGGGGATGGAGATAAAGGACGCGGCGGACATGGAGGCGGCCGCGAAGAAGATAAGCGCCTCCTACGGCTGTGCCGTCCTCTGCAAGGGCGGGCACAACATGAACGACGCCAACGACCTGCTCTGCCATCCGGACGGCACTGCCAGCTGGTTCATGGGCAGGAGGATAGCAAACCCGAACACCCACGGCACGGGCTGCACGCTCTCAAGCGCCATCGCCGCGAATCTGGCGAAGGGCTTCTGCCTCGAGGACTCGGTGGAGCGGGCGAAGGCCTATCTTTCCGGCGCGCTTGCCGCCATGCTCGACCTCGGGCACGGCTCGGGGCCCATGGACCATGCCTTCGACATTAAGCCGGAGTACAGGAAGGAGGCGCGCGCATGAAAAAGACCTCCACCTTCCAGAACGGCCTCATCTGGTTCGGCGCGGGCGTGTCGATAGCTGAGATACTCACCGGCACCTACTTTGCGCCCCTCGGCATGGGCAAGGGCATACTCGCCATAGTCATCGGCCACGTCATAGGCTGCGCGCTGTTCTTCTTCGCGGGCCTCATAGGCGGGCGCACGGGCCTGAGCGCCATGGAGACGGTCAAGATGTCCTTCGGGCAGAAGGGCGGGCTGCTCTTCGCCTTTTTGAATGTGCTCCAGCTCGTGGGCTGGACGGCCATCATGATCTACGACGGGGCGCTGGCGACGAACGGCATTTTTGACACCGGCGCATGGGTCTGGTGCCTCGTTATCGGCGTGCTCATCGTCGTGTGGATACTCATTGGCATCACGAACCTCGGCTGGGTGAACCGCATCTCCATGGCGGCGCTGTTCATCCTGACGCTGGTGCTCTGCAAGGTCATCTTCATAGACGGCAGGCCGGGCGCGGACACCTCGGCTTTCGGCGAGGCCATGAGCTTCGGCGCGGCGGTGGAGCTGGCCGTGGCCATGCCGCTTTCCTGGCTGCCCCTCGTGAGCGACTACACGCGCGAGGCCCAAAAGCCCTTTGGCGCGACAGTCGCGAGCACCCTGACCTACGGCCTCGTCTCCTGCTGGATGTATATCATCGGCATGGGCGCCGCCATCTACACCGGCGAGGGCGACATAGCCCTCATCATGGTGAAGGCGGGCCTCGGCATAGCGGCGCTTATCATACTCATACTCTCAACGGTGACGACGACCTTCCTTGACGCCTGGAGCGCGGGCATCTCGTCCGAGAGCCTGTCGAAGAAGCTCTCCGGCAAGTGGGTCGCCGTGGCTGTGACGGTCATTGGCACCGCGGCGGCGATGCTGTTCCCCATGGACGACATCACGGACTTCCTCTATCTCATAGGCTCGGTCTTCGCGCCGATGATAGCCGTTCAGCTGGCGGACAACTTCATCCTCCGGCGCTCGAGCTTCGAGCTCAGTTTCGACTGGCTGAACCTCTGCGTCTGGCTCGTGGGCTTTGGGCTATACCGCTGGCTCATGACGGTGGACATAGTCGTCGGCAACACCCTGCCGGACATGCTAATAACCATGCTCATCTGCGTGGCGGCCAGAAAGCTCTCCGCTTCCGGCAGGAGAGCATAATAAAAAGGGCCGCCGGAAGTTTCCTCCCGGCGGCCCCCCGCCTGGGGACGGCTGCTCAGCCGCCCCCTGTTTGTTCTCTTCAGCAGACCTTGACTATCCAGCCGCGCGTGTCGGGCACCTTGCCCCACTGGATGCCGGTCAGCTCGTCATACAGCCTCTGCGTGACGGGGCCGATCTTGTTGTCGGCTATGATGTGGTCCTTGTCCTTGTAGCTGAGCAGACCGATGGGCGATACCACCGCCGCCGTGCCGCAGCCCCAGGCCTCCTCAAGCTTGCCGTTCTCGGCCGCGTCGATGAGCTCGTCAACGGAGAGCTTGCGCTCCTCGACCTCGTAGCCCCAGTCCTTCAGGACCTGGATGCAGCTCTTGCGGGTGATGCCCGGGAGCACCGTGCCGCCGGAGATGTCCGGGGTGATGATCTTGCTGTCGATCTTGAACATGACGTTCATGGCGCCGACCTCTTCGATGTACTTCATCTCCACGCCGTCGAGCCAGAGCACCTGGGAGAAGCCCTTCTTCTCGGCCTCCTCGCCGGCGCGCATCGAGGCCGCGTAGTTGCCGCCGCACTTGGCGAAGCCGGTGCCGCCGCGGACCGCGCGGACGTCGCGGCTCTCGATCATGATCTTGACGGGGTTGATGCCCTCGGCGTAGTAGCTGCCGGAGGGAGAGCAGATGATGCAGAAGAGGTAGTGGTGGCCCGCGTGGACGCCCAGGACGGCGTCAGTCGCAATGACAAAGGGACGCAGATACAGCGAGGTGCCGAACTCATACGGGACCCAGTCGGCATCGACTTCGACGATCTTCTTGAGGCCCTCGAGATAGATGTCCTCAGGAATATGCGGGATGCACATACGCGCGGCGGAATTGTTCATGCGCGCGATGTTCTCAGTCGGACGGAAGAGCTGGACTACGCCGTCAGCGGTCCGATAGGCCTTCAGGCCCTCGAATATCTCCTGCGCATAGTGCAGGACATTCGCGCAGGGCATGAGCTCGATGGGACCATAGGGCACGATGCGCGGATCATGCCAGCCCTGGCCCTCGTCGTAATTCATCAGGAACATATGATCTGAGAAAACCTTGCCGAAGCCGAGCTTGTCGGACGGGGTCTTTTCTTTGGGATTCGTGGTCCTTGTTATTTTGATTTCCTCCATTTTATCTGTCCTTCCCTCAGATTTTCGGCGGGCCCGCCGCGCCTCTCTCTTGCGCGGAGGCTCCCCCTATATAATGTTACCACGTTTTGGCGATATTGCAATAGACAATCTTGCTCAAACTGAAATTTTAGGTTAAACTATACAAAAAACGCTGGAGGTATCAGTGATGTGCGTTAATGTCTCGATAACGGCGTGCCCGGATTATGAGCCCGAGGGCGTGAGGGCGGCACTGAGGGCCGTGCTGGAGCCTCTGGGCGGCCTGGACTGGGTCGTGCCGGGCATGAAGATAGCCGTAAAGGCCAATCTTGTCGCCCGGATGAAACCCGAGAGCGCGGCGGCCACGCATCCTGTACTCGTGACGGAGCTCTGCCGCATGCTGGCCGGGCGCGGCGCGCAGGTGGTGGTGGGCGACAGCCCCGGCGGGCCCTTCACGGCGGCCTGGGTGGGCGGCATCTATACCGGCACGGGCATGCGCATGGTCGAGCAGGCGGGCGCTGCGCTAAACTCCGACTTTTCCACCTGCGAGGTGAGCTTCCCCGAGGGGAACACGGTGAAGAGCTTCCCCTACACGCGCTGGCTCATGGATGCGGACGCGGTCATAGACTTTGCCAAGCTCAAGACGCACGGCATGGCGGGCATGACCTGTGCGGTGAAGAACTTTTTCGGGGTCATCCCGGGCACTAAAAAGCCGGAGTTCCACTACATGCACCCGAACACCTCGGATTTTTGCGACATGCTCTGCGACCTTGCGGCGTATGTGAAGCCGAGGTTGACGCTGGTGGACGCGGTGCTGTGCATGGAGGGCAACGGCCCGACCATGGGCAAGCCCCGGCACATGGGCGCGCTGCTCGCGGCGGACACGCCCTTCAACGCCGACCTGGTCTGCGCGGGGCTCATAGGGATGAGGCCGCAGGACGCGCCGACAGTGGCGGCGGCGATAAGGCGGGGCCTGTGCCCGGAGAGCGCGGAGCAGCTGAGTATCGCGGGCGAGCCGGCGCAGTTCGCGCTGCCGGACTTCGAGAAGCTGCCCATCTCGCAGGACATCACCTTCCACAGGGGCTTCCCGCTGATAAATGCGTTCATAAGGCGGAATTTCGGCACGGGCCCAAAGGTAGACAAGCACAAGTGCGTGGGCTGCGGCAAATGCCATGAGGTCTGCCCGACTGGCGCGGCGGAGGTCAGGAAAGGCAAGGCGCACATAGACAGCAAGAAGTGCATAAGATGCTTCTGCTGCCAGGAGTTCTGCCCCAAAGGCGCCGTCAGCGTCCACAGGCCGCTGCTGGCAAGGATAGTGACAAAATAAAGCCCGAATGGTATGTACATAAACGGCTTGCCGAAGAAGGCTTTGCCTTCTCCGGCAAGATGAAAGATCCGCTCCATTTTGGAGCGGATCTTGTCGTATCCTATAGTTTTGGCCCTTTCAAAGGCACGCCGCTATTCTGCAGGCACGTCAGCCTCAGAGCCGGTTGCGGGCTCTGATACGGGCGGCTGCGTTTGTACCGGCTCCGTCGGTTCGGGCGCCGGCTCGGGCGTGGGCGTGCTTTGGACGTAGCTGGGGTGTGCGGCGAAGGAGTCGCGGCCGCCGGCGATGACGCCCGTCGTCGAGTAGAAGCCCGTGTCGTAGGAGTGGGTCAGTATGTTCACGTTTTCCTCGGTCACGGGCTGGTCGTAGGGGTTCAGGCAGCTGTTCACGAGCTCCAGCCACTCGTCCACATAGAGGGCGTAGTAGGAGTTGCCCTTGACGCTGTCGCCGCCGTTGCCGGGCGCGGTGTGGAAGTTTATGTCCTCGCTCCTGCACAGGAGGAACTGCCTCACGAAAAAGGCTATGTTCGCCGCGCTCATATTGGTCGTGACGTTGCTCTCGAAGATCTCGATGAACTCCGGCAGGTTCGGGATGTTGCCCAGCGTGAGCATCTGGCTGGCCACGGATTTGAGGAAGTCCTGCTGCGTGCCTATACGGCCTATGTCCGCCGTGGCGTAGCCCTTGCGGAAGCGCACGACCTTGAGCGCCTCCTCGCCGGTCAAATGCTGCATGCCGGCCTTGAAGTTAATGTCTAGATCCTGGCTGGCGTCGTGGTAGACCATGTCTATGGGCACGTTGTAGTCCACGCCGCCGATGGCGTCCACCAACTCGACGAAGGCGTTGAGGTCCACGAGCGCGTAGCAGTCGAGCTCAAAGCCCAGCAGGTCGCGGAAGCCCGCGAGCATGCCGTCAATGCCGCTGCCGCCCTGGTTCACGTCCACGGAATATAGCGTGTTCACGCGCTTTACGCCCCAGCTCACGTTCACCATGGTGTCGCGCGGCACGCTGACGACGTCTATCGTGTGCTTTTCCGTGTCGATGCGCCCGAGCATGATGGTGTCCGTGCTGTTGGAGGACTGGTCGAGGCCCACGACGGCGAAGGTGTACATGTTCTCGTTGAGCGAGGCGGGCGCGCCGGCGTTGGGGTCCTCGGTCGGCTCCGCGCTGGGCGCGGCCGAACTATCGGGCTCCTGCGTCCCCTGCGGCGGCAGGCTCTCATGCGTGGCGCCGACGAGCCCTGTGCTCGTCCGCTCCGGCGGCTTCTCCCAGGCCATGTACCCGGCCACGGCGCCCACGGCCAGCACCAGCACCACGCCCAGGGCGATGCCGGCCTTTTTCATCCCCGAGAGCCCCGGCTTTTTCTCCTGCTTTTCCGCAGCGGCGGCGCCCCTGGCGGGCTGCCTGCGGCTGCTGCCTCCGAACAGTTTCACTCCCCATTACCCCCATGCGGCCTGCGGCCGCTTTATTTATCCGGCCGTATCCCCGCCGGTGTCCGTACTGCTTATGCCGAAGGCCGCGGAGTTGTCGTAGAACGAATCCACGCCGCCCGCAACGTAACCCGTGGTGGAATAGAAGCCCGTGCTCGAGGAGTGGGTGAGGATATTCACATTCGCCTCGGTAACAGGTTCGTCATAGGGGTTGAGGCAGCTGTTGACCATCTCGAGCCACTCGTCTATATAGATGGAGACGTAGGACAGATACTTGATGCTGTCGCCGTAGTTGCCGGGCAGGGTGTGGAAGTTGATGTTCTCGCTCTTGCACATGAGGAACTGCCTCGCAAAATAGGCGAGGTTGGCGGTGCTCATGTTCGTCTCCACATACTCCTCAAAGATGTCTATGAAGGTGGGCAGGTTCGGGATGTTGCCCAGCGTGAGCATCTGGCTGGCCACGGACTTGAGGAAGTCCTGCTGCGTGCCTATCCTGCCGATGTCGGCGGAGGCGTAGCCGGAGCGGAAGCGTACGACCTTGAGCGCTTCCTCGCCCGTGAGGTGCTGCTCGCCCGCGGGGATGTTGATATAGAGGTCCTGCGTCGGGTCGTAGTAGTTCATGTTGACGGGGACGTTGTAGTCCACGCCGCCGATGGCGTCCACCAGCTCGACGAAGGCCTCGAGGTCCACGACGGCGTAGCAGTCTATGCCGAAGCCGAGGATGTCCTTGAGCCCGTCCAGCAGCCCGTCGATACCGTTGCCGCCGCTGTTGATGTCGGCCGAGTAGAGGGTGTTGATCTTCTTGACCGACCAGCTGACGTTCACCAGCGTGTCGCGGGGCAGGGAGACCACGTCGATCGTGTGGTTCTCGGTGTCTATGCGGCCGACCATCATGGTGTCGGTGTTGCCGCCTGCCTGGTCCACGCCGACGACGAGGAAGGTGTACATGTTCTCATTGAGCGTGGCGGGCGCGCCTTCGTTGGGGTCCTGCGTGGGCTCGGCGCTGGGCTCGGCCGAGGCCTCTGGCGACTGGGTCGAGACGGGCTTGGTGCTCTCGTAGGTCGGGTCCACGAGGCCTCCGCCTTCCCTCTCGGGCGGCTTTTCCCAGCCGATATACCAGGCCACGGCTCCAAAGGCCAAGATCAAAACCACGCAGACCGCTATGGCAGCGGCCTTTCCGGCCTTCGAGCGGCCCTTGGGCCTGCGCTCCGTCTCCCTCTCCGCGGGAGGATTCGTGCGCGCCCTGTCGTGGCTGTTTCCGTTGAGCTTCATCGATATATCCCTCTTTTGTAAAAAGAATAGCGTCGTTTAGACAGAGCTTCCCGCTCTTTTGTTCCACGTTCAGGTATGATAACACATTTATCCTGCGGCGTAAACCGATATTCTGTTAAAAACGAAGAATATTCTCATTGACAGGCGCCGCCCGGGGTGCCATAATTAGAAACTAAAGTTACTTTTGCCGAACGGAGGCGGAACCGGTATGGAAGAGAAGAAAAAAGCGCCCAAAGAGAAGCCGGCGAAGGAGAAGCCCGCCAAGTCCAGGCGTGAGAGGCCTATAGACGCGGCGGAGGTATTCGTGCCGGGCGACGGCGAGGCCACGATGAACGACGTGTTCAGAAAGCGCCTGGCCTATCTCATGAACGGCAACAACAAGCAGGGCAAGCCGGTGAACATACAGGAGCTGGCGGATGCGGTGGGCGTTTCCCGGCCTGCGATACGGAAGTATCTCAAGCCCAAGGGCGGCGCGCCGACCACGCCCTCGGCGGCCACGGTCTGCGCCATAGCGAGGTTTTTCGGCACGACGCCGGACTTTCTGCTGGGCTTTGACGACCCGGACACCGAGGCCGGCAGGCGCGCGCTGGAGAGCGACTATTACAATGCCCTGGGCCTGAACCAGAAGACGATAGACCGCCTGCGCAGCCTCAGGGAACGGCAGGCTGACGAGCGCTTGAGCGAGCGTGCCGCCGCCCTCATGGCCATGCTGGACCGGCAGATCTGCGCCCTGGCCGAGGAGGCCGAGCTGCTGCTGGACCTGAAGTAAGAGATAACAAAACGCAGAGGCCGCCCCGAACGGGGCGGCCTCTGTTTATAGAAAAAGCCTCACAGAGTTTGCGGCCGCAGCCGCAAATAAAGTGCTATCCGTTATTCCCGGGGGCCTGTACCTCGGGGAAAATACTTCTCGCGCAGCGCCCTCCCCTTCGTCGAAGAAGGTAAGCTTTCTTCGGCAAGCTGAGCCCGGTCTTCGAGACCGAGCTCTGTTTTTGCGGTGAGGGGGCGGTCAGGCGGCCATGGCTATGGTGCTGCCGTCGCTCACGAGTTCGATGGTGCCGAGGACGTCCGTGCGCATGAGCTCGATGCCGCGCTCCTGCAGCAGCGACACCACCTCCTCGTGGGGATGGCCGTAGCTGTTGCCCTCGCCGCAGCAGGCGATGGCGAGCTCGGGCCGTATGAATGAGAGCAGTTCCGCGTCCGTGGAGCTCGAGCTGCCGTGGTGGCCGAGCTTGAGCACGTTGCAGCTGATGTCGTAGCCGCCTATGAGGGCGCAGTCCTCGAGCGCGCCGGAGGAGATGTCGCCGGTGAAGAGGAAGGAGGTCTCGCCGTAGTCCACGCGCAGCACAAGGCTGGAGTCATTCAGGTCGCTGCCCCAGTCTGAGACGGGCCCGACGAACTCGAATACAGCGCCGCCGAGCGTGAACTCCGAGCCCAGGGGCGGTACGGTGACATAGAGCCCGCGCTCCGCCGCCGTGTCCTCAAAGCGGGTGAAGGCCCCGGAGCTGTCGAATTCCGTGTAAGGGGCGAAGAGCGTGCCGATGCCGAAGCTCCCGATGACCTCGTCGAGCCCGCCGCAGTGGTCATCGTGCGCGTGGGTACAGACGACGTAGTCGAGCTCGGTGACACCGTGCGCGGCCAGGTATTCGGCAACGGCCTCGCCCGCGGAGCTGACGCCGGCGTCGATGAGCATGGTCTCGCCGCCGCAGGCGAGGAAGGCGCAGTCGCCCTGCCCGACGTCTATGTAGGCGACAAAGAGGCCCTGCTCCGGAAGGGCTTCGGCCCCGAGGTCGAGCCGGCTCTCACTGCCCCAGCTGATGAGGCCCAGGCTGGACGCCGCGTACATGAGCAGCAGCGCCAGGGCGAAGAGCCCCGTTCCTATTATACCGCCGCGGCCCTTCCTGGCCGGCCTGCGTTTTGCCATATCCGTTCTCCTTTCCCAGGGAGGCCCGATGATGCAGAAAGCCCCTGCCCCGTGGGGCAGGAGCCTCTTGCCCGGGCCTTATTCTATGCCCGCCGGGGCCTCTATGCTGTCTATGCTGTTGAAATTCGAGAGCCTGATGCTCACGAGGACTGAGGCGTCCTCCATTTCCGCGCCCTGTTCCGCAAACATGCTCTGCAGGAAGCCGGAGACCACCTGGCTCATGTCGAGCTCATAGCGCACGGGCGCGAAGGTCTCGGCGTCGAGCCAGATGCTCATGGGCATGCTGCCCTCGAAGACCGTGTCCGCGCTGGCGCCGTAGCTGGAAAGCAGCGTGTCCATGCCGGAATACTCCACGGCCTGGCTGAGGATGTCGCCGCTCAGCTCGCCGTCGTAGCGGTGGAGCTTCTGCCCGTCCAGCTCTTCCTGCCCGCCGTAGGCGAAGCCCTCCGCGGCGCTCAGGTAGAATTTTGCGCCCTGCATGGTATCCAGCTGGGCCAGCTGCTCTTCGGGCAGCTCCTGCGCCACCCATTCCGCGCCGTCGAGGCTGGCGTAGGCGGCGTAGCTGTCGCCCTGCTGGACGACGTAGCTGTAGACGTCCATCTCGACGCCCATGACGTCCATGCTTATTACCGAGTAGGCGGTCAGGGGCTCCATGATGGACTGCGTGCTCATGCTCATCGTCGTCGTGACGTCCAGGGCCTCGCCCTGGGTGATGATGGTGTAGCTCATGTCCATGTCCATGTCGCTTTGGACGCTCCTGAGGCCGGCGGCAGCCTCCTGGGCCTTGGCCAGCGAAGCCGCGACGTCAGAGGGGCCGGCACCGCCGCAGGCGGCCAGGCTGAGTATGAGTGCGGCGCACAGGGTCAGTGAGAGCAGTTTTTTCATGTTCTTTGTCCTCCGTGTGACTTATTCTTCGGCCGGGCCTTCCCGGCCCTTGACTACCTTGAGCCTGACGAATTCCTCGCGCTCCTTTTCCTCGAGCGCGTCGGAGATGCGGGAGATCTCGGAATCCAGGCCGGGGATGACGATGTTCTGCAGGGCGTTGGCGCGCTTTTGCGCCTTTTTTATGGCGTAGGCCAGGCGGTAGATGCAGTTTTCCGTCTCGGCCAGCTCGCAGATGAGCTCCTTCACCTCGGCAAACTTGAAGTAGGCGTCGTCCAAATCGGAGCTGGTGAACGCGAGGCCGTAGGGCGGGCCGGAAGGGATCTGGGGCCCGGAGCTGACCTTCGGCAGCTCGACGCCCATGACGCTGCGGAAGCGCAGCTCGAAGCTGTCGTCTATGGGCACGGCGTCAGCGCCGTTCTCGGCCGAGCCGCCCATGGATATTTCCGCCAGGCGCATGGAGGCGTAGGCCTCGGAAAAGGTGCTGTCTATGCGCTCCTGCAGGCTTTCGGCCTCGTCCATGAGGCCCATGATCTCGCGGATGAGTATGTTGCGCTTGCGGTCCATGAGCTCATAGCCGGTCTCGGCCAGCGCCCGGGAACGCTTTGCGGAGTTCAGGTTGCCCTTTGTGGGCGCGGTCTGTGCCATGCTCTCACCCGCCTTTTATCAGAGTTTGTGCGAGAGCTGGACATAGTGTTCGTCCAGCACCTTGTCCGAGACCCTGGAGAGCGCGTCGCGCGGCAGGATGGACAGCAGTTCCCAGCCCAGGTCGAGGGTGGCCTGTATGCTGCGGTCCTCGTACATGCCCTGGGTGATGAAGCGCCGTTCCAGCTCGTCGCCGAACTTGAGGCTGAGTTTGTCGTTTGCGGAGAGCTCATCCTCGCCTATGACGGTGGCGAGGCTGCGCGCGCTCGAGACCTCGGAGTAGGAGGCGAACAGCTGGTTGGAGAGGTCGGGATGGTCGGCCCTGGTGAAGCCCTCGCCCGTGCCGTCCTTCATGAGCCTCGAGAGGCTAGGCAGTATGCTCACCGGCGGGTAGATGCCCTTCTGCGCCAGCTCGCGCGAGAGCACGATCTGCCCCTCCGTGATGTAGCCCGTGAGGTCGGGGATGGGGTGGGAGATGTCGTCGCCCGGCATGGTGAGGATGGGCACCAGCGTCACGCTGCCCGGCTTGCCCCGGATGAGCCCCGCCCGCTCGTAGATGGAGGCGAGGTCGGAGTACATGTAGCTCGGGAAGCCCTTCCTCGAGGGTATCTCGCCCTTGGAGCTGGAGAACTCGCGCAGGGCCTCGCAGTAGAAGGTCATGTCCGTCATGACTACGAGGACGTGGTAGCCCAGCTCGAAGGCCAGGTATTCGGCCGCGGTCATGGCGCAGCGCGGCGTGAGCACGCGCTCGATGATGGGGTCGGAGGCCATGTTCAGGAACATGACGGTCCTGCCCAGGGCGCCTGACTCGGCGAAGTCCTTGCGGAAGTAGTCGGCCGTGTCGTTCTTAATGCCCATGGCGCAGAAGACCGTGACGAACCTCGCGTCGTCGCCCTCGGTGGCTATGACCCGCGCCTGGCGTACGATCTGGGCGGCGAGCTCGTTGTGGCTCATGCCCGCGCCGGAGAAGATGGGCAGCTTCTGCCCGCGGATGAGCGTGCAGGTCGCGTCTATGGAGCTGATGCCCGTCAGGATGAAGCTGCGCGGATACTCACGCGAGACGGGGTTTATGGCCGCGCCGTTTATATCGCGCCTCTCGTCGGCGTAGACCTCGGAGAGCCCGTCGATGGGCCGGCCCGTGCCGTCGAACACGCGGCCGAGTATCTCGCCCGAGAGGGCGATGGTCATGGGCTTGCCCAAAAAGCGCGTGCAGGCGCTCTCCATGTCGATGCCGCTCGTGCCCTCGAAGCTCTCGAGCACGACCCGCTCGCCGTCTATGAGTATGACCCTGCCGCGCCGGCGGCTGCCGTCGGGCAGGTATATCTCCGCCAGCTCGTCGTAGGCCGCGCCCTTGACGCCGTCGAGCGCCACGAGCGAGCCTTTTATTTCGGATAGTCCCGTGTATTCTATACGCATTCCGGCGCCTCCTTATGCGTTCGCGCGGCGCACGGAGGCCACGGCCTTGTCCACGAGTTCCATGAACTCGGAGGCCGGCCTGCCGCCGCCCAGCTCGAACTTCATCCTCTCGAGCACCGTGAAGATGCCCGTGTCGATGAGCTGCCGCAGCGGAATGCTCGCCGCTACAAGGCCCCGCGCCCCGTCGTAGAGCCGCAGGATTATGCGCAGCATCGACATCTGATCCGCCGGCTTCATGTAGGTGTCCGTCGCGTGGAAGGCGTTCTGCTGCAGGAAGCCCTCGCGTATGACCTTCGCCGTCTCGATTATGAGCTTCTGGTCGTCGGGCAGGATATCGGAGCCTATGAGCTTGACGATCTCCATGAGCGAGGATTCCTCGTTGAGCAGGGCCATGATCCGCCCGCGCAGCTCGGTGAAGTCCTCGCCGAAGTTTTCCGAGTACCAGGGTATGAGCTCGTTGAAGTATTCGGTGTAGGAGTTATTCCAGTTTATCGACGGGAAGTGCCGGGCGTAGGCCAGGGAGCGGTCGAGCGCCCAGAAACATCTGACGAAGCGCTGGGTGTTCTGGGTGACGGGCTCGGAGAAGTCGCCGCCCTGCGGCGAGACCGCGCCTATGACGGTGACGGAGCCCTCAGTACCCGAGAGCGTCTCGACAAAGCCCGCCCTCTCGTAGAAGCCGGCGAGGCGGCTGGGCAGGTAGGCGGGGAAGCTCTCCTCTGCGGGCATCTCCTCCAGACGGCCGGATATCTCGCGCAGGGCCTCGGCCCAGCGGGAGGTGGAGTCGGCCATGAGCGCGACGTGGTAGCCCATGTCGCGGTAGTATTCGGCTATGGTCATGCCCGTGTAGATGGAGGCCTCGCGGGCCGCGACGGGCATGTTCGAGGTGTTCGCGACGAGGATGGTGCGCTCCATGAGCGGCCGGCCCGAGCGCGGGTCCTTCAGCTCGCGGAACTCGTCGAGCACCTGGGTCATCTCATTGCCGCGCTCGCCGCAGCCGAGGTAGACTATGATGTCCGCGTCCGACCACTTGGCGAGCTGGTGCTGGACGACGGTCTTGCCGGCGCCGAAGGGCCCGGGTATGGCGGCGCAGCCGCCCTTGCCCACGGGGAAGAGCGTGTCTATGACCCGCTGGCCCGTGACGAGGGGCCTGTCTATCGGCCTGCGCTCGGCGAAGGGCCTCGGCTCGCGCACCGGCCACTTCTGCGAGAGGCACACCGGCGTCCTCGCTCCCCTGCCGTCCTCGACATAGAAGATGGGCTCCGTCACCGTGTACTCGCCCGAGGGCTTCACGTCCACCGCCCGGCCCACGAGCCCCGGCGGCACCATGGAGCGGTGCTCCGTCATCTCGCTCTCCTTGCAGGAGGCGAAAAACTGGCCGGGCACCACGTCCTCGCCCTCTTTCACCTGCACCTCGACCGCCCACTTCTTCGTCTCGTCCAGGCTCTCGATGTTGATGCCCTTGGCGATGAAGGAGCCGGCCATGGACTCTATTATCTGCAGCGGCCTGCCGATGCCGTCGAAGATGCCGCCGATCATGCCCGGGCCGAGGCGCACGGACATGGGCTCGTTCGTCGGATACACCGGCTCGCCGGCGGCCAGCCCGCCCGAGTCCTCATAGATCTGGACGATGCTCTCCTCGCCGGCGGAGGACACGACCTCGCCGAAGAGGCGCTGTTTGCCGACGTAGACGAGGCTCATCCTGGGCAGGCTCCGCCCGCCCCGTACCTTTATGACCGGGCCGTTTATGCCGTGGATATAGTATTCCGTATTATTTCCCATCTGCGTCCTCCAGACTGAAGCCGGTGAGCTCGGAGAAGCGGCCCTCAAGATCCTCCAGCGCCGCGTCAAAGGAGAGGTCGATCTTCCGGCCCTTTTCCGCGCACTCGAGCACGAGCCCGCCCAGGGCAAAGCGGCCCTCCAGGAATTCCAGCTTCACGCCCGGCGAGGCCGAATTGAGGCCCTGGGCGTAGCCCATATCCTCGCGCCTGAGCCAGACCTTGGCCTCGCGCGCGCCCGGCACGGCGTCCAGCGCGCGCCAGAGCTGGTTTTTGAGCGTCTCGGCGTATTCTGGCCGGCGCGGCAGTTCGAGTATGCGGCGGCGCACCTCGTCGAAGACGTCGTCGGCGCAGTCCTCGCGGAACTGCAGCAGGCTGCGCTTGGCGGCCAGGCCCTCTGCCACGACCCTCTTGTTTTCGCGGACCTTGGCGTCCGCCAGGGCGGAGGCCCGGCGCTTTTCCGCTGCGGCCTTCAGCGCGGCCGAATACTCCTCCAGCGCCTCGCGCTCGAGCTTCTCGGTCTCCGCGTCCATTTCCGCGGCCTTCGCCTGCGCCGCGCCCGTGACCGCTGCGGTGAAGTCCGCCAATTTGCTTTTCCTGTTTTGCATAGGCGCCTCCCCTAGAGCTTGATGCCTATCGCCTCGTTTATGAGGCGCGTGATATAGTCTCTCGCGCGCACGCTGCCGCGGCTGTCGGCCACGATGTTCACCAGCGGCCGGCCGGCCGAGAGCTTCAGCTCATCCAGCCGCTCGCGGCAAAGGGCGTAGCAGCCCTCGGTCACTATCAGCACGGCCACGCCCGCGTCGGAGCAGGCGCGGCTTATGGCCGCATCCACTTCCTTCTTCGTGGCGGCGCGCGCGCCCTCTATGCCGGCCAGGCGCATGCCTGTCAGCACGTCGGGGTCGTCCGTGATGCAGAAGCAGCGCATCAGAACAGCAGGATGACGATGGCTATGAGCAGGCCGTAGATGGCTATGCCCTCGGCCATGCCGACGAAGACTATGGATTTGCCGAAGCTGCCCTCGTTCTCGGTCAGGGCCCCGATGGCCGCGCAGGCCGAGTTCGAGACGGCGATGCCAGAGGCGATGCCCGAGATGCCGACGGCCAGCGCCGCGGCCAGGTAGCCGATGGCCTTGGTCCAGTCGGTGGTGCCGGCGGCAGCGGCGGCCTCGGCCGCGTCGCTGGCTGCGGCCACGCCCTGGCCCAGGAAGACCACGGCCGTCAGGAACATGACCCCGAAAAAGCCGAAGAGATTGGCGTAGAGCGGCTTCTTGACGCTCTTGCCGGCCTTGGCGCGCCTGGCTATCAGCCACAGCGGCAGGATGACGAGTACCAGTACGGCAATGAGTGGACAGATGAGCTTTAACATGTGTGATTCCTCCGATTTATCTAATGTTTCTATTGTACTGCGATATGCTCAGGCGGCGCGGTGGATCTGCGCGGTGTAGTCCACCCTGACGGGCTCGAAGGGTGCGCCCCGGCCGGTATAGAAGCGGCCGAAGAGCTCGTAGAACTCCAGCCTCAGGGCCTGGATGCAGACCAGGACGGACTCTATCAGCATGACGAGGGCGTTGCCGAACACCAGGCCTATGATGGAGTAGCCGCCGCTGGTTTCGGACAGGGAATAGACGATGAGCATCATGATGGCGTGGCAGATGGCGTAGGTGCCGACGCGCAGGAAGCTCAGGCAGTTGGACAGCCAGGACAGGAAGGCCTCGAAGAGCTCGAAGAAGCCCTCGAGCAGCATCATGCCCGTCGAAGTCTTGTGCCCGTGCTCCTTGGGCGCGAGGCCCAGCGCGTGGCAGAGCAGCTCGCCCAGCCAGATGGACAGCAGCAGCAGGGCGAAGACGAACCACACCGGCCCGCTGGAGAGCAGCGAGGTCGAAAAGCCGAAGTCCGCCACGGCGCAGCCCACGATGCCGCCCAGAAAGAGCACGCCCGTCACGCCATTCGCGGAAAAGAGCGCCGCGCGGTAGTTCTTCTGCCTGAAGGCGGTGATGATGTTGAGCACGCCGCTGATGAGTATGAGCACGACGCCGCCGCCGGCGGAGACGAGCAGGATCTGCATGACGCCGCTGCCCTCGAGCACCTTGAAGCCGGGCAGCAGGTGCTCATTTCCGAACACGCTGCCGTAGACGAAGCCGAAAACGACGGCGGAACAGCCCACCGCGGCGAGGATGCGGCCGAGCCACATGCCCTTTTTCTTGACCATGTAGAGCCCTATGAGCACGAGCAGCGCGCCCTGGCCCACGTCGCCGAACATGACGCCGAAGAGCAGGCAGTAGGTGATGACCATGAAGACGCGCGGGTCGAACTCCCCGTAGGCCGGGTAGCCGTACATGGTGACGAAGGGCGCGAAGATGCGCGGCCAGAAGCCCTCCTTTAGCTTGACGGGCACGCGCCCGAGCTCGCCCCGGCCGGGCTTTTCAAAGGAGCAGACGCAGCCGAGCTCCTCGGCGGCGCGCTTGAAGCTCTGGCCGTCGGCCTCGGGCAGCCAGCCGGTCAGATAGAACTCGTCCAGGTCGTAGCCCGCGTAGGAGCGCAGGGCGAAGCCCTCGCTCATGTATTTCAGCCAGGACCAGCGCGAGAGCGCCTCGTCCCGCTCGCGCTCGGCAAGCGCCGCGAGCTCTGCCGAGAGGCTCGCCGCCTGCTTGCGCGCGGCCTCGGCCTCGGCCCTGAGTTCCGCCATGCGCTCGGCCGGCACGCCCGTGAGCCCTGCGGCGTTCGGCCTGTCCTCGGGCTCGAAGCCGTATTCCACAAAGCGCTCCTCCTCGCGCAGCACGCCGCCCTGCAGGGTCAGCAGGATGCAGCAGATCTTGCCGTCGGCAAAGCCGGTGCGGAAGATGAAGGCCCCGTATTCGTCCACGGCCTCGCGCCGCAGCTCGTCCCAGAGCTCCTCGTCCACCTTGCCGAAGCGCAGGCGCATGTGCGAGACCTCCAGCAGCTCCTCGAGCCGCACGTTCAGCAGGGCGAAGGGCTCAAAGCGGGCTATGAGCTCCTCGTCGTCGTCGGCGAGGCTGGTGGCGGCGTTGCGGTGGGTTATTATCCGCGTGGCCGCGCCGGAGACGCCGCTGATGTACTCCGCGCAGTTTTCGGTGGTCCAGCCCCTGTCGCGGAATTCGCGGAATTCCGGTTTGATACCCAGCTTGGCCAGCAGGGCCGCGGCGGAGTCCAGGGCGGGCCTGTAGGGGTCCTCGCCCTCCTGGTGGCTGAGGCTGTGCCTGTGGCCGCCCAGCTGGGACGCCGGCAGCGGATGGAATTCCCGGTCGAGTATCAGCCGGCGTATGGCTTCGTCCAGCCGTTCCGCCGGGCCCGAGACCAGGGCTTTCAGCAGTTTTTCTGTCGCCAATTATCTGCCCTCCCTTGGACGCTAGTCCATGTATCCTGCGGGGCTCAGTCCGTACTGCAGGGCCACGAAGGCCCGGCGCAGCATCTTCGCCTCGTTTTCCTTGAGCTTCAAGAACGCGTCAACCACGCTGAGGTTAGGCGCGCCGTGTATGATCTTGCGGTAATATATCTTCTCGGCCGAGCGCACGAGGCTCTCGGGCGAGCTGCCCTCGACCTCGGTGAGCCACTTGCCCAGCCGCGTGGCGCGCAGCTCGGCTATGGCCTGCTCGTCGGTATCGGCCTCGAGTATGCGGCGCTGGGTCTCCTCGCCCAGCGCGCCGTGCATGGGCAGCAGCAGCTCCAGGGCCTCCTGCACGGGCGTGCCGAAGCGGCGCAGGCGCAGGATGTAGCTGATGTTGAGCATGTCTGCCCGGAAGGACACGGTCTGCGCCAGCTCGCGCTTGGACGGGCCGCGGTAGCCGGTCTTGAGGTAGTGGTCCAGGCTGTGGTAATACTTCGCCTCCAGCCGGAGCGCCGCCTCGTTGAAGGAGGGCTGGCCGCTGACGGGGTCGAGCGTGAGCTCCCTGAGCGTGGAGCCGTAGATGCTTCCCGCCGCGCCCTCGACGATGTCCTGGAAGTTCTTCGCCTCGCGCAGCCGTGCGAGGTTGAAGCCGCGCGTGAGCCGGATGGCGGCCGCCGGGATATAGAACAGCTCGCCCGTCGCGCCGGTCGAGAGCTTCCTGAGCGCCGAGAGCAGGAACTTCAGCTCGGCCTCATAGGTCATGAAGATGAGAAACTCCTTTGAAGCGTCGCTGGCGAAGCGGTAGAGCCGCTCGTAGTCCTCAAATAGGCAGCGGCCCAGGGCCTCGGCGAATTGGACGTCCGTCGCGCCGGCGGGCGGCAGGCTAAGCGCCGCCTGCTGCCAGGCCGGGCTGCGCAGCAGATAGCTGAGCAGCTCGTCCGTCGTGCGCATAGAGCCGATCTTGTCCAGGTCCGCCCGGCTGAGGAGATGGGCGTACATGGCCCTGGCTTCCGTGGCCAGGGCGATGTCCATGGCTTTGCGGCTGCTGTTATTCATCCTTCTGCCCCGTGACTATGTCAAAGACGCGCCCGACGTAGCCCTCGCGCCTGAGCGCGTAGCTCTGCCTGAGCCGCTCGCGCGTGCTGTCGGCCGCGGCGCGGTCCCTTGCGATCTCTGCGTCGGCGCGCTCGCGCTCGGCGCCGGAGTCCGCGACGATGGCGGCGCGGGTCTCCTGCCTGACCTTGAGCAGCAGCTCGTCCTTGCCGGCCTGCACGCGGGCCTCCAGCCCGGCGCGGCGCTGTGCGGCTGCGTCCTCTATCTGCCTGGCCTGCTGCTCCGCGTCGAGCAGCGCGCGGAGGATGAGCATGTCCGCCTCGGTCTCCTTCTCGAGCCTCAGCCTGCGCTCCTCTGCCTCCTGTTTGGCCCGAGCCTCCTCCTGCGCCTGCAGGTGTTTCATCGAATTCAAAAAGCCCCGCCTCCTTCGCCTGTGTACACTCCTTAAAGCATAACACATTCCCCACGGAAAGGGAAGTTAATTTTCCAACAAAGCGTCCGGCGGGACGGCAGGGCGCAAAAAGCCCCGCCGGGCCGTCAGGGCTCGGCGGGGCGGGGCCTCGTAAAAGTTGTTGTTACAGCCCGCAGGCGAGGCGCAGGGCCTCGGCGCGGCCGGTGGATTCCCAGAGCACGCCGAGATCCTCGCGGCCCATGTGGCCGTAGGCGGCGAGCTTGCGGTAGATGGGGCGGCGCAGGCCGAGGTCGCGGATGATGGCGGACGGGCGCAGGTCGAAGACCTCGTTCACGGCCTTCTCCAGGACGTGGTCGGGCACGGCGCCGGTGCCGAAGGTGGTGACGTTGACGCTGACGGGGTTGGCGACGCCGATGGCGTAGGCGAGCTGCACCTGGCAGCGGTGGGCGAGGCCGGCGGCGACGATGTTCTTGGCCACCCAGCGGGCGGCGTAGGTAGCGCTGCGGTCGACCTTGGTGGGGTCCTTGCCGGAGAAGCAGCCGCCGCCGTGCGGGGCGCTGCCGCCGTAGGTGTCCACGATGATCTTGCGGCCGGTGAGGCCGGAGTCGGCAGCCGGGCCGCCCTTCACGAAGCGGCCGGTCGGGTTGACGTAGTACTTGATGTCGCCGCGGTTCAGCTCGGCGGGGATGGTGGGCAGGATGACGTGCTCTATCATGTCGGCGCGGATCTGCTCGAGGGAGACCTCGGCGTCGTGCTGGGTGGAGACGACGACGGTGTCAACGCGCACGGGCTTGCCGGCGGCGTCGTACTCGATGGTGACCTGGGTCTTGCCGTCGGGCCTGAGATAGGGCAGCAGGCCGGACTTGCGCACCTCGGTGAGGCGGCGGGCCATCTTCTGGGCGAGCGAGATGGGCAGGGGCATGAGCTCCGGGGTCTCGTCGCAGGCGTAGCCGAACATCATACCCTGGTCGCCGGCGCCGTTTTCGAGGCTGTCGCCCTCCTGGCCCTCCTTGAGCTCGAGGGAGGCGTCCACGCCCATGGCGATGTCGCCGGACTGCTCGTCGATGGCGGTGACCACGGCGCAGGTGTTGCAGTCGAAGCCGTAGGCGGCGTTGTCGTAGCCGATCTCGCGCACGACCTCGCGCGCGATCTTCGGGATGTCCACATAGCAGCTCGTGGAGATCTCGCCCATGATGTAGATGATGCCGGTGGTAGCGGTGCACTCGCAGGCGACGTGCCCCTGCGGGTCCTGCTCGAGTATGGCGTCAAGCACAGCGTCGGAGATCTGGTCGCAGATCTTGTCAGGATGCCCCTCGGTCACAGACTCGGAGGTGAAGAGGTAATTTGCCATTTTTATGTCTCCTTTTTGATTTAGAATACGTTCTTGATGACGTCCGAAGCCCAGGCCAGCATCTCCTCCGACCCGGAGAAGAGCACCTCCCGGTGCTTTTCCGGCAGTTCGGCGCGCGAGCCGGGGAAATGGCCGGATTCGAGCCAGACGAGAGCCCTCATGGTGAAGAAGGCAGTCTTTTCGAGCGCCTCGGTCACGCCCTCGTCCCCGCCGTGGAGCAGGAAATGCGCGCAGCCGTGGTAGAGAGCGCAGGCGCCGGTGCGCGCACTGCCCAGCGCGGCCTCGCGGGTCGGCTGCGGCAGAAAATCGAGAGAGCCGTATACCGCCCTGGTGTCGAAAGTGAACTGGAACAGCTCCGAGGCGTCCCAGGCCCGCAGTTCCGCCTCGCCCGAGACGAAGCCGCAGAGCTTTTCGCGCTCCGGCAGCGCGGCGAGCGCCGCCTTGAGCCGCACGATATCCTCACGGCCGAACCGGTCGAGGACTGTCACCGTGTCGATGTCGCTGTCATCGCGGGCCTCGCCGCGGGCACGGCTGCCCTGTATGCCGAGGAAGCGCACCCTGTCCCCAAACTCGTCCAGCACGGCGCGGCTCCAAAGCTGGAGCCAGTTTTCCATATCCAGCATGGCCTGACCTCCGTAAAAATAACGCCCGCCGGGGAACCGGCAGGCGTAGGTTTTGAGCGTATATCCTCATCTTCCGATTTACACCGCCGGATTTGGCACCTTGCTGATGCAGGTTGCCGGGCTTCACAGGGCCGGTCCCTCCGCCACTCTTGATAAGGCTTTTCAGTTGTCGGCAAATATTATACATGGAGCCCAGGCGTTTGTCAACAGTTTTATTCCGCGGCATCGCTCGGGGCCGGGCTTTCCGCGGGCTCCGGCGTCTCGCTGGGCTCGGGAGTCGGCTCGGGCGTGGGGCAGGCGGGGTCGCTGCCGGGCGCGTAGAACTGCAGGTTCATGTCCACGTCCGCGTCTATGCCCTCGAGCCGGCTCGTGAAGGAGAACTGCCAGATGGCGGCCTCGTAGTAGAAGTCGAGCGTCGAACCGGGCGCACCTATCCACAGCGGGATGCCCGCGAGCCTGGAGAGCTCGTAGTCATAGTATGCTATGTAGCGGTAGAGGTAGACGCAGGGCGTGTAGCCGGCGTCCTTTACCATCTCGCAGAAGACGAGGGCGGAGGCCGTGAGCTCGTCCCGGTCTATGTCCTCGGCGCGCGAGCCTTCGAGCGGTTCCCAGTCGAAGGCGACGGGCATGGTGATGGCGTAGCCCTTTATGAGGTCGAGGACGAAGAGTGCCTCCTCGGCGGCCTCGATGGCGCCGAGGGATTGGGAAAAGAAGTATACGCCCACGTCGAGCCCGGCGTCGATGGCGCCCTGCATGTTCTGCTCGAACTTCTCGTCCACGAAGAGCTCGCCCTCGGAGGAGCCGCGGTAGCCGCAGCGGATCATGGCAAACTCCACGCCCTGCTCCGCGACCTTCTGCCAGTCGATGTCGCCCTGGTAGAAGGAGACGTCGATGCCGAGGCGGGTGTCGTAGGCCTCGCCGGTGTAGACGGGGATGCCGTCCTCGCCGGCCTCGAAGTCATCCTCGGTGAGCGTCGAGACGGGCACGCCCTCGGCGAGGTCCACCCACTCATAATTCGCGCCGGTGTTCACATAGATCATACCCTCGTGCGGGTCGGCCGTGGGCTCCGGCTCGGCGGCGCCGCAGGCTGCAAGGGAGAGCATGACGGCAGCCAGCAGCAATATAGCGGTAAGTCTTTTCATGTCAAATTCCTTTCGTCACCGTCAGGATCCGACACATGATACCACAGATTTATGAACATTTCAACGGGAGGCATATTCCAGCAGTACCGGCCGCCCGCGTCCCGCACCGGGTGTGAGCGGCGGCGGCGCCTTGAAAGCTGCCGCCGCCTATCGCCGCCGCTGCTGCGTCATCCGGCCTTCTTCTTTCCGGGCTTCACGTTCAGCAGCACGACGGCGGAGAGGACGAGCACCACGCCCGCGTATGAGAGCGCGCTCATGCTCTCGTGGAAGACGGCCGCGCCGACGAGGGTGGCGACCACGGGCTCAACGGAGGCCATGATGGAGGCGCGCCCGGTCTCCATGCCCGTGAGGCCGTAGGTGTAGAGCAGATAGGGCAGGAAGCAGGTGAGTATGCCCGCGCCGAGCGCGAGGCCCAGGTTGAGCACCGAGGCCGCGGCGGTCTCGAAGACCCCGTCCGTGCCCCAGATCAGCATAGCGCCTATAGCCGCGAGCAGGCAGGAGTAGAAGTTTATGGTGTTGCTCGAATAGCCCCGCTGCAGGGCGCAGCGGGCGAAGATGCTGTAGAGCGCGTAGCCCAGGCCGGCGCCGAGGCCGTAGAGTATGCCCGCGGCCGAGAGCGCCATCTCGCCCGCACCCAGGCCTGAGACCAGCGCGCAGCCCAGGAAGGCCAGGGCCACGGCGGCGAGCTTGATCGCCGTGAGCCGTTCGCGGAAGAGCAGGGCGGACAGCAGCGTAACTATGGCCGGCGCGGTGTAGAGCAGGATGGCCGCGGCGGAAAGGCTCATGTAGTTCATGGCCTGGAAGTAGCAGAAGGTAAAAAACAGCAGGCTGACGATGCCGCTGCCGAGAAAGCACCAGGCGTCGCGCAGCCGTATTTTGAATTGGGCGGGGCCTGTGAAGAGCAGGGTGAGCGCAAAGCCCAGGGCCGCGACGCCGCAGCGCAGGACGATGAGGTCGGAGGCCGAAAAACCGAGCTCGCCCATGTATCTGCGGAACAGGCCCATGAAGCCCCAGAGACAGCCCGCGGCGAGTATAGCCGCCGTATACTTGTGCCTGCTCATGCCGCCAGGGAACTCAGCCAGCCGTAGAGCGGCAGATAGGCGATGGGCAGGAAGACCCCGGGCAGCATGTTGGCAACGCGCAGGCGCTCTTTGCCGAGGCCGAGCAGGTTTATGGCGAGGCCGAGCAGCAGCACGCCGCCGACGGCGGACATCTCGTTCACGACATCCTGGCCCAGATAGGGCGCGACGAGTGAAGCAAGCAGGGTGAGCGCGCCCTCGCAGACGAGGACGCAGACGGCGGAGGCGGCGGCGCCGGCGCCGAGCCCTGCGCCGAAGGCGAGCGAGGCCACGAAGTCGAGCACGGCCTTGGCGTAGTAGATGGAGTTATCCCCGTTTATGCCCGCCTCCACGCCGCCCATGACGGCCATGCTGCCGACGCAGAAGAGGATGGAGCAGGAGACGAAGGCCTGGGCGAAGCCGCCGTCGTTTTTGGCGAGTTTCCGTTCGGCCAGGCGGCCCAGGGCCTCGACCCCGTCGTCTATCCTTAGCAGCTCGCCTATGAGCGTACCGAGCGATACGCAGAGGATGAGGCAGAGCGTATCAGAGGTGCCGATGACGCAGATGATGCCGAGGCCCAGGCTGACCAAGGCGAGCGCGGCCATGAGCGCGGAGGTGTATTTTTCCTTTATTTTTCCCCTGAACAGCAGCCCCACGAGCCCGCCGGCCAGCACGGCCCCTGAATTGGCAAGCACACCAAGCATGGACAGCCCTCCCTTTAAGTAAAAACAGCATGGAAATGATACAATTCCCGGCGAAGGATGTCAATAGCGCAAGTTGACAGGCGAGGCGAAAACGTAGTAATATAACAAATACGCGGGTATGGCGGAATTGGCAGACGCGCAGGATTTAGGTTCCTGTGGAGAGATCCGTAAGGGTTCGACCCCCTTTACCCGCACCAAACAAGAATAATCCGAACCCATTTCCAATAGGAAATGGGTTCGGATTATTTTAGCTAAGGCAAAACTTAAAGGCTTGCCGCCAATTGTTACGGACAACAAGCCCCACACCATTGCTGTGATATCGCGTTAGTATAAGTAAATCCCCTTCAAATGCCTCTTACAGAATACCGTTTTTGCCTTATTTCTGTACCACGCTGTACCGGTGCATGCCCAAGACTAGTTTAATACACCGCGCATATGTTGAGAAATCAGCTTCTTAGAGTAGCCTATCAGGTCAAAGTCCCCTTCACTAACACACCATTCGAAAATGCAGCCTTTTATTAGCACACATATATCGTGGATAAGTTCTTCCGTAGATATGCTATCCGAAAGCTCCCCGGCCTTTTTTGCCTCTTCAATGCCAGACCTTATCCATATGGAGACAGGACGCATGTCCGCTCCTTTATAACTTCTGGATAACTGTTTGTTCGTTCCGGAATAATAGTGCGCAAGGAACTCAATTCCTATATCTACGCAGTAACTAAGATATATTTCGTAAACTTCCGATATATATTCGGATATGTCGCCTTCATATTTAATTTTGTAATTAACGGCATATTCTTCCAGGCCGCCGGACAAAAAATAGGTCCATAAGTTCTCTTTAGAACCAAAAAAGTGATAAAATGTCCCCGTAGATACGTTCGCTTCCTCACATATGTTACGCACGGTGATGCTGTTAAAGTCATATTTTTCAAGCATTTTAGCGGCCGTACGGTAGATTTTATCTCTTGTTATATCCGATTTCTGTTGCCGTCGGGTTGCCTTACGAATTTTCTCTGTGTTACTCATTTCGTAGCCCTTTCATTGGCAAAAGTATTATTATGTATTTATTGTATTATAGCACAGTGAAACAACACACGCAACAGTTTATAGGGGCCCTGTGGTTATTTGCCGCGGCAAATCAACGCAGGGGCAGCAGCACAACATAAACAGAGTGCAGCCATTGCTCCAAAGGACTGAACATATCCTGAGGTATAATCTAACAAAGCACCCATAGCTATAGGACCCAGCATCATACCCAAGCCGTACACACTCTGGAATATTCCCATAGCCGGAGCTCGCAGCTCTGAGGGGATCCCGGCGACTGCCTCAGACATTTGTGAGGTCATGATAAGATTTCTGCCTAGGCCACCTGTAAATTGAAGCCCCAGTAGAGCGGCAAAGCTTTCGCATCTGGGCAGAAGTGCACAATACAGAAATAAACATGCGAAACCTATGGTGACAAGCCGCGCGCCATGAGTGCCGTCCACAGGTTTGCCGGCAATGATAGCTGGAGCTGCAATACCAGCAGCAGTGTTTACAATTGATATAAACCCGATTTGCGTTCCTGAGCAGCCAATGGATGCGGCGTAGCTTGCAGAAAACGATATCATAGTAGCAAAAGATACGAACTGGGAAAGCGCAGTAAATGAAGCGCACATCCAAATCTTTCGATTACGCAGGATATCTAGGAATCCTGCAGAGATTGCAGCTGGGGGCGCTTCCACCACCTTGCCGCACATAGAAAACAGTATGCACAACAGCGCAACTGCAGCGAATGCTGCTGCGGTACTCAATCCGAAAAGAGCGCTGATTCCGGACATGTCGCTGAGTGCGGCTGAAGTGGAATATGCTAGAAACATTCCCAGATTGTTGGCAATTACCATGGCACCCATATTATGCTCAGTGCTGCGGCTGAAGTTGCTGCTGTAGTAAACGGTAAAGCAAACCCATGAAGCGGCGCCAACGCCGGCCAGTGCTCTAGACAGCCAGAGCACGATTCCGGATTTAAAGAAGCTTAACAGCGTCGAGGAAAGAACGAGACAGGCACAGCCGATCAGCATTACATGACGGCTGTGGTCAGCTTTTACGCCGACTAGACCAACAGGAACACGCAGGAGTGCCTGGGTCAGGCCATAAGCCCCTATTATCATGCCGGCCGTAGAGGCCGGCATGACCAGGAAAGATGTAAGGTAAGGGGTGAAGTTGGGAATATAAACATATTGAGAAAACCAGAAAAGTACGGTCGCGGCAATGAATAAAGCCCTATTATGCTTCGTGCGGGTGTTCATAGCCAGCCCTCCTGCCGTAGACAACACATGCCCTTATCAGGTATAGGCGAATCCTAGTAGATATGCGGACAAAATAGACAGGGTGGTGGCTCCTATGGGGCATAGTACAGAAACGAAAAATATGTCCCAGTATACATCTTTCATTTTTTCTCCAGCGACCTGTGCGTACATATTGAGAGCCCCGGAATAAGGAAGGGAGTCAATGGTACCGGCGCCTATTGTAGCAACTCGGTGCAGCGTTTCAAGGTTAATACCGGAGTTGCCGAACATCTGCAGGCAGGTAGGAAACGAGATGGAAAGACCTGCCACACATGAACCTGAAAAACATGCGCCAAGCCCTGCCACAGCAGCAGACGTTACAAAGGGATCCCAATTCATTTCGGCGGCGGTAGCAGAAAGACCGGCGAACGCGTCTGTGCTTGTGACCAGAGAGGCAAAACCAACAGTGGCTGCGGGGGTAAGCACTGCTATTGATACGTTGCCGAGTGTATCCTTGACAAGCTTCGTGATTTCTCCCCGACCGCGCGGGAGATACTTCCATAGCATTACAGCAGCGGAAAAAGCCGAGAGGAGCAGGCATATCTCTATCTGCCAAGCCAAAATATTCATGAGAAGTATCAACAGCGCGATTGGTATAACGGGAAGGAGCCAGTGCGGAAGGTTATCATCCGATGCAGCGTCATAGAATTTGTCGTCCGGGCGAGCAATGAAATGCTCGCCCCTCTTTTTTGCCCTTACTCCAGAGCGATACTCGTGATAGACGACCAAAAGGCCGAAAGGTATCCAGCCGATAAGTCCAACTTGCCAGCCTGCAGCCGCGGTTGTACCTAGATATTTGATACCGACGGCATTCTGCATTGTAGGAACAAAAGGCCCAGTCATGGCAAAAGTGGAGGTACCAGCTACCCAGGCCCCGATCCAAAGCCGTCTGGGCAAATCAGCCCGCCGCAGCATGCTGAAAGCGATCGGCATTACCGCAAAATATGCGACGTACATATTAACCCCGCCAAGACCCAGGACGACTCCAATGCATACAATGGCCACCATGGTATATTTTGTGCCGAAAGCACGGGAAAGAGCCCTAGCTATGGATTCGGTAGAACCAGACTGGGCGAGTATGGAGGACAAAAAACCGCCCAGGAGTATAAGTACGAAATAAGTTGAGATAAAGCTGCCGAAACCAGTCATCATGGGGCCCATTATCGAGTCGTAAATTGGCAGGCCTAAAAGTATACAAAGTATCACGGCAGAGATCACGCTGGAGAGAATTACATGTACTCCGAGCATGCATAAGATCGCCAGCAATACGATGCACAAAAAAATACAAAATAAACCCATAACTTCAGCTGAACATCCTCTCTTCTGTTTCAAAATAGGGATAAAGCTTTGGCTTTATCCCTACTTTGCCTTTGATGGCTTATCGCAATCCTGCTGCCAAAATGGAATCCACGTTTTGCGAGGTCATTTAAGTTCCGGAGGGACCCTGCTGCAGCAGCAGGGGTAATTAATGCCGCTGTCGCGCAGCCGTTCGAGGCCTTGGAGAGCGATTTCAAAGTCATCAGGAGTCATGGAAAGGCGCATCTCGATATCAGGCAGAAGACCCTGGGTTTTGTCGCCACGGCAGCCGAAGGAGACACCAGGTTTGCCGGTCTTTGCAGTATAGTTCCAAGTATCGCAGCATGAAGATTCGCCAATGAACGGCAGGTCAATGCGGTGGTAATTGTTCTCTATAAGGCCTGAGAGCATCATAAATACCGCTGCAGGTACCAGCTGGCAGACGATGACGTCAGGATCTTTTATTGCGTTCAAATGCAGCGCGGCAGCGGCAATGGCATAGAGCCCATCGGGAGCGGTCTTGAGCATTTCATCGGTATGAGCTTTGGAGGCCTCCAGCGTGCGGAACCAGCGGGTCGGGTCGCTCGCCATGGGTACGCCTGCCAGCCAGTCTTCATTTTTCTCACCCAAACCGTTTGCGCCAGCGCAATAGTAGAAGGCCTGCTTGTCTCGCGTTAGGGCAACGGGGTAGTTGAGAAATGAGGCAAGGCCTATAACACGACATGAATACCCGGGCTGAGTAAAGGGATGTACGTCAGGTATCGCATCAAGCTCCTCTTTGGAATGGATGAATTTGACAGCTACGGCGAAGTGCTGCGGCTTTACAAGGGCAGTGTATCTCTTGTTCTGCTCCTGCCAGTCATAGCTGGCGAAAGAATATGTCTTATCCATAATAAAGTCCATCCTTTCACATGATTTGTTATCAAGTCCGGCCATGGTCAAATATTGTATCCGGCCTCAAAGCCCTCGCGGATATTGCGGTAACCGTTTTTGATGTCATGTGCGTCACCCGCTAAAACAACCTTGAATCCCAGGTCCTGCAGCTCGTCGGCAAGGCTGGTATCCGCCTTCACGCCGACGGCCATGACCACTGTATCTGCTTTGACAGAGTGTTCGGTTCCATCCGCTGTGTTAAATTTGACCGAGTCCTCGGTTATCTCAGTGACGGTTGAGGAAGTGAATACATCAGCATTGTTTTCCTTGAGTGTTTTTTCAGGAAAAGATTGCTGTTGGCGATGCCGTCACGAACTATGTCATCCATCATTTCTATAATTGTGTACTTGCCCGGTTTGTGGCAGCTGAAATGTTCAGCGGTCTCAGAGCCAACAAGTCCGCCGCCTATTACAACGACGTTTTCTCCCAACTCCACTTTGCCGCGCAGTACATCATGGGCAAATACCACATGCGGAAGGTCAGAGCCTTTTATGGGAGGCTTGAAGGGGCGGCTGCCTGTAGCGACGATAACGACGTCCGGGCGTTCCTGGAGAGCAAGTTCGGCTGTAAAGGTGGTGTTCAGATGCACGCTTGCTTCATATTTCCTCAATTGCGTGCGCTGCCAGTTTACAACAGTGCTATAAGCGCCGCGTGAAGGCGGAATGCATGCCAAATTCCATTGACCTCCCAGCCTGTCGGATGCTTCGTACAGGCTTACGCTGTGTCCACGCATGGCCGCTATTACTGCTGCCTCGCAGCCGGCGACTCCTCCGCCTGCCACGGCTACCTTTTTAGGTTCAGCAGCAGGGCCCATGTCGTAAACGCTCTCCATGCCAGTCCTGGGATTTACCAGGCAGCGTATAGGGTTGCCCTTTCCGTTTTCACCGGAGCAGCCCTGTATGCAGCCTATGCAGTACATTATGTCCTCAAATCGTCCTTCTCTCGCCTTATTAGGCATTTCAGGGTCAGCCAGAGAAGCGCGTGCCATGACTACCATGTCGGCCTTGCCTGAGGCGAGGATACTGTCTGCCATGAGCGGATCGGTTATTCGGCCCACAGTAGTGACCGGAATGTTGACGACCTTTTTTATCTCAGCGGCGTTGTTGACGGCGAAGCCATTTGGCACATAGCTTGGTGGAGTGATCAGCCAGCGTGTTGCATATACTGCCTGAGAGCAATTAATACAGTCCACTCCGGCGGCTTCGAGCATGATGGCCATTATTTTGCTTTCCTCAAGGGTGAGGCCGTCTTCAACATATTCCTGACTGGATATGCGGTAAAAAATTGGATAATCCGGGCCTACAGCTTCACGCACAGCTTTGACAACTTCGAGCGGGAAACGCATTCTGTTTGTCGTTGAACCGCCGTATTCGTCAGTCCTTCGATTGGAGAAAGGAGACATGAACTGGTTAAGAAGGTAGCCGTGCCCGCCGTGAATCTCGACGCCATCAAAACCCGCTCTTTGGGCGGCTGCTGCAGTCTGTGCGAACTTGACCACATAGTCTTTTATCTCTTCACGGGTGAGTTCACGCGGCGTCTCAGGCTGGGTGGGGTCTTTGATTGGAGAAGGGGCCAATATCTCACCTGTCTTGGTAAATGCGGTTTTGGATTCTCTTCCCGCATGATAAATCTGGCAGACGATCTTCCCGCCGGCAGCGTGAACCCTATCTGTGAGCCGTCTGTGGCTTGCGACCAATTCGTCATTCCATAGACCGAAGAGATTTTGAAATCCGCCGGACTCAGGGGAGATAAGATAGTCCTCGGTTATTATTAGCCCGTACCCGCCCTTGGCTTTAGCCTCGTGATAGGCGATAAATTTCTCAGTTGCCATATGATCTTCAGGGGCATAGCAGGTTGGCCCTGTTGACAAAAGCGCCATAGGGTACAGCATGGAGCTGCGTCCTATGGCGCTTAGAGTTTTACGGAGACTCA